>JBEGRZ010000027.1:0-14212 GCA_041180115.1 Actinomycetota bacterium
GAGTCAGGCTTGAAGCCAAGCGCTGGGTTCTCGGTGGTGATGCGGCACTGCACCGCAAATCCGTGCATGGTGATCTTGTCTTGGGTTAGCCCAAGTTCAGGCAGGCTGGCTCCTGCGGCAATTCGCATCTGTGCCTGAACCAGGTCAATGTCGGTAACCTCTTCGGTTACGGTGTGCTCTACCTGAATACGTGGGTTCATCTCAATGAACACGTGCTTACCAGCATTGGCACCAACGGTGTCAATCAGGAACTCTACGGTTCCGGCGTTTTTGTAACCGATCTTGGTGGCGAATGCCACGGCGTCGCGGTAAAGCTCCTGACGAAGCTCTTCAGTAATTAGCGGTGCGGGAGCAATCTCCACTACCTTCTGGTTGCGTCGCTGAATCGAGCAGTCGCGTTCGAATAAGTGAACTACGTTGCCCTGACCATCGGCAAGGATCTGTACCTCGATGTGACGAGGGCGCAGTACCGCCTGCTCCAGAAACACACGAGGGTCGCCAAAGGCGCTCTCGGCCTCACGGCTAGCCTCGGCGAGCGCGGCTGGAAGGTCTTCCTTCTTCTCTACACGGCGCATACCGCGGCCACCGCCACCGGCTACAGCCTTTACGAAGATAGGGAAACCGATCTTGTCGGCTTCCTTCACGAGGAGATCAACATCGGCTGATTGCTGCGAAGAAGCTAGGACGGGTACGCCGGCGGCGATTGCTGCTTCCTTGGCGTTTACCTTGTTACCAGCCATCTCCAAAACGTCAGAGCCTGGGCCGATGAAGGTAATGCCGTTCTCGGCGGCAGCCTGAGCCAGCTCTGGGTTCTCCGAAAGGAAGCCGTAACCAGGGTAGATGGCGTCTGCCCCAGATTCCTTGGCTACACGGATGATTTCGGAGACGCTGAGGTAAGCCTTGACCGGGTGTCCCTCTGATCCAATCTGGTAAGCCTCATCGGCCTTCAGACGGTGGCTGGAATTGCGGTCCTCATATGGGAACACTGCAACGGTGCGAGCACCTAGTTCATACGCCGCACGAAAAGCACGAATTGCAATTTCGCCGCGGTTAGCCACCAGGATCTTTTTGAACATTGCCACCTCAGGAGTTTGGATAGACGAACATCGAGAACTAAACGTCCTATAGCAAAGGTATCCTATTAGTCGTGCATGTTTTAAGCGTTAGCTCCCTCAAGGGCGGTGTCGGTAAGACTACCGTGGCCCTCGGGCTTGCTTCGGCTGCATTTGCACAGGGAATTCGCACCCTTGTGGTCGATCTTGACCCACAGTGCGATGCCACGACCGGACTTGGTGCAATCGGAGAATTCCGCGAGTCCATCGCCGATGTGCTTGCAAACCCTAGGCACTCGGTGGCACACCGTTCGATTGTCGAAAGTACCTGGACGAAACTACACGCGGGCAAGATCGACGTCATGGTCGGTAGCCCTAAGGTGCAGGCTTTTGACGCTCCGGAACCAACTATCGGTGAAATCTGGAAGCTCGAACAGGCACTGGCACGGGTAGAGCGTGAATACGACCTCTGCATCATTGATACTCCCCCTTCGGTAAACGGCCTTACGCGTACTGCTTGGGTTGCCAGTGACCGCGTAATTATCGTTAGCGAGCCTTCCCTGTTCTCAGTGGTTGGTGCAGATCGCACCACCGCCGCCCTAGACGAACTCAAAAAGGGCCTGGTAGACCGCCTTCAGGTGCTCGGCATCCTGATCAACCGTTTCCGCCCGCAATCCAGCGAGGGTGACTTCCGCGTCTCCGAACTTCGCGAAAAGTACGGCGACCGCATACTTCCTCCCGTAATTGAAGAGCGAACAGTTTTACAGCAGGCACAAGGCGCCGGTCGTCCAATCCACGGTTGGCCGGGAGAATCGGCAATTGAGATTGCTGGCGAGTTCGACAAGGTTTTGGAGCTGGCTCTCCAGTCAATGGGCCAGAAGCCGGGTGAAAAGCTAACCAAGAGCAGCCGAAAGGTGCTTCGCCTGAACCGCATAATGCGCGGGCAGGGTCTTGATGAGGTTTTGAAGCTAGAGGCTATTGACGATGCCGAGGCTACACAGCAGCTTGACGCGACTGACGTCGCTGAGCAAGATCGTCCAACTGGTCCAGAGAACTCGGAACAAGAGTCGAAAGCGTAGCTTCGACTTCCTTGAGCACTCGGCCAACAGCAATTCCAAATACACCGTGCCCGCGGTCGAGCAGGTCGATGACCTCTTCCCCGCTGTTACACATGTAGACCTTGACACCATCAGACATCAGAGTGGTCTTGGCGAGATCGTTAATTCCAGATGCTCGAAGCTGGTTGATCGCAATACGAATCTGCTGTAGCGATACACCGGTGTCGAGCAGTCGCTTCACTAGCTTCAAGACAAGAATGTCGCGGAAAGCGTAAAGACGTTGAGTACCCGAACCTGCCGCGCCGCGAACCGAAGGCTGCACCAGACCGGTGCGGTCCCAGTAGTCGAGCTGGCGGTAGCTGATGCCGGCTGCGGATGCTGAAGCGTTACCGCTGTAGCCAGTGTTGGGTGCGCTGGTCGGAAGACCATCGGTGAAGAGAAGATCCTGGCCACTGTCGCCAAAGTCAAAGCTGTTCTGCTCGGTCATCTTTCCTCCTTCACCTTCAACCTTAGGTTTAATTTTGGTGGCAAATATATCGAGTACAGCGTTAATTAATATCTTCGGCGTGTCGCGCGAAGAATCAAGAGTCGATTTTGTCGACGACGGAGTGAATTAGCTCGCTACGAATGGCAGCAAACTGGGCCTCAATTTCAGCTGCGAAGTGGGCTGCCCTCGAGCGGGAACCGGTTTCATTCTTGGCTAGAACAGGAGCCACAACACCCTCGATGATGCCAATCTCACGGTCGGCAGCCGCCTTGAGACCCCGAAGATGTCTAGGCGCAATACCAAAACGCTGAAGCTGCACAATGGCGCGGGCAATCGAGATGTCGTTTGCAGTGAAGGTTCCGGAACCGATAAGGCCAACCTCGCGGGCGTCCGAAATAAGGGCTGGAGTGATTCCAGTTTCGGCAATCAGATCGAGTTCAGTGTAGTTCTTGCCTGGTTTCGAGCGCAGTGACATGTGGTTGCCAGAAGATGGAAGCGAAGGCTTCTTACCGGCATCCAGATCGTCTAGATACTTGCGAATGACCTTCAACGGCAGATACTGGTCGCGCTGCAATTCAAGGATGATGCGAAGGCGGTCAACATCTTCCTCGGTGAACTTGCGGTAACCAGAGTCGGTGCGCTGAGGCGAAACCAAACCCTGCTCCTCCAAGAAGCGAAGCTTCGATGGAGACAACTCAGGGAAGTCAGCCTCGAGTAGACCAAGTACGCGGCCGATGGTAAAAAGTTTTGATGACCTCGCGGAAGAGAGCGAGGTGGGTCTAGCCACCACGATTACGCTCGATTCGCCGAAGCGGAGTAGAAGGTGAGCTTGAACTTACCGACCTGCACTTCGTCGCCGTCGTGCAAAGCACCCGTGTCAACGCGTGAGCCGTTTAGATAGGTTCCATTTAGAGAAGCCAAGTCAACCACGGTGAAGCCGTTACCGACTCGGCGGAACTCTGCGTGCTTGCGTGAAACAGTAACGTCGTCCAGGAAGATTTCGGCATTTGGGTGACGACCCGCGGTGGTGACATCGACATCTAGAAGGAAGCGAGAACCATCGCTTGGACCACGCTTCACAATTAGCAGTGCCGAACCCTCCGGCAGCGCAGCAACGGCCGCCAGCTCCTCGGCATCCAAACCATCCTTCAGGTCCTCTAGGAGGTCCTCCGAGAACGCTTGAGTCGACGTTACGTCGCCTGACTTAGCGTCTTTAGGGTCGTTTGGGTAGGTCATGATTTATCTAATCTAGCGTTAAATTGCCTTGCGAAAAACCAGCTGCCATACCTGCTTCAAATACAGGTAGCCGGCATACCAATAGAGCCCGACACCCCAGAGAGCAAAGGCCCAAGCAATCGGTAAAATGAACAACTCAGCCGCCTGCCACCAGTCGGCTAGCAACAAAAGTGGGAACGCGTAAAGCAGTGCAAAGGTTCCAGCCTTGCCAAGAAAATGAACTGGCAGTGGACCGTAGTTCTTACTGGCCAACATAGGAATCGTGCATGCGAGTAGCACATCTCTGGCAATGACTACGATCGGCAACCAAAACGGAATGCTCGCGGTGTAGGCAAGACCAACCAATGTGGCAAAAATGTAGAGGCGGTCGGCGGCTGGGTCGAGTAGCGCACCGATTCGCGTGGTCTGGTTTAACTTTCTGGCAAAGTAGCCATCAAGGTAATCGGTAATCGAGGCGATCACCAGCACCATAAATGCAATACCCGGATTTTTGCCAAGAATCAGCCAGAGGAAAACCGGCACCAGCGCCAAGCGCAGCAGACTGAGCAGGTTAGGGATGGTGCGAAGCTGCGCCCAGATGGACTGCTCACTCATTCCACTAACCTCCTCATTTTGTCGGACTGACAGGATTTGAACCTGCGACCCCTTGTCCCCCAGACAAGTGCGCTACCAAGCTGCGCTACAGCCCGTTTGCGTCTTGTTAGACGCGCTTACGCTTCTCTCGAACACGCATGCCGATCTCGATCGGTGTTCCTTCGAAGCCGTAGGTCTCACGAAGTCGTCGCTGAATGAATCGGCGATAACCTTCTTCAATAAATCCGGTCGTGAACAGAACAAACTTCGGAGGACGGACCGCAGCCTGAGTTCCGAACAGGATGCGGGGCTGTTTTCCGCCTCGAACCGGGTGCGGGAATTCCATGGTTAGTTCCTGCAGGAATGCGTTGAACTTACCGGTCTGAATTCGCATGTCCCATGAATCCAACGCAACCTCGAGAGCCGGAACCAGCTTCTCGATGTGGCGGCCGGTCTTGGCAGAAATGTTTACGCGCGGCGCCCACTCAACGTGAGCCAATTGCTGCTCGATCTCACGTTCTAGGTATCGTCGGCGGTCGTCATCGAGTTCGTCCCACTTGTTGAAAGCGAGGACGAGCGCGCGCCCAGACTCGAGAGCCATGTCTACGATGCGGATGTCAGCTTCCGAAATCGGCTGGGTGACATCGAATAACACAACGGCAACCTCGGCACGTTCAAGGGCGGCCTGGGTGCGAAGCGAGGCGTAGAAGTCTGCGCCCTGGTTCATGTGCTTCTTCTTACGGATACCTGCGGTGTCCACAAAACGCCAAACCTTGCCTGCGATGGTCACCTGCTCATCAATTGGGTCACGAGTGGTACCAGCCAAGTCGTTGACCACAGCACGCTCGGCGCCAACGGCTTTGTTCAGTAGCGATGACTTTCCAACGTTCGGACGACCGATTAGAGCAACGCGGCGCGGGCCACCAACTTCGATCTGGGCAACTGCGGAAACCCTAGGCAGTGCATCCAGAGCTCGGTCGAGCATGTCTGCTACACCGCGACCGTGAAGCGCTGAAACCGGCATAGGCTCGCCAAGACCTAGTGACCAAAGTGCTGCCACTTCTGGGTCCTGGTGTGCGTCATCAATCTTGTTGCCAACCAAAATGACCGGCTTGCCAGAAGCACGAAGCAAGCGGACCACGCGCTCATCGGTAGAGGTAGCGCCAACGGTTGCATCAACCACGAATAGCACCGCGTCGGCTAGCTCGATGGCAATCTCGGCCTGTTCGGCAACGGACTTGTCGATTCCCTTGGCGTTCGGTTCCCAACCTCCGGTGTCAACCAGGGTGAACTTGCGACCAGCCCATTCGGCTTTGTAGGAGACGCGGTCACGGGTCACACCAGGCTTATCTTCGACAACAGCCTCGCGGCGTCCCAGAATACGGTTTACTAGCGCAGACTTTCCAACGTTCGGACGACCGACAATTGCCAGAACCGGTAGCGGCCCTTCATCTTCTTCTTCGATTAGGAAACCGAAGTTGTCGCTCAAAACATCGAGGTCTTCACTCTCCAGCTCGTAGTCATCGAGCCCCGCACGAAGCGAGGTGGCGCGGGCATCGGCATCGGCATCGCTCATGCTTGATAGTTTCTCGATGAATGCCGGATCTAGGTCCTTGTCGAACTCGTCGCTCATTTGATACTTCCTTCTACAAGGTCTACGACAGCCTGAATTGACTGTTCAAAGTTTAGATCCGTGGTGTCCACGAGGGTAACCCCAGGGGCCGCATTCATGAAGTCAACGACTTTCGAATCTTTGGCATCACGGTCGAGCACCTGCTGGCGCAGAGTAGCCAGGGCTTCTGGGCTCAACTCCCCCGCACGTCGCTCTAGTCGAACCTCTTCGCTAGCGGTCAACAGGATTCGCACATCTGCATCTGGGAACACAACCGTGGTGATGTCGCGGCCTTCGATGACCACTCCAGGAAGCGCGGCACCTAGAGCTAGCTCGCGGGTGAAGTCCTTCATCCACGCTCGAACAGCGAGGACACCTGCCACGACTGAAACATTCTGAGCGACCTCTGGTTCACGGATTGCCTCGGTGAGATCCACCCCGAAGCTTCGAACCCAGAAGTTGTCTGGATCCAGTGAAATCTCATAGTCGAACCCTGCGAAACCTGCCTCGGTTGGTGGTTCAAGTTTGCCATTAGTCACGGCCCAAGAAAGAGCTCGATAGGCAGCACCGGTATCCAGGTAGCCAAAACCTAGACGACGAGCGGCAGCCTTGGAAACGCTCGATTTGCCCGAACCGGCCGGTCCGTCGATTGCAACGATGGTAACCATTAGGCAAACCTCCAACCACGAGTAGTCAGATCATCCTGAAGTTTCTGCGCCTGGCTCGGGTCTACTGAAAGTTCGACCATACCGAGCTGCGCGCCGGGGTTGTGCTCAAGCTTGAGGTCTTCAACGTTAATCCCAATCTCGGTGATTTCGTTGAACAGTCTGGCTAGTTCACCAGGACGGTCTTCAATGACAACGATGAAGTTAGCCAGTTGCGAGCGCTTGGAACCGTGCTTTCCAGGTAACTGCTCCACACCGCGATTTCCGTTGGCTATCGCCTGATCGATGGTGCTTAGCGAACCACTGGCATCAACATCGGAGAGAGCGCCGATTACTCGATCTAAATCGTCGCGGTAATCACGCAGCAGTCCAACAATCTCGGATGCGTTTGCACCGAGAATCTGCACCCAAAGTTTTGGATCCGAGGCGGCAATTCTGGTGGTATCGCGCAAACCCTGTCCTGCTAGCTCAACGCCGCTGGCACCAACCAAACGGGCGGCCAGAAGCGAAGAAACCAACTGAGGCACATGCGAAACCAAAGCCACCGCCCGGTCGTGTTCGGCCGGAGTCATGCGAATTGGAGTTGAACCCAAATCAAGCGCCAGTTCCTCGACCAACTTCATGGCAGAACCAGAAGCCAATGAATGTGTGGCAATCACCCATGGGCGACCGATGAAGATGTCAGCGCGACCACTGGCAGCGCCACCACGTTCACGACCAGCCATCGGGTGCGAACCGATGTAGCGGGCAAGATCGGCACCAGAGGCTGCAAGTTCATCAAGGATGCGTGACTTCACTGAAGCCACATCGGTGACGATCGCTTCAGGGTAGGCCTTCAATTCGGCTGCGATTACGCGAGCGGTTACATCTGGTGGAACACAGACGACAATCAGCTCTGGCGATTCACTACCCTTAGCAACCTGACCAGCGCCGTAATCGGCAGCTAGGCGTTCATTGGCCGGAGAAGCATCTTGGAGGGAGACCGAACTCCCTTGCTTGGAAAGGGCTAAACCAATGCTGGTGCCGATAAGACCGGTTCCAACAATGCGTACGTTTCCCTGAACCCTGCCGCTCACTGGGCTAGGTCCTGACGCAGTGCCGTGGCACCACGAAGATAAACGTGCTGGATCTCGCCACGAGCCTTGTCGATCTCGGCGTTGACCATCACGCGAATGGTTCTAGGAAGTGCGCCCGCAACATCCATCTCCACGAAGCAAAGCAGCGGCACATCGCCAAGTCCTAGTTCACGCGCGGCAACCGCTGGGAATTCACTACGAATGTCTGGTGTGGCCGTGAAGAAGATCGACACCAGGTTGGAATTGTCGATGTCGTTGGCGTGAAGAATCTTGGAAAGAAGTTCGGCAGTTGACTTGAGCAGGTGTTCGCGCTCATCAACATCGAGCTGAATAGCTCCACGGATGGCTCTCATCATTGCTAACGCCTTTTCTTTGCCTGTGCTTTGTCTTTTGGCCTCGGTGCACGCGCCTTCGCGCCTTCTGCAAACTTCAGGAGCGCACCGATTTCAAGTTTACTCAACTGACGGACGTGGCCTAGTTTCAGACCACCCAGGTGGATCGGCCCGAACTGCTTGCGAACTAGGTCGACCACCGGATAACCGATGTGTTCGAACATGCGACGAACAATACGGTTTCGTCCGGAGTGAAGCACAACCTCAATCAGGCTGTGTCCCTTTGATGCGTCGATAATCTTGGCGCGGTCGGCTTTGATGAAGCCGTCCTCGAGTTCGAAACCACTGTTTAGTTTGTGCAGCAAGGTTTCATCGGCGATGCCGACAATCTTTGCGATGTAGGTCTTCTCCACTCCGAACTTCGGGTGCGAAAGCTTATTGGCCAGATCGCCGTCGTTGGTGAGCAGAATCAGACCCGTGGTCTCACCATCGAGACGTCCAACGTTGAACACGCGGTCGTAGTCTAGGACGAACTCGGAAAGGTCAGGGCGCCCTTCCTCATCGGCCATTGTGCTGATTACTCCCTTTGGCTTGTTGAGCGCCAGGTAGACACGGCCGGTATCGAATACCACAGGCACACCGCGAACGGTCACCTTGTCGTTTTCGACATCAATTCTGGTTCCGAGTTCTTGGACCAACTTGCCGTTGACTTTGACCTGCCCTTGGACGATTAGATCCTCGCAGGCGCGTCGAGACGCGACACCGGCTGCAGCCAGCGCCTTTTGTAGTCGTACTTGTTCGTTAGTTGAGTTCAAAGTCACTGTTCGCATCCGGTAGGTGTGGGCTGAGCGGCGGTAGCTCGTCCAGCGAGTTGATTCCGAGTAGTTCCAGCATTAGGTCGCTGGTTCCAAAGTGCACGGCACCGGTCTCGGAATCGGTGTAAAGCTCGGTGATTAGGCCTCGACTGAGCAGGGTCTTTACGACCGAGTCAACGTTCACGGCACGAATCGAGGCAACCTGGCCACGGCTGATTGGCTGCTTGTAGGCAATCACCGCCAGTGTCTCCAGAGCGGCCTGAGAAAGTTTGGTCGGGTTTTCGTTGGCAACGAACATCTTGACCGCCCAGTCGAAGTCTGAGCGCACGTAGAGGCGCCATCCGCCACCAACCTCGCGAAGTTCAAAACCACGTACGCGTCCGCCGTTTTGTCCGTTGAAGTCGGCCTGGATTTCTAGGACGATGTCGCGAACCACATTCACCGGCTGTTCCAGCGCGGTGGCAAGTGCAACCAGCGAGATAGGTGCGTCGGTGATCATCAGAATGCTCTCGACGGCAGCGTGCAGGTCGTCCTGCAGAATCTTCATCTCAGTCTGGTTCTCAGTCGTCATAGTCGGCTCCAAGCGCTGCTAGTTGTTCTTCGTTGAAAGTTTCGGCTCGCCAGGTCAGCTGTAGATCGCCCAGCGGGGTTTCCTGCTCGAAGCTAATCGCGGCGAGACGGTAAAGCTCAAGAATGGCTAAGAATCGAGCCACAACAACCGCGCGGTCCTTGACCTCGCGAATTAGTTCAAAGAATGACGACTTGCCAGCTTTGCGCAATGTGGTGACCACAATGGCAGCCTGCTCGCGAATGCTCACGCGTGAGGCATGCAGGTGAGTTAGACCAACCGCAGGAATTTCCTTCGGTGTCAGGGTCTCGGCAGCGAGATTTCCAAACTCTGCCAGAGTGATGTTCCAAACCAATTCTGGCTTTTGATCGCGGAAGCGCTCCTCCATACGAACGTCGCGTGGAAGCCTGGACGATTCGAGGTTGAAGCCGTGGCCAAACCAGGCCGCGATTTCCTTGAACGCCTTGTACTGAAGCAGACGAGCGAATAGCAGGTCTCTGGCTTCGAGCAGAGCTACATCTTCGGCGTCAACAACTTCGCCCTTAGGCAATAGCCCGGCAATCTTGAGATCGAGCAGCGTGGCAGCGATAACGATGAATTCGGAGGCCTGGTCTAACTCTTCTTCGGAGTCGAGCTGTTTTAGGTACTGAATGAATTCGTCGGTGACCTTGGATAGCGAAACTTCGGTGATGTCGACCTCGTGCTTAGAGATCAGGCTAAGGAGCAGGTCGAACGGCCCGTCAAAATTGCCAAGGCTGACCGCAAACCCGGACTTAGTTTCGGCCAGATCCTCGTTAAGGCGCTCCGCCACGAGAAATCAGTTCTCTGGCAACGGTTCGATAGGCCTCTGCAGCCTCGGAACTTGGAGCGTATGAAGTAATTGGCTCGGCAACGCGAGTGGCGTCTGGGAACTTTACGGTTCTGGAAATTACGCTCTTGAAAACCTTGTCTCCAAAGTTCTCACGAAGTAGTTCCATAACCTCACGCGAGTGGTGTGTTCGGGAGTCGTACATCGTGGCCAGTACGCCGTCGATGACCAGGGTCTCGTTTAGGCTGCGCTGAACCTTCTTGATGATGTTCTCAAGAATGGCCACACCGCGAAGCGCGAAGAACTCACAGGCGAGCGGAATCATCACGCCGTGAGCCGCGGTAAGTGCATTCACGGTCAGTAGACCTAGCGATGGCTGGCAGTCAACGATGATCACGTCGTAATCATCTTGAACCTTACGCAGGATTCGCTTCAAAATCTTTTCGCGGTCAAACTCGGTAACCAAGTTCATTTCCGCTGCCGATAGATCAATGTTGGCGGCGATCACGTCTAAGTCTGGGGTGCTGGTCTTGCGAATTGCGTCGTGAGGGTTTAGATCTTCGTTCTGCATCAGATCAAAGATGGTAAGGCCGTCGTGCGCGAGGATGCCTAATCCTGCCGAAAGTGCGCCCTGTGGGTCGAAGTCGACCAACAGAACCTTGCGGCCATATTCATTTAGCGAAGCACCTAGGTTGATCGAGGTGGTGGTCTTACCCACTCCACCCTTCTGGTTACACATCGCGATGATGCGAGCCGGACCATGGCTGGTCAGCGGCTTAGGCTTCGGAAAACGGTTGTCGGTTTTTTTATCGGCCATGGTCTCCCCCTTTCGGTGCTTGGGTATACCCTACTAGCCTACCGATTTGCGCGCGGGTGTGCGGACCAGTACATCTCTCGAAGCGCGTCAACGGTAATCAAAGTGTAGATCTGCGTGGTGGCAACAGATGAGTGCCCCAGCAGCTCCTGCACCACACGGACATCCGCTCCACCCTCCAAAAGGTGGGTTGCGAACGAGTGCCGCAGAGTGTGAGGTGAAACGTGGGCGGTAAGACCAGCCTTGTCAGCAGCATCGACGATGATTTGCCAGGCTGATTGCCGGCTTAGTCGACCGCCACGCTGGTTGAGGAAAACCGCTGGAGTGCCTTTACCTGCGGCCGCGAGCGCCGGACGCACGCGAACCCGGTAGGTCTCAAGAGCCTTTCTGGCATAGGAACCAACCGGGACGATGCGCTCCTTGCCACCTTTGCCAAACAGGCGAAGCATCGTTTCATCAACCAGGTCATCTAGGTCCAAGTTCACAATTTCACTCACGCGACCGCCGGTGGCATAGAGAAGTTCAAGCAAAGCACGGTCACGAACCTTGATCTGGTCGTATGCGAGTCCGGATTCGTCGCCAGCCTCTGGTCCAGCAGCGTCCAAGAGCTTTTCCACATCTTGCAGACTGATTGCCTTCGGTAATCGCTTTGGAGCTGTGGGCGGTTTGATGGCAGCCGCTACATCACCAACGGTAACTTGCTCCATCAACCAAAATTTGTGGAGTCCCCGCACGCCGGAAAGTACTCTAGCCACGGAAGTAGCCTTGAGGCCGTATTTGGTAACCAACTGCTCACCAAACTCAGAAACCTGAGCCTTGGTGATTTCCTTGGCATCGCTAATTCCACCATCGGTCAAAAAGGTTTCGTAACGAGCCAGGTCCCGAGCGTAGGCGGCCAAGGTGTTCTTAGCCATTCCCCGCTCAACCGTGAGATGTCGGAGGTAGGAGTCGATCTGCCTTCTAAGAGACATCAAACAGGCGGGAAGCCTCTTGACGCTTTAGCGCTGCCGAAACCAGCCCGTTGAACAACGGGTGAGCCTTAGTTGGGCGCGACTTGAACTCAGGGTGAGCCTGGGTAGCAACGTAGTAAGGGTGAACCTCGCGAGGAAGCTCCACGAACTCAACCAGGTGACCGTCTGGACTGGTACCGGAGAATACGAGACCGGCCGCGCCAATCTGGTCGCGGTACTGGTTGTTGACCTCGTAGCGGTGACGGTGACGTTCGTTGACAAGGGTGGATCCGTAAACTTCCGCGACAATCGAACCGTCGGCAAGTTTGGCATCGTAGGTACCTAGACGCATGGTTCCACCCATGTCGCCAGACTTTAAGATGTCTACCTGTTCGGCCATGGTTGCGATAACCGGATACTTGGCGTTTTCATCGAACTCGGTCGACGAAGCGCCTTCAAGACCGGCCTCGTTACGGGCATACTCGATCACCATGCACTGAAGACCTAGGCAAAGGCCAAGGGTTGGAATCTGCTGCTCACGTGCGAACTTGAGTGCACCTAGCTTGCCCTCGATACCGCGAACACCGAAGCCACCAGGAACACAGATGCCATCAACGTCACCGAGTTGCTCCTTGGCACCCTCAGGTGTCTCACAGAGGTCCGAAGGAACCCACTTGATGTGAAGCTTGGTCTGGTTTGCGAAGGCACCGGCACGAAGCGCCTCGGTCACCGAAAGGTAGGCGTCTGGTAGGTCAATGTACTTACCAACCAGAGCAATCTTTACCTCGTGCTTTGGGTTGTGAACTGCGTCTAGGACGGCATTCCAACGAGACCAATCAACATCATTCACCTTCAGCGAGATTCGCTTGGCGATGTAGGAATCGAGGCCCTGACTGTTAAGCACGGTTGGAATGTCGTAGATGCTCGAGGCGTCAGCGGCGTTAATTACCGCTTCGTAGTCAACGTCACACATCAGAGCGATCTTCTTCTTGATGCCCTCAGGAAGCTCGCGGTCGCTACGAAGCACAATGGCGTCAGGCTGAATACCGAGGCTGCGCAGCATTGCAACGGAGTGCTGGGTCGGTTTAGTCTTCAACTCACCCGATGGGCCGATGTATGGAACCAGCGAAACGTGAACGAAGAACACGTTATCGCGGCCAACCTGGTGACGAAGCTGACGGGCAGCCTCCAGGAATGGCTGCGACTCGATGTCGCCAACGGTTCCACCGATTTCGGTGATGATTACATCCGGGGTTGGCGACTCGGTGGCCTGTAGACGCATACGTCGCTGAATTTCGTCGGTGATGTGTGGAATTACCTGGACGGTGTCGCCGAGGTACTCACCGGCACGCTCACGAGAAATCACGCGAGAGTAAATCTGACCGGTGGTGACGTTGGCAGATTGCGCCAACTCGATGTCTAGGAAACGCTCGTAGTGACCGATGTCTAGATCGGTTTCGGCGCCATCCTCGGTTACGAACACTTCACCGTGTTGGAACGGGTTCATCGTGCCTGGGTCAACGTTGAGATAGGGGTCTAGCTTCTGCATGACCACGCGAAGACCGCGTGCGGTTAGAAGATTTCCGAGACTCGCGGCAGTAAGGCCTTTACCGAGTGAGGAGGCAACACCTCCAGTCACGAATATGTGACGTACATTGCCATGGTTTGAAGTGTCTGCCATGGATTAATAGTTTATCAACGCTGAGGCCCGCTCGACCAATTCGCGAGCGCTCGCTTTTGCCGTGTCGCTCTCCCCCATGCCGCTGAGCATGCGCGCAATTTCTTCAATTCTGGCTTCGTCTTCAAGCGTGACCACGTCGGAAGCCGTGTAGGAATCGTCAACGGTTTTCAAAACTCTGAGGTGTTTAGAGGCGAAGGCCGCCACTTGACCTAGGTGAGTGACCACGATTACCTGTGCGAACTTAGCCAGGTTTGCAAGCCTCCGGCCAACTTCGATGGCTGCGGCGCCGCCGACCCCTGCGTCAACCTCATCAAAAATGAAAGTAGGCGCCTCGTGGCTACTTGCCAAGACAACCTCGATAGCTAACATGATTCGGCTGAGTTCACCACCCGAAGCACCCTTACCCAAAGGTCGAGGCGCGGCGCCAGGATAAGCGGAAAGCTGAATGCTGACCTGGTCCGCACCAAATGCGCCAAGTTCGCCAG
>JBEGRZ010000028.1:0-14168 GCA_041180115.1 Actinomycetota bacterium
TAATCGGCATCCAGAAGTGGCACAGCATCATCGGTGGCTCGATGGGTGGCATGCACACGATCGAGTGGGCAATCATGTTCCCAGATGCAGTTGACCGAGTTGCGATCATCGCCGCTCCTCCGGTTTCCACAGCCGACCAAATCGCACTCAACTCGGTTCAAATTGAAGCGATTGAAATCGACCCTAACTTTGCCGGCGGCGACTACTACGACGCCAAACCTGGTAACGGACCTCACCGAGGCCTGGCTCTAGCGCGCCGCATGGCCCTACTCAACTACCGCTCCCCGCACGAGCTCAACGAGCGCTTCGAGCGAACCTGGCAGAGTAGCAAAAACCCGCTAGGTGGAGAGGGACGCTTCGCCGTTGAAAGTTACCTAGATTTCCACGGCAACAAGTTCACTCGCCGCTTCGACGCGAACAGCTACATCACACTGGTCAACGCCATGAACTCCCACGATGTCGGCCGCGATCGCGACGGCGTTGAGAAGGCGCTAAAGCAGATCAAGGCGAAGTCCTTAGTGGTTGGAATCTCAACCGACCGACTCTTCCCGCTCTCAGGCCAACAGGTTATTGCCGAGAACATCGGCGGAGAACTGGTTGGCGGTGAGCTACATGTCATCGACAGTGAATTTGGTCACGATGGATTCCTCATTGAGATGGATATCGTGGGTCCGCTGCTCAAGCAATTGCTCGATTCTTAAGTTCGCCAATCGGCAACAACAGTTCTCACTTGGTCGGCAAGGTCCAGTGCGGCAATCGGTCCACTTACGCTAAGGCGCCTGGCCGCTTCGGTATGAATCAGCACTGCGGTTTGGGCGATGTCTAGAGAGTCGAAGTCGTCACTATGAGCGGCGAGTAGTGCTCCCATGATTCCAGCGAGAACATCGCCGGTGCCAGCCGTGGCCAGGTCGCTCGGGTTTGGCCCAACCGAAACCACTTCCCCGTGTTCGTTCGCGACAAATGTGATGTTGCCTTTCAGGCACACGGTCTGGCCGGTTAGGTGAGCGAGTTTGAGGGCAATTGCTTCCGGATCGCTTTCTACGACTTTTCGATCAATTTGTTCGTCGATGCGGCTAAGCAGAGCCGCGGCTTCACCAGCGTGAGGGGTGAGAATCGCGGTTCCGTTAAGAGTTTCGAAATTACAAGTTTCTAGGGCTCCGGCGTCCAAGATTTTCGGAGCTTCAGATTCGAAGGCATCTTCTAATCGGTTTACTTCGCTAGCGGGAACACCTGAACCCAGCACCCAGGCATTCACTCGTCCGGGAATGCAAACAACTTCCGGCCTATTTTCAAGAATCAGGTTCTGCAAAGATTCAGGACCGAGGTAACGAACCAACCCGATTCCGGTTCGGATGGCAGCGGTGACACCGAGAAGCGCAGCGCCGGGATAATTTTCAGAACCGGTTATGAAACCAACCACACCGCGAGCATATTTGTCATCGCTGGTGGTTGGAGTTTTTAGGTACTTCTGTAAACGGTTCGGTAGCACGGTTCTAGGCTAGAGGTATGAGCAAGCTTTTCGAGCCAATTTCCATTCGTAACCTGACCGTGCGCAATCGCGTTTGGATTCCACCAATGTGCCAGTACGCGTGCGAAAACAAGGACGGCCTCGCCGGAAGCTGGCATCGAGTTCACTACACGGAGTGGGCAATCGGTGGCGCAGGCATGATTATCGTTGAGGCTACTGCGGTTACCCCGATCGGCCGCATCTCACCTTGGTGTGCTGGAATCTGGTCACAGGAGCACTCTGACGCTTGGAAGTCGGTTGTGGATTCGGTTCACGAATTCGGTGGCAAGATCGGCATTCAACTGGCACACGCCGGACGCAAGGGGTCTTCAAACAGCGACTGGTCAGGTACGGGAACGGTTCCGCCTTCGGAAGGCGGTTGGCAGACGGTCTCATCAACCGACCGCCCGTTCGAGCACTACGAAGCCCCTCGCCGCTTGGATATTTCGGAACTCGCTGGTGTTTCAGGCGACTTCGCTCAGGCTGCAAAGTATGCGGTTGCCGCCGGCTTCGACCTGGTCGAAATTCACGCCGCACACGGTTATCTCATGCACCAGTTCCTCTCTCCTCTGACCAATGACCGAGACGACAAATATGGCGGTTCGCTGGAGAATCGCGCCCGCCTACTGGTTGAAACCGTGATTGCCGTACGCAATGCCGTTGGCGATGACTACCCTGTTGCCGTTCGCTTCTCCGCTAGCGACTGGATGGAAAACGGCTGGACTCCAGAGGAGACCGCAACCGTGGCTCAGTGGTGCTTGGACGCCGGCGCTGATTTCTTCGACATCTCATCGGGCGGAATCATCGGAACCGCACCCGTTCAGGTTGGTCCTGGTTACCAAGTGCAATTCGCCGAAACCGTTGGCTCGAAGGTTGACGCCCCGGTTTCTGCGGTTGGCATGATCACCACAGGCACCCAAGCTGAGGAGATTCTGCAAGGCGGAATCGTCGATGTGATCATGGTTGGTCGCGCGTCTCTGGGTGACCCCTACTGGGCACTACGCGCGGCGAAAGAACTTGGTGAAACGTTGGACTACCAGCCGAAACAGTTTGGTCGCGCGATTATTTAGTCGCGTTTGGTGGCGTCTTGAACTTCGCCAACCAGCTCTTCGAGGATATCTTCAAGGAAGATAACCCCAACAACTTTGCCGCCCCGGTTGAAAACGCGAGCTAGATGGGCGTGAACGCGCTTCATGCTAGCTAGTGCGTCTTCCAGTTCCATGCTCGAAGGAAGTGAAATTAGACTGCGGATTCGCTTGGTTGGAACCGGCTGGTCCATTTCGTCGAGGTCCAGATCTAGAACATCTTTGAGGTGGAGGTAACCAACTAGGTCACCTTCGTCATCGGTTAGTGGATAGCGTGAGAATCCGTGCTTTGAGACCGCGATCTCGATCTCGCGAGGAGTGATTTCATCTGGGAATGAGACCACATCACTCAACTTGATGGCAACGTCTTTGACCTTCTTTTCGGTGAACTCAAAGGTGTTGCTGATGGTTCCAGAGGCGTCACTGAGCACACCTTCGCGAGTCGAGTGTTCAACAATGTCTTCCACCTGATCGAGGGTGAAGGTGCTGCTGGCTTCGTCTTTCGCTTTCACGCCAAAGATTCGCAAGATACCGTTCGCCGTGGCATTGAGAGCAATCACGATTGGCTTCACCAATAGAGCCAGGCCGTAAAGAATCGGAACTAAGACGAGCGCGGCGCGTTCTGGAATGGAGAACGAAATGTTCTTTGGAACCATTTCACCGATGACTACGTGTAGGAAAGAAACCAGGATGAGCGTGATTGCGAACGCGACCGATACGGTTGCTTCTTCGCTGAGGCCAGCTGAAGTAAGTGGACCTTCGAGCAGGTGGTGAATGCTCGGCTCAACGATTAACAGGATGAGCAGGCTACAGATGGTCACACCAAGCTGCGCGGTGGCAAGCAGTAGTGAAACCTTTTCCATGCCCTTGATAGTTAGTTGCGCTGGGCGACTGCCGGCTTCTGCGCGCGGTTCAATCTGTGCACGCTTGGCTGAAATAAGTGCGAACTCGGCGCCAACGAAGAAGCCGTTTCCAAGAAGTAGGAAGAGGAAAGCCCAAAGACCTGCAGTTGGATCAGTCATCGTTCACCACCTCATCTGGGGTGAAGCGAATTCGGTCAACGCGCCGACCGTCCATGCGCTCAACGGTGAGAGTGCCGTTTTCAATTCGAATCGTGTCGCCCTTTTGCGGAATGCGACCGATTGCGCTCATTACAAAACCACCGACGGTTTCGTATGCACCGTCATCTGGAACCTTGATTGCCATCTCAGCTAGCTCGTCTGGTCGGGTCATGCCTGGGAAAAGCACAGACTGGCCGGTACCTCTGGTGAAGCCAGCCTTGGCGCGGTCGTGCTCATCGTCTAATTCACCAACAAGTTCTTCAACCAAATCTTCTAGAGTTACCAGACCCGCGGTGCCGCCGTACTCATCCACGACGATTGCTAGCTGTAGCCCCTTGGAACGAAGCTCAACCATTAGCGCTTCTAGACCCATTGTCTCGGGAACGCGCATTGCCTCAACAGTGATGGCTCCAACCGGAACTTCTTCGCGCCTTTCGCGTGGCACGGCTGCCGCCTGCTTTACGTGAGCAATGCCGATTACCTTGTCGCTGTCGCCATCGATCACCGGGAAACGGGAGTGGCCGGTTCGGTTGGTTAGCGAAACAAGATCGGCAACCGTCTCTTCGCGATCTACGGTGTACATGCGCGGGCGCGGAGTCATGACATCGGCAGCCGTGAGCTGACTTAGTGCCAAGGTCTTGGTTAGCAGGGTCGCAGTCTGGGCGTCCAGTGCACCCATTTGGGCAGAACGGCGAACCATCGAAGTCAGTTCGTCCGCGGTTCGAGAGGAACTGAGTTCTTCCTTGGGTTCGATGCCGAATAAACGAACAATCGCGTTACCAACGTTGTTAAGGAGAACGATCATCCAGCCGGTTACCCAGGTGAACACAAGCTGGAAGCGAACTACGAAACGACTGGTTCCAAGTGGGTGGGTAAGCGCCAACTTCTTAGGCACGAGTTCACCGATCAGAGTCGAAAACAGGGTCGCGATAAACATGCCAACCGCGAGAGCAATTGGCTCCACCGAAGTTTCCGGCACTCCCCAGCCGGTCAGGCTTGGCTTGAGTAATGAGGTAAGCGCTGGCTCTGCCAGAAAGCCGGTCAGCATGGTGGTTAGGGTGATGCCGAGCTGAGCACCGGAAAGGTGGGTGCTGGTCTTACGAAGCGCACGAATCGTTGCTCCGAGATGTTTTTCTCCGCGTTCGGCTCGCGCCTCGAGTTCGGCTCTGTCTAAGTTGACCAAGGAAAATTCACTCGCGACGAATAAGCCAGTAGTGAGGGTTAAAAGCACCCCAATACCGAGCATCAGCCAGTCATTCATATGTAACCCAAGCATACCTAGCAAATCCATTAGGCTAGTAAAGGTCGTTCAACCCTACGAAGAGGTGGTTACGCTGTCTGAATCAAGCGAAAACTCGCAGGCAGAAGGAGAATTCGGCGCCAACGAATGGTTAGTCGAAGAGATGTACGAGAAGTACAAGCAGAATCCAGATTCGGTCGACAAAGCATGGTGGCCAATCTTGGAGCGCATGCACCATGGCCTGCCAGGCGGTGACGCAGCAGCGACCGCAGCGCCAGTGACTCCAGCCCCAGTGGCTGCTCCGGCACCTGTAGCAGCACCTGCTCCGGTTGTAGCGAAGACCACCCGTATCGAGCCAAAGCCGACCCCAATCCCTGCACAGGCACCGGTTACCGCCGGGATCGAGACCGTGTCCGAAGAACTGTCCGAAGAGCCAGTAGTCAGCGTGCTGAAGGGCATGAGCAAGGCGATCGCATCGAACATGGACGCATCGCTCACGGTTCCAACCGCAACCTCGGTTCGTGCCGTCCCTGCAAAGCTTTTGATCGACAACCGAATTGTCATCAACTCGCACCTAACCCGCACCCGCGGTGGCAAAATTTCGTTCACCCACATCTTGGCTTGGGCAATCATCAAGACTCTCAAGGAGTTCCCTAGCCAGAACGTCTACTACGACATCATCGACGACAAGCCTGCGATGGTTACCCCACCGCACATCAACCTCGGCATCGCCATCGACCTTCCAAAGGAAGACGGCACCCGCGCACTAGTTGTTCCTAACATCAAGCGCGCCGAGAAGATGAACTTCGCCGAGTTCGTGGCTGGCTATGAGTCGCTCGTGCGCAAGGCCCGCGACAACAAACTTGAGGCTGGCGACTACGCCGGCACCACTGTTTCGCTAACCAACCCTGGTGGTATCGGTACCGTTCACTCGGTTCCTCGCCTAACCAAGGGTCAGGGTTGCATCGTCGGTGCTGGAGCACTCGACTACCCTGCCGAGTTCCAGGGCATGAGCGAAGACCACCTAACCAAGGTTGGCGTGAGCAAGGTAATCACTCTCACCAGCACCTACGACCACCGAGTCATTCAGGGCGCCGGTTCTGGCGAGTTCCTCAAGAAAATCCACGAGCTACTTCTTGGCGCTCGCGGTTTCTACGACGAGATCTTCTCAGACCTTCGAATTCCTTACGAGCCAGTTCGCTGGGTAGTTGACTTTAAGACCGACGACTCGGACGAGCGCAGCAAGAACACTCGTATTCAGGAGCTAATCAACGCATACCGCGTTCGTGGTCACCTGATGGCAGACATCGACCCACTTGAGTACCGTCAGCGTTCGCACCCTGACCTAGACATCTTGAACCACGGCCTAAGCCTTTGGGACCTAGACCGAACCTTCAAGACCGGTGGCTTCGGCGGCAAGTCGAAGGCTCAGTTCCGCGAGATTTACAAGATTCTTCGTGACTCGTACTGCCGCACCGTCGGTGTTGAGTACATGCACATCCAGGACCCGGCTCAGCGCAAGTGGTTCCAGGAGAAACTTGAGCGTCCATACACCAAGCCGGAGAAGGCTGTTCAGCAGCGCATTCTTGAGAAGCTAAACGAGGCAGAAGCCTTCGAGACCTTCCTACAGACGAAGTTCGTTGGACAGAAGCGCTTCTCGCTTGAAGGTGGAGAGTCGGTCATACCGGCTCTTGACGCCATCCTGCGCAAGGCAGCGGCCGAGGGGCTACACGAGGTTGCCATCGGTATGGCACACCGTGGACGCCTAAACGTTCTAACCAACGTGGCCGGCAAAGCCTACGGTCAGGTCTTCAAGGAGTTCGAAGGCAACACCGACACCTCAACCGTTCAGGGTTCTGGTGACGTCAAGTACCACCTAGGTACCGAGAGTACCTTCACCAGTCCAGACGGCTCGCAGATCGCCGTTTCGCTGGCTGCCAACCCTTCACATCTTGAGGCTGTAAACCCAGTTCTCGAAGGTATCGTTCGCGCCAAGGTAGACAAGGTCAACGGCACAGCCGAAGACTTCTACCCTGTTCTTCCAATCGTAATCCACGGTGACGCCGCGTTCGCGGGTCAGGGCGTAGTTCCTGAAGTTCTGAACATGTCGCAGCTTCGTGGCTACAAGGTTGGTGGAACGATCAACATCGTCATCAACAACCAGGTTGGTTTCACCACTCCTCCGGGAGAATCGCGTTCGACCGTTTACTCAACCGACATCGCCAAGGGAATCCAGGCACCGATTTTCCACGTGAACGGTGACGACCCAGAGGCCGTGGTTCGCGTTGCCGAACTGGCACTCGACTACCGCGAGGCATTCCACCGCGACGTCGTCATCGACATGGTTTGCTACCGTCGTCGTGGTCACAACGAAGGTGACGACCCTTCGATGACTCAGCCACTGATGTACAACCTGATCGAAGCCAAGCGCTCGGTTCGCACCCTCTACCTGGAGTCTCTGGTTGGTCGCGGAGACCTCACCAACGAAGAGTTTGAGGCTGCCAACACTAACTTCCAGACCAAGCTAGAGAACACGTTCAGCGAGGTTCACGAAGCGATGAGCAAGCCGGTTGAACTGGTTCCTCGTCCGGTTGGTATCGGTACCACCGCGAGCGAGAATACTCAGGTATCTCGTCCAACCGCTATTTCTCGCGAGGTTGTTGAACTTATCGGTGACGCTCACATGAACCAGCCTGCTGGCTTCAACGTTCACCCTAAGCTTCAGCAGCTACTAACCAAGCGCCACGAGATGAGCCGCACCGGCGGAATCGACTGGGGCTTCGGAGAGCTTCTTGCTCTAGGTTCGCTAGTGCTAGAAGGCAAGCCAGTACGTATGGCCGGCCAAGACAGCCGACGCGGCACCTTCGTACAGCGTCACGCCGTATTCCACGACCGCCTAAACGGTCAAGAGTGGATGCCGCTTCGCAACCTAGGTGAAGGCCAGGCGAAGTTCTACATCTACGACTCGCTGCTCAGCGAGTACGCAGCAATGGGCTTTGAGTACGGCTACTCGGTTGAGGCTAAGGAATCGCTAGTTCTTTGGGAAGCGCAGTTCGGTGACTTCGCAAACGGCGCTCAGACCATCATCGACGAGTTCATTTCGTCAGCCGAGCAGAAGTGGGGCCAGTACTCCGGCGTAGTTCTACTTCTACCTCACGGCTACGAAGGTCAGGGACCTGACCACTCTTCGGCACGTATCGAACGCTACCTGCAGCTATGTGCTCAGAACAACATGACCGTTGCTCAGCCTTCAACTCCGGCGTCGCACTTCCACCTGCTACGTCGTCAGGCCTACAGCACTCCACGTCGTCCACTCGTGGTCTTCTCCCCTAAGTCGATGCTTCGCCTGAAGGCCGCATCATCCTCGGTTGAAGACTTTACCAACGGAACTTTCCAGCCGGTCATCACCGACCAGCGTGGATTGAACGCCGCCGAGGTAAACCGCGTCATCCTATGTTCGGGCAAGGTTTACTGGGATCTATTGGCCGAGGCTGAGAAGCGTGGAGACTGCACCACCGCGATCATCCGCGTTGAGCAGCTTTACCCAACCCCGGTTGACGAGATCAAGGCCGCTTACGCTCAGTACCCAGGTGCCGAGTTGGTTTGGGTTCAGGACGAACCTGCAAACCAGGGACCATGGACTTACATCGGTCTGTTCTTGCCTAAATACATGGACGGAAAGGTCGCCAAGATCGTTGCCCGCCCAGCTAGCGCAAGCCCAGCAACCGGTTCGAGCAAGCAGCACGCTGCCGAGCAGGCTGACCTAGTCCAGCGCGCATTCGACGCGTAAGAAGACCTTGCAACAGTTAGAGTCGCAGCTGCGAGTGTTTGTACTGGGAGACCAGCTCATCACCGCTAGCGGCGACCCTAAGGGCATGGGCTGGCTAGGACGTGTTCAGGCAAGAACACCACAGGTAGACCCAACTGTTGAAGTCATTCCGCTTGCGTTCCCAGACGACAATTCTCACGGCCTCAGCAAACGCTGGCAAGCAGAGATTCAACCTAGGCTGACCCAAACCGGTCAAAACCGCCTAGTGGTGGCTCTGGGTAACCACGACATTCGTGCTGGCCTCTCTACCTCACGGTCGAGACTCAACCTAGCGACCGTCCTAGACGAAGCAATTCGCATGGGCATGGAGCCACTAGTCATCGGCCCAACACCGCACAAGGAAGCCGCACTAAACGGTGAGATCGAACACCTTTCCTGGGGCTTCGAGGACGTTTGCAACCGCCGCAATGTGCCATTCGTTGATTGCTTCCACCCACTGATCGAACACCAGGCGTGGAACCAGGAGCTACAAGAAAGCCCTAACGGCTTACCTGGGCAAATCGGCTACGGCCTTATCGCCTGGCTCGTACTCAATCGTGGCTGGCTCCAGTGGCTGGGAATCGAAGAACACGAGTAATCCACAGCTCTTAACTTTTTGGTGAGAAACGGTGTTATCCTAAAAGTCAACCCCAGTCGTTGCGATGGCTGGCCGCTGAGCCCTCAGAGAACTGAGGGCTCAGACTCTTTAAACGAGGATTTCTCAACATGGGAAACTTTAATGTGACGCAAATCTTCAGGACCTAACTCAAGGAACAGTTTTGGAATGTTCTTTGCAGTGCAAAGAACTCCTGTTCTTACTCCTAGGTCTTTCTTCAAAATTCTCACCACTGGCTCAAAGTCAGTGTCACTCGAAACCAAATAGTAGATTGATGCCAAGTTTCGCGAAGCATCGAGCACCATCGACGCCGCCAACGCTACATCTGAACCTTTCTCTTCATACTTCAATACCTTGACCATGCCTTGGTCCTCGCCAAACTTCATTGACTCCGTTGCTGGGTAAATTCGCGTTGTCTTTTTGACGCGACCTACATGAATTTGCAATCTGTGCTGACGTTGCATCTGTTTGCTCCAAATTTCGTTGGCAATAATCACATCTGCCGAATTTTGAGTACTGACAAAAACTTTTACGTATACAAGCTCAAAGTGTGGAAGTGCGACCTGCGCAAGTTTCCAGTAGTCAACCCAGTCCACTGTCGGAGTTTGATCCAAGAGCCGCCGCTGTAAATTGAGACCATCGATGTAAACAATCGCAGTGGGTTTGCCCATTGTTCGATGTTTCCAGATTCTGTGGCCTCAAAACGAGGCATAAAGTTTTTGTGGATTACTGGTTGAATTAGGGCATGGATACAAAAGTCGTAACCCTGTCTGATGGTCGCAAACTAGAACTTCAGATTGCCGGCGCCCCGCAAAGTAACGCCATCGTTTTTCACCACGGAACCCCTGGTGCATCAAACACTTGGACCAGTTGGATGATTGAAGTTGAAAAACTAGGCGGCTTCACCTTCAGTTACTCCCGCCCTGGCTATGGTCAAAGCGACCGCCACGAGGGTCGCACCGTTCGAGATAACGCTTCGGATATTGCCGAAGTTCTAGAGATTCTTGGAATTACAAAAATCGTTTCTATCGGCTGGTCAGGTGGTGGCCCACACGCCCTAGCCGACAGCACATTACCTCAATCGCGAGGCGTCATCAGCATCGCTGGCGTTGGAGCCTATGGAGCGAATGATCTCGACTTCCTGGACGGAATGGGAGAAGAGAATCATGTTGAGTTCGGAGCAGCCGTCCAAGGTCCGGACTCAATCGAAACTTGGATGAAGCAGTACTCGCCCGATATCGCGGTTGTAACTGAAAGCCAGATCATCGAGGCATTCGGCGGCCTGATCGGTGACGCCGATAAGAAGGCACTCCGCGAAGGCGCTGCCGAGGAAACCGCCGCCAGCTACCGCAAGTCGCTCGAGTTGTCTTATTACGGCTGGATGGATGACGATCTGGCGTTTGTTCAGCCTTGGGACTTCGACGTCACCAAAATCTCGGTTCCGGTTGAACTATGGCAGGGCAACGACGACTTCATGGTTCCCCACGCACACGGTTACTGGCTTGAGAAGCACATTCCCAACGCGAAGTTGATGTTTGTACCTGGTGAAGGGCATATTTCCCTAGGTGCGACAAAGCGCACCGAAATTCTTAATAACGCCGTGAGTTACTTGAGCTGATTTAGCTGCTCGCGCACCTTCGCAAGGATGTCCGCAGGAGTCTCTTCCTGGGCACATGAGGTGCGGATGAGTTGGTTGATCTTGTCTTCAACGTGGTAATGCTCGTCGCAGGTGTCGCAGTTGGCGATGTGAGCGGTGATGACCGCTAGTTCTGCTTCGGTTAGTTCGCTCTGTAGAAACTCGTGAACCTGTTCCTGGCATGAAGTGCAATCGATTTCGATTTCGCTCACTTCTTGTTCCCCTTAGCTGCTTTCTTCGCTACCTGCTCGGCAGCGACACTTTCGACGTTATATCCTTCTTCACTTGCATACTCATAAAGCAGTTCGCGAAGCTTTTTCTTCCCACGGTGAAGAGAACTCATCACAGTTCCCATTTCCATGTTCAGGATTTCTGAAATTTCTTTGTAGCTGTAGCCGTCCAGGATCGCGAGTTTCACGACGTTCCGGAAATTCGGGTTCAGCTGTTCAAGTGCGTTGGTTACTTCTTTGGAAGTGAGGTTAGCTAGAGCCACAATCTCGGCGGACTGGTGTTCTTCTTCAACGGATGACTCCGCCTCGGTCTTCATTTCCCAGCCAGGCTTGGCATCAAACTCGACGTTCTTGTCGTGCTTTGCTTCCTTCTTGCCACGGTTGATTGCCGTGTTTTTCAGGATGGTGTAAAGCCAACCTCCGAGGTTGGTGCCCTGCTGATAGGTGTGCCAGTAGCGGAACGCTTTTGCCATCACTTCTTGCATTAGATCGTCGGCGTCGGCTTTGTTGTTTTGAACCTTAGCCATTGCCTTTGGATAGAGTTCGGCAATTAAGGGAACTGCCTGCTCTTCGAACTCACGAACCTTCTTTTGCTGTTCGGTTTCGATCTTTTTTGCATTACTCATTGACTTTGAGTTTAGACCCACAAGTCTCGGTTGGGTAAAAGCCATTGCTGCCATGATTCCCCTGTCCTTGCCCAAGCCTCCTTTGGCTTTGGCGGTGGTAACTTATAAACAGATGAGTTCAGCAAATTATTCCGAATGGCCAGCGCCTCTCTTTAGCGCGCCTCTGAATGCAACCGTTACCCTTCCGGGTTCTAAGTCGCTTACCAACCGTGAGTTTTTACTAGCTGCCTTGGCTTCTGAACCAACCGAATTTTCCGGTGCTTTGATTTCTCGTGATGCCAAGCTGATGCTCGGTGCTCTTTCGGCGCTTGGTGCTGAAATTTCTGAAGCTGACACCACTTCTCCGGTCATTTCCCCTGCTTCTTTGAACACCGACGCCTCGATCGACTGCGGCTTGGCCGGTACGGTGATGCGCTTCGTACCACCCCTTTCCACACTGAACAACGGACGAATTACCTTCGACGGCGACGAGGGAGCGAGAAGGCGCCCGATGGACACCACGATCACCTCGCTTCGCTCCCTTGGGGTGTCGGTTGAGGCAGATACTCTGTCGCTGCCATTCACCGTGGTTGGCACCGGCTCTGTTGAAGGCGGCGAGCTGACCATCGACGCTTCGTCATCGTCGCAGTTCGTCTCTGGATTGCTACTGGTTGCTCCTCGATTCGAGAATGGCCTGACACTTCGCCACGAAGGCGAACATTTACCGAGCCTCCCGCACATCGAGATGACCTTGGAGTGCTTGCGCCAGCGCGGTGTTCAGGTTTCTAACCCTTCACCTACGGTTTGGCGTGTTGAACCAGGACCTATTGCTGGAGGTTTCAAGCAGATCGAGCCTGACCTTTCGAACGCTGGACCTTTTTTGGCCGCGGCACTGGTTTGTGGTGGTTCGGTGACCATCCCCGATTGGCCTGACTCTACGACGCAGGTTGGAGATGCATTCGACGGCATCCTTCAGCAAATGGGCGCATCGATTGTTCGCGACTCACGAGGTCTAACCATTACCGGAACCGGCGTTATTCACGGAATCGATATCGATCTTTCGATCGGTGGTGAGTTGGCTCAGGTGGTTGCGGCTCTTTCCGTCCTTGCCGATACGCCTTCGACTATTCGCGGTATCGGTCACATTCGCGGCCACGAGACCGACCGCCTAGCTGCCATGGCTACCGAGATCAACCGAATTGGCGGAAACTGCGTGGAAACCGAGGACGGCTGGGTAATCACGCCAACGTCTTCTCTACGCGGCGACCTGTGGCGTTCTTACGAGGATCACCGCATGGCTACGGCCGGCGCGATTTTGGGGCTACGAGTGCCAGGACTAAAGGTTGAAAACATTGAGACCACCTCGAAGACCATGCCCGACTTCGCAAAGATGTGGCACGACATGTTGGGCGCTACCGCTTGAGTTGGCTTTACGAGCCAGAGCCAGGCGAGCACGACCTGGACGAGAGCGACGTTCGCATTCGCCCGAACCCAAAGGGAAACAAGCCCCGCACCAAGAATCGTCCTGAGTATAAAAACGCTCCGGTCGGCATGGTTACTGGCGTTGATAAGAGCCGCTACCACGTGCTCCTAGAGGGCGAAGACCGCCTAGTCATGGCGACCATGGGCAAAGAGATTCGGAAGGCCGGAGCGGTTGTCGGTGACCGCGTGGCGCTCTCTGGCGACACTTCGGAGACCGTTGGAGCTTTGGCTCGAATCGTTCGCGTTGAGGAACGCAGCAGCCTGCTACGTCGAAGTGCGGACGATACCGATCAGATTGAGCGCGTAATCGTTGCCAACGCCGATCAGATGGCAATTGTTATTGCTGCCGCTAACCCAGAGCCACGTACTCGATTGGTTGATCGCTATCTGGCTGCCGCCTATGACGCCGGGCTGAAGCCGATTCTGGTAATTACGAAGACCGACCTCGCCGACCCAACCGAGTTCCTTTCGAACTTCTCTGAGCTTGACATCCCAGTGGTTCGCACCAGCCAGGACAGCCCGAAACTCGATGAACTTCATGCGCTTTTGGCAGGGCACATGACAGTGACTGTGGGTCACTCGGGAGTTGGAAAGTCGACCCTGGTGAACGCTCTCGCTCCGCATGCGGAACGAGCCACCGGCGTAGTCAACGAGGTTACCGGTCGTGGCCGTCACACTTCGTCCTCGGCACGTGCGATTGATTTGGGTTCAGGTTGGATCATCGACACCCCTGGTGTTCGCTCATTCGGCCTCGGTCACATTGACCCGGATAACCTGCTGAAGAGCTTCGAAGACCTCTGGGAGGTTGCGAAGAATTGTCCTCGTGATTGCAGCCACCTTGAGGGTTCTCCTGACTGTGACCTCGACGACGCTGTTGCCGCGGGAACCTTGAAGGACA
>JBEGRZ010000029.1:0-14000 GCA_041180115.1 Actinomycetota bacterium
CGGTGACCAGGATTCGCTCGCCCTTAGAGACCGAGCCGGCAACGTTGATGGCCAGCTGACGGAATGCGGTTACGGTGAACCAGTTGGTTTCGCCATCGATCCACTTATTTGTGGCGCGGTCAAACTTACGGTGAGATGCGGCTAGGCGGAACGAGGTGATTGGTAGCCCATCCTGAGTAACCAGGTGTCTTGGAGTTGTGGCAACGAGACCTGCCACGGTAACGATTTCTGACATTTCTTCCTTCTTCTCTGGAGTTCGACTGAACTGCCATGAAAGAAAGTTTGGAACAAAAATCGTCCCAAAAACGAAGGCTAGAAAATCTGTGGAAAACTACTTCGAGTAGACCGAAAATGCCTTGCGAACCTTGGCCATTTTGGGTGCAACTACCGCGTTACAGTATCCCTGGTTCGGGTTCTTAGCGAAGAAGTCTTGGTGATATTCCTCGGCTTCCCAGAAAGTTTCGGCAGGAGTGATCTTGGTGACCAACTCCCCTTCCCAAAGTTCCTTGGCACGTTCTAGAGCGGCTAGTATTTTTGCCCGCTCGTCGCCGTTACGATAGAAAACTTCGGAGCGGTACTGGGTGCCGATGTCATCGCCTTGGCGGTTTAGTTGGCGAGGGTCGTGGAGAGTGAAGAAAATATCCAAGATCACGTCTTCGGCAATCACAGTCTCATCGAAGAAAACTTCGGCTACCTCGGCGTGATTGGTAATGCCGGTGCAAACCTCTTCATAGGTTGGGTGATCCTTATGGCCGCCCATGTAACCGCAAACCACATCTTGCACTCCCCTGAACTGCATGAACGCGGAGTCAAGACACCAGAAACAGCCACCAGCCAAAACGAAACTCTTCATACAACTACTTTAAAGTGATTGCATGACCTACGAAGCAGCAAACAATCGCTACGAACAGTCCACGACCCGTCGAGTTGGTAAGAGCGGGCTAGTACTGCCAGAAATTTCACTGGGACTTTGGCACAATTTTGGTACCAACGACTCGTTCGAAAACCAGGGAGAGATTCTTCGTCGAGCATTCGACCTGGGTGTCTTCCACTTTGATTTGGCAAACAATTACGGACCGTTGCCTGGTAGTGCCGAAGAGAACTTCGGACGACACCTGCGGGAGACCTTTGGTAATTACCGCGACGAATTAATAATTTCCACAAAGGCTGGATACCTGATGTGGGAAGGGCCATTTGGCGAGTGGGGTTCACGAAAGTACCTGACCGCGAGCTTGGATCAGAGTTTGAAACGCATGGGTCTCGAATACGTCGACGTTTTCTACTCTCACCGATTCGACCCGAACACTCCCCTTGAGGAAACCATGGGTGCACTGGCTTCTGCAGTACATGCCGGCAAGGCGCTTTATGTAGGTGTGTCTAACTACGACGCAGAACAGACCGAGCGCGCAGCGGAGATTTTGAAGGATATGGGTGTTCCACTAACCATCCACCAGCCCCGGTACTCAATGTTTGACCGCACTCCCGAGCACGGTTTGTTCACAACTCTCGAGCAGTTGTCGGTTGGGGCGATCGTATTTAGTCCGCTGGCTCAGGGTCTATTGACCGATCGCTACTTCGCAGGAATACCTGCCGATTCGCGCGCGGCCAGGGCTCATTTCCTGACGGAAAACAGAATCACTGAGGAGTACTTGGGAATTGCCAAGCAACTAAACGCGTTGGCGAAAGATCGCGGTCAGTCTCTTTCACAAATGGCTCTCGCCTGGGCCCTACGTCACCAAATCGTGGCATCTGCTTTGGTTGGCGCTAGCTCTGCAACGCAACTGGAAAATAATCTTGCAGCACTTCAAAACAAAACGTTCTCACCTGCTGAACTAGAGCTTATTGAACCACTGGCAAAACACGGTTTGGGTTAACGAAGAACCATTCCAAGCCCCTGAGGAATGTTTCGAACCCACTCGCTGGCAGGTAGATCGTTTCTAAGGTAATCGCCATTTGGTTTCTTCACGTACATCGTGGTGGAACCTCCACCATCGAGCATGACAGCTTGAGTGGCTCCCAGTTCCTTGAGCCAAGCGGTTAGCTGGTGAACGGTTGAACCGCCTAGTCGGAAGCGGTTGAAGACGTCTGCAGAGTTTCGAACACCCATGGTTGTGGTGGCAAACCAAACGTCTCCATTTTCGTTCCAACCGATTACGTTTCTAGGGCGAATGTCCTCGTGACTCGGGGTGCACTTGGCAATGATTACGCCGTTGATCATGGCGTTTTCACGGTTGCCGAATGATGCGAAAAGTTTCAGCTCTTTTTTGATCTTGTAGCTGTTGTCGATCTTCAACTTGTCGCCAACTTTTAGCGCTCTTGCGAAATCTGCGACATCGGTTCCGAACTGAATAACTTGCGTCCCAGTCGCCACATTGATAGAACGCCCGGTTTTGAAAACGTCGGTGACTATACCTTCCGAGTCGGTAATCACGGTTGCCGATAGTGCGGAAGTCTGTGGGTAAAGCTTCTCTGTGAAGAGAACCACACCAGATTTGGTGCGCACGGTTCGATCGTTTACGGCAACTATCTTGACCGAATCACCCTTACTGTTGGTTACCGTTCCGCTAGTTTCGATTCCGGTGCGGATGAAACGAGTTGTCTTGGCGTTCTTTGGCTTTACGTATTCAACTTGGTCGCCCTCGCGAAGGACGTTTAGCTGATCCTTGCCCAAACCTCTGGCAACTAGCACTAGGTCACCGGCCACGGTTGGGAGCTTGAACTCGGTTGCTGCCTTGCTGCTGGTAACAATTCCGTTCGAGACCTTCACGACCCAATCAACTGCAGGTAGGCCTTGTGTTGTTTTTAGGTCGTTGTAAACGCCAACGCCATCTACGTCAAGGTAAACCAAATTCAGCCCCTGAGCAGCGATCTTGTTTTTGCCGGACTTGATAGTGCTCGGACCCTGAACCCCGGTGTGTTCGTTGGCGGCTTCTTCAACCACTCCAACGATTTCGCTCTCACCCTTTGGTGAATACACGAGCCTATTCTGTTCAACCATCGCACTGTAGACGAGGTTGGTTTGGCGAAGGTGGAAGAAGTCGCCGTTCACATAAGCGATTGCATCCACCTTTTTGGCTAGTTTCACCTGTGTGCCTACGTTACCGATTTGGGTAAAGGTGGGGGTCAACTGAACTTGAGCCAAATTGGTCTTGGCATAGGCAAGACGGGTCTTCCAGATTTGACCGCCATTGGTTTTACCGGCAGCCCAGTCGTAGGTGCCATAAACACCAGCGCCAACCATCTCAGATTCCTTGTGCTTGGCAGCCGTCTTCAACGCTGGCGCCTTGCGACACGTCGCTTTCTCATCAGTAGGTACTAGCTTCGACGAATCAATATTGTCGATGTCTTCTGGCAGTGGAATTTCAGTTGCCGTTGGTTCAACATTCTCTGGAACCTTGGCGCAGGCGCTCAACGGCACCAGCGCGAAAAGTGTCAGCGCTGCGACCGTGATACGAAGTTTGTTGGTTGCCATCTTCCGCCATTTTAGTTTGGCAATCTGAAAACAGGCTGTATCGGCAGGTAGTCTTGAAATCGTGACTAAAGTTCTTTCTTCTCTCCCTGTTGGCGAAAAAGTGGGTATCGCCTTTTCCGGTGGCCTCGACACATCTGTTGCTGTGGCCTGGATGCGCGAAAAGGGCGCAATTCCTTACGCTTATACCGCAGATCTAGGCCAGTATGACGAGGACGACATCGACAGCATCCCAGACCGCGCAACCGTCTACGGCGCCGAGGCGGGCCGCCTGGTTGACTGCCGTCAGTCGCTAGTTGAGGAAGGTCTAGCCGCTATTGCTTGTGGCGCTTTCCACATCCGCACCGGAGGCAAGGCTTACTTCAACACCACCCCGCTTGGCCGCGTGGTCACCGGCACTCTCCTGGTTCGTGCCATGCGCGAAGACAACGTAGAGATCTGGGGCGACGGCTCGACCTACAAGGGCAATGACATCGAGCGTTTCTACCGCTACGGTCTGCTAGCCAACCCAAACCTTCGCATCTACAAGCCTTGGCTAGATGCTGACTTCGTAAACGAGCTTGGTGGCCGTCACGAGATGAGCGAATGGCTCACTGCTCGCGATCTTCCTTACCGCGCGTCCAAGGAAAAGGCGTACAGCACTGACGCAAACATGCTGGGGGCAACCCACGAAGCGAAATCACTCGAAGAGCTCAGCACCTCTTACGAGATCGTTGAGCCAATCATGGGCGTCAAGTTCTGGGACCCATCGGTGAAGATTGATTCCGAGGACGTCACGATCACCTTCCGCCAGGGTCGCCCAGTTGCAATCAACGGCAAGGAATACAAAGACTCGGTTGAACTGATGCTCGAGGCGAACGCCATCGGTGGTCGTCACGGCCTGGGCATGAGCGACCAGATTGAAAACCGCATCATCGAAGCCAAGAGCCGCGGAATCTACGAGGCTCCGGGCATGGCGCTGATCTTCGCCGCTTACGAGCGTCTGATGTCGGCAATCCACAACGAAGACACCATTGCGAATTACCACATCGAGGGTCGTCGTATGGGTCGCCTTCTCTACGAAGGTCGCTGGTTAGACCCACAGACTCTTATGCTTCGCGAATCGCTCACCAAGTGGGTCGCTTCGGCAGTCAACGGATCGGTGACCTTGCGTCTTCGACGCGGTGATGACTACACCATTATCGACACTCGCGGCGAAGGCTTCAGCTACCACCCTGAGAAACTTTCGATGGAACGCACCGAAGATGCGGCATTCGGTCCAACCGACCGAATTGGTCAGCTCACCATGCGCAACCTGGACATCCAGGACACCCGCGCAAAGCTAGACCTCTATCGCAAGCAGGGGCAGATTGAGGGCGGCCAGTTCGAGCTGACCTAAGCCTTAGAGATTTCTCTCGATGAGCCCGATGATTCTTGGATCATCGGGTTTTGTCGTTGGGCGGAAGCGCCGGATTTCACCATCTGGAAGAATAAGAAACTTCTCGAAGTTCCACATAACCGGACCGGCCACGCCAGAGTCGTCCTTGACCTTGGTCAACTCCTTGTATAGTTTGTGGCGACGCGGCCCGTTAACTGCAACCTTTTCGGTCATTGGAAAGTTCACACCAAAATTGGTTCGGCAGAAATCCTGAATCGAATCTGAGTTCCCCAACTCCTGAAGGAAGGTGTTCGAAGGCAGACCAACGACGCTCAAACCTTCGTCCTTGTACTTCTCGTAAAGCTTCTCAAGCGCTTCATACTGCGGGGTCAGACCGCACTTCGATGCGACATTCACAACCAGAGTGACTTTGCCGGCGAGTTCACCAAACGTGGTCTCTTCACCGGTGATTCTCTTCAATGCGATGCTCGAAAGGTCCATGACTCTATTAAGCGACTTGGTGAAAGAATAATTCCAAAAAAATGCCGACCGGTTTCTCGATCGGCAATTTCAATGAACGGTTTAGTAACCGTAGTAAGACGAATTGAATCCGTTCCAGAAATCTGCACTGGTAAGTAGCCAGAACGAAGCAAGTGTTGAAATTGCACCAATAATGATTCCAGCGGTAGCCAACCCATCCCCCGTCTGAGTACCCTTCGAGTTCTTGATTTGGTTCTTAGCGACGATTCCTAGAATCAGCCCAATGAAACCGAAGCAAACCAACGAGGTAACGAGCGATGCAATGGCCAGGCCGTTGGTTTTGGGGACTACCCCGTATGGTGCTCCAGATGGTGCGGTGTAAGGAGCGGCAGGCGGCGATGACTGGTTAGCCGGCGCTGGCGCTGGTGCAGCTTGAGTACCGCAATTAGCGCAGAAACCTCCGGCAACAATTTGTGAACCACAGTTAGTGCAAAACATTTGTATCCCCCAATTGGTCTTGTTAGGAAAATACTAGCCCCGCGGCCAGCCAGATGCACTCAAATTGGCTAGGCTAATAGGCATGCATCGGGTCAATGACGCCACGGCAGAGCTACGCCAACGGGTATTCGAATACGCCAACCAGCGTATGAACTACTCGCCTGCCCCACTAGACAACACTGAAACTCCAGAAAATCTGCTGCAGGCAGCTGGAATGACTATCACCGAGGATGGCTTGGGCTCCAAGGCTCTAGACATCTTCGCCAATGTCTTGGCTCCTGCCACAATTTCTACTGATCACCCCGGCTATCTTTCATTTATCCCCTGCGCCCCAACCGAGGCATCGAAGCTTTTTGACCTGGTGGTCTCCGCATCGGCAATCTATGGTGGTTCATGGCTTGAAGGCGCTGGTGCTGTTTTTGCCGAAAACCAGGTGCTTTCGTGGCTAGCTAAAGAAGCAGGGCTCCCTGAGACCGCAGGTGGCGTATTTGTGCAGGGTGGCACAATCGGAAACCTAAGCGCCCTGGTTGCCGCTCGCGACCATGCCAAGCGCAAGGCTGAAGCCAGACCAGCGCGTTGGAAAGTAGCGTGTAGCGCCGAGGCACACTCTTCACTAAAGACCGCAGCTAACGTCATGGATATTGACCTGATTAAGGTTCCGGTTGACGAAAACGGAAAGCTTGGTGGCGCTGCCCTCAGAGACGCTCTTCAGGGGAACACTGACGGCTTGTTCGCAATCGTGGCCACCGGTGGAACCACCAATTTCGGAATCGTGGATCACCTCGACGAAGTTGCAGCCATCGCAAAAGAACTGGATGTTTGGTTCCATGTTGATGGCGCTTACGGCTTAGCAGGAATCCTGTCTCACTACACACGAGACCTGTTCAAGGGACTTGAGCACGCAGACTCTTTCATCGTCGACCCGCACAAGTGGCTCTTCGCTCCGTTTGACGCCTGCGCGCTGGTATACCGCGACCCTGAGATTGGTCGACTTGCCCACACTCAGCATGGCGAATACCTAGACACTTTGACTAATTCGGGTGAGTACAACCCGAGCGACTACGCCATCAACCTGACTCGACGTCCTCGAGGGCTGCCCCTGTGGTTCTCGTTGGCTACGCACGGTACCAATGCCTACCGCGACGCCGTCAGCCACAACATCGAGATCACCCGCTTTGCCCGTAACGAAGTTTTGAAACGCGACTACCTTGAATTGGTTCGCGAACCAGAACTTTCTGTAGTGGTCTTTGAACGTGTCGGATGGACTCTTGAGCAGTATGAAGCTTGGTCGGATCAGCTTCTCGCTCAAGACATCGCTTTTGTAGTGCCAAGTTCACACCAAGGCCGGCCAAATGCCCGCTTCGCTATCGTCAACCCGCTAACTAGCCAGGAACTCATCAACGAGATCCTGGACAGCATGGAGTAAAAATGTGGATGCCTCCCGAATGGAACGATCACAGCCGCACCTGGATGGCATGGCCAACCGTTGGTTACACACTCGGTGACACCGAAGAAGAGTGCAACAGTGCACGCAAGGCATGGGCGAATGTCGCCAACGCAATCATCCGATTCGAACCGGTTTCGATGATCGTCAACCCAGGTGACGAAACCATGGCTCGTCAATTCCTAGACGATCGAGTCGAGCTAGTTACCGCAGACCTGAACGATGCCTGGATGCGTGACATGGGCCCAACTTTCGTCAAGGAAAATGGCGAACTCCAAGCGGTTAACTGGATTTTCAATGGCTGGGGTGCGGCCAGCTGGGCTACGTGGAATTTTGATGAAAAGATCGCTTCAGTTATCGCAAACGAAGTTGGCGTAGCGAGAATCGACTCACCACTAATCAACGAGGGCGGCGGAATTCACGTCAACGGTGCCGGCACCATTTTGCTGACTGAAACTGTGCAGCTCGGCGAAGGTCGCAACTCGTCATGGACCAAGGAACAGGTTGAAGCCGAACTTCACGAAAAACTTGGAACCAACAAAGCCATTTGGGTGAAGCGCGGACTCACCCGCGACTACGACGAATACGGCACCCGCGGTCACATCGACATCGTCGCTTGTTTCTCGGATGAAACCACGATTTTGTATCACGACCAACAGAACCCAGAACACCCAGACTTCCTGGTCTCAGCAGAGGTTCGAGCAACTCTCGAAAAGCACTCCGAATTCAACCTGGTTCCGGTTCCAGCGCCGAAAATTCTTCACGATGAAGAGGGTCCGGTCGACTACAGCTACATCAACCACTACATCTGTAACGGCGCCGTGATCCTCTGCGCGTTTGATGATGAGAATGACCAAGTAGCGAAGTCAGTTTTGGAAAAGGCTTACCCTGGCCGAGAAATCGTCCTCGTTGATGCTCGTGAGCTTTTTGCTCGCGGTGGTGGAATTCACTGCATCACCCAACAGCAACCTGCCTAAGGAGCGGTTGAACGAATCACCAAGGTTGGAGTAAGTTGAACCGATTCAAGCTTCTTGCCGCCATTTTTCAGAATGCCGAGGGCAATCTTCGCCGCCTCTTGACCAAGCGTATGGCTCTGCGGATCAACGGTGGTAAGTGCGAGCACTGGAGTTTGACTAAGCGAAGTGTTGTCGAAACCAACAACATCAACATCAACACCCGGCTTGAGCCCCTCAGAGACCAGCGCATCCACAACGCCCAGAGCCGCCATGTCGTTGTGGGCAAAGATAGCGGTAGGTTTCTTCGCGATAAGGCTCGCAGCATCTAACTCGGCTTGAACTCGAGAATAGGTGGTCTCTTGGATCAGTGGCGATAGGCCGGCTTCGATTACGGCGTCGCGATATCCACGTAGACGATCGGTGTAACCATCGGTTTGCGGGTTGGCCAGGAACGCAATCTTGGAGTGACCGCGAGAAATAAGGTGACCAACCGCCAACTTTGCACCCATGTAGTCGTCACTGGTTACCGAACTTACTTTGGCCACTTTTCGAGTGACCGAAACCAACTTGGTGCGGGTTGCAAATTTCAAAAGCTGAGCGTCGCTCATGGTGAGCCCAGCTGCAATAATCACATCTACCTGCGAGGCGATCAGCGTTTCCAAAGCCTTGGCGTCGTGACCGGCTTCAGCCGACCCAACCGCGAGCACGATCTGGTTGTCACTCTGACCAATCACCGATCGAATTCCGTCGAAAACGTCGGCAAACACCTCATTGTGCAGATCCTGGAGGAACACCCCGATGGTGTTTAGTTTCTTTGAAGCGAGCCTGGCCGCGTTGAGGTTGGGCACATAGCCGAGCTTTTTGCCAATTTGAAAGATGTGCTGGGCAGTTGCCTCGGATACACCTGGAACGCCTCGATAAGCAATAGAAACCAACGCGCGAGATACGCCTGCCGCCTTCGCTACATCGTTGATGGTTACCTTGGTCACAAAGTTTCTTTCAAATTGTTATCTTTAATGACCATAGTAACTAGAACGTTCTAGTAACATTCAATATCGACGAGAGGAAAACCAGTGTCGGCAGCGAGAATTGGAATCGCCCCAGATTCATGGGGTGTATGGAACGCAGTAGATCCAAAACAACCAGAAGCAGAGCAGTACCTGAGTGAGGTTGCCGACGCTGGTTATACCTATACCGAGCTTGGCCCATACGGCTACCTCGGCACCGACCCGAACCAAGTCGCGGACCGAATCGCCAAGTACGGCCTAAAGGTTTCCGGAGGAACCGTGTTCACGGGATTACACCTGAGCAACAGCGCCGTCGATGAGCAATGGGCTGGCGTGGCCGAGGTTGCCAAGATGGTCGTTGCCCAAGGCGCCGAGCACCTCATCGTGCTTCCTCAGATGTGGGACCGTGGCGAGACTGGCATGGGTGACTTCCACGGAAAACGCGCATTCACCGAGGATGAGTGGAAACTAGTAACCAAGAACCACAACGAACTGGGCAAGCGACTACTGAACGAGTTCGGCATCAAGCAGGTCTTCCACTCTCACGCCGAGAGCCAGGTGGGTAGCTACAACGAAGTCAGCCGCCTGATCGAAGAAACCGACGAGCAGTACTTAAACCTTTGCCTAGACACCGGCCACTTTGCCTACTATTACGGCGATAACGTTCGTTTGGTTCAGCAGTACAAGCAACGGATTAGTTACCTACACCTAAAGCAGGTTGAGCCGGACTACCTAGCCGATGTCCTGAAGAACGACATCTCATTCGTCGAAGCAGTACAAAACGGCATCATGGTGGAGCCTCCATATGGCGTACCTGAATACGGTGACATCCTGGCCGAAGCAGCCAAGCACGTGCCTGGCATCTACGCCATCATCGAGCAAGACATGTACCCGCTGAAAGACTTCAGCGAGCCAAAGCAGATTGCAATCCGCACCAAGACCTACATCGAAAACCTCGGTGTTCCAGTTCAGTTCAACTAGAAAATTCAAAGGAAAACAAAATGACCAAAACCATCAAAGTAGGAATCATCGGCGCTGGCATGGCCGGCCAAGCTCACGCATTTGGTTACCGCAACGCCATGATGATGCTCAGCCACGAACTCAAGGTTGAGCTTTACGCCATCGCCGACCCAAACGTTGCTCTAGCCCAGAAAGTTGCCGACCGTTACGGTTTCGAGAAAGCTATTGGCGACATCGACGAACTGATCGCTTCAGACGTCGACGTAATCAGCGTTGCCCTCCCTAATTTTCTCCACGCCGAAGTGCTTCCTAAGGTAATCGCCTCGGGCAAGCATCTATTCGCCGAAAAGCCAATCGGTCGTAACACCAAGGAGTCGAGTACGCTTCTAGCCCTTGCCAAAGACAGCAAGGCAATAACCGGCGTTGGCTTCTCATTCCGCCGCCTACCGGGCCTTGCAGCCCTCGCTCAGGCCGCTCGCGAAGGCGTCTTTGGTGAAATCCACTCAGCACGTGCCTGGTATCTCGCAGACTACGCAGCAGACCCTAAGGGCGCCCTAAGCTGGCGCTATTCACTCGAACAGGCTGGCCCTGGAGCGCTTCTAGACATCGGCTCCCATGCCATCGACGCCCTACAGTTCGTAGTTGGCAACGTTAGCGAGGTGACCAGCGCCAACCTCGTGACCGTAATCAAAGAGCGACCTAAGGCTCAGGTTGGAGCAATCGGTCATGGTGCATCGACCAGCACCGAAACCGGCCCAGTGACTAACGACGACATCGCCCACCTAGCTACTGTTCACGAGAACGGCGCAGTATCGCAGGTCACCATGAGTCGCATCGCTCACGGCATGCCAAACACCCTCGGTGTAGAAGTGTTCGGCACTAAGGGTTCGGGTTCGTTTGACTCGATGTCTGGTGGCGAGTTCCACATCTTCGAAGCCGGTCTAGGCGAGGCTAAGTTCAACGGAACCAAGCGCATCATCACCGGCCCAGCCCACCCATACTTCAACGACGTCGCGGCTATGCCTGGCGCTGGAGTTGGCACCGGCTACGCAGAAGCATTCGTTGCCGAGATCCAAGAGTTCTTGGTTGCCGTGAACACCAACACACCAATGGCTACCGGTTTCTCCGAAGCACACCAGATGATGAAGGTCGTTGACGCCAGCTTGGAATCGGCAACAAGTCAGAAGCCGGTCAAGCTTTAAACTAGGGGCATGACCCAACGTTCCAAAGTTTCAATCATCGGAGCCGGAGCTGTCGGCACTTCCACCGCCTACGCTCTCCTAATCAAGCGCATCGCGGGTGAAGTAGCAATCTACGACACCAACAAGGCGAAGGTTGAAGCCGAGGTTCTGGATCTCGCCCACGGTTCCCAGTTCACGAATCCATCACGCGTCTATGGCGGCGATGACATCGAGGTTGTTCGCAACTCCGACGTGATCGTAATCACTGCGGGTGCCAAGCAACAGCCTGGCCAAACCCGTCTAGACCTTGCCGCCACGAACGTGAAGATTCTGCATGACCTCATGCCTAAACTAGTCAGCCTCTCCCCTGACGCCGTCTTCCTGTTGGTGACCAACCCATGTGACGTTCTAGCCTATGCAGCGGTTCAATTCTCCGGACTCCCTGCCAACAAGGTGTTCTCTTCAGGAACAGTTCTAGACTCCAGTCGACTCCGCTGGCAGCTAGCCGAGCGTGCCGGCGTGAGCACTGAATCCGTTCACGCCATGATTGTTGGCGAACACGGCGACAGCGAATTTCCGTTATGGTCGGAAGCCAAGATCGGACCAATCAAACTTTCCGAATGGAAGGTTGGCAACCGAACACTTCACCCTGAAGAGCTCGATGAAATTGCGGAAAACGTAAAGAATGCCGCTTACAAGGTGATTGAGGGCAAAGGTGCCACCAACTACGCGATCGGCCTCAGCGCAGCCAGAATTGTCGAGGCAGTGCTCCGAGACGAATCAGTAATCCTGCCGGTCTCGTCTGTCCTAAACGACTACCTGGGCATCAGCGACGTAGCTCTTAGCGTTCCGACCATCGTGAACCGCCAAGGTGCGTTCAAGGCTCTGCCTATGGAAATGAGCGCAAGCGAACTCACCAAGCTTCAAGCCTCCACCACCGCCCTCAAGCAAGCGATCGCCTCGTTAGGAATCTAGACCAATGAACGACTTTCCAGCACTGAAACACTTCACCCAGGACGACGCCTGGACCCTCGGCTCCCAGATGCGCGAGGACGCCATCAAACGCGGCTACCCCATCGTCATCGACATCCGCAAAGGTGATGCCCCAATGTTTTCGGTGATGCTCGACGGCGCCAGTGGCAATAACTTCGACTGGGCCAGACGTAAGCGCAACCTAGTTCTACTGACCGAAGTTTCGAGCTGGCATCACAGCGAGGAGAAAGCCAAGGGCAAAGACATCATCGAAATGATGGGCCTAGACCCACGCGACTTCACCCCGCATGGCGGCTGTGTTCCAATCTTCGTTGAGGGCGCAGGGCTTGTGGCAACCGTCACCATCTCGGGCCTTCCTCAGAAGGAAGACCACGACTTCGCGGTTGAATCAGTACTGAAACTAGTAGCTAGCCAACAAGCAGAGCGATAGCCTCTTCAAATACACGCTGGTGTTCATCAACATCTGCCTTGGTAGTTGTAGGACACATCAAAGCCATGTTGTGGAACGGCGTCAACAAGATGCCACGGTTTGCCAAATACAGGTGCAGGAAGTCCTCCAGTTCAGCATCAGCAGACTCGTAGGCAGCAGTTCCGGTGATTGGGTAAGGCTTGGCAAAGCGATACTCAGCACGAGCACCCAACTGGTTGATCGACCAAGGCAACGAATACTTCTCAAACAGCGCGTTCACCCCATCGGTGAAGTAGGTCGCAAGGTCGATCATCGCCTCAAAGTTTTCCTTGGTTAGCACGTTCTCCAACGTTGCGCGCATCGCAGCAACCGATAGCGGATTACCAGCCAAGGTTCCACCAACACCACCCATGTCAACCAGGTCAAGGTCGGTTCGCTCAAGAACACGAGCGGCGAAAGCTTCAGACAATCCATAGGTTCCGGTTGGAATACCGCCGGCGATAGCCTTACCAATTACGAATACATCAGGCTCAAGACCATCGCGCATCGTCATGCCGCCCCAACCAGCCGAGAAGGTGTGGGTCTCATCGATAATCAACAACGCATCGTACTTGCGAGTCAGCTCTCGAACCCCAGCCAAATACCCTGGCTCAGGCAGCACGATACCAATGTTGGTCATCGCAGGTTCCATGAGAACCGCAGCAACATCGCCGTTTCGAAGTTGACGCTCCAAACCTTCAAGGTCGTTGAACTCAGCAACGCGAGAAGTCTCGGTCACATCAACCGGCGAACCAACATTTCCAGGACGACTCATTCCCTCGCCATCCGGCCCAACTACGATCAAGGCCTCATCAACTGAGCCGTGGTAGCAGTAAGCGTTCACCAAAATCTTTGGCTTGCCGGTAATCGCACGAACCAATCGAATGGCCCAACGGTTCGCGTCGGTGGCAGTAAGCGAGAAACTCCACTTGGTCATACCAAAACGCTCGGTCAGGTTCTTAGCCACCCACTGCGCATCCTCGGTTGGCAGCATGGTGGTCATACCACCCTGCTCCTTCACACGCTTGCAGATTGCCTCAACCACAACAGGGTGCGAGTGACCTGCCATTGCTCCGGTGTCACCAAGAGCGAAGTCGATGTATTCGTGACCATCGATGTCCCAGATGCGGTTACCCTCAGCACGATCGAAGTAAACCGGAAAACCTCCGGCCTTCTTGTTCATCCAGGTCATTGGCACACGACCAAA
>JBEGRZ010000030.1:0-13702 GCA_041180115.1 Actinomycetota bacterium
GCCCCTACGGTTGCGCCAACCAGTGATTGAAGACGCGGCCAGACGAGAGCGAAAAGAGCCGCTGCGGCAGCAGCGTCTAACCCGAAGTCAGCTGGATCGGAAATCAAATTCCCGAGAAACCCTCCGAGAATAGTCGCAAGGTTCCAAAAAATGAAGACTGCCAAACCGGTCAGCCAAAACCCCTTCTTTTGCTCAAGCTGGGTTTCACGCGAACTTGAAACGGCAGCGCTCTCATCTATGGTCAACTGAGCAGCCAGTGCTTTCATGACACCCAAGACACCAAGCTTCGGCGCGAGAGTAAGCGCGTAGAAACCGTTTCGAATACCTAGTAACCATGCCGAAGTGATTGCGGCCGGAAGCGCACCAATGCCACCAACGGCGAATGTGGCGACGAAGGCAAACTGCGAACCGCCGGAAAACATAAGGAGGCTAAGTGCCATGGTTTGCCAAATGTCAAACCCGGCGGTCACCGAAAGAGCGCCAAAAGATATTCCGTAGAGACCAGTAGCAAGACCGACGCTTACAGAAACCGAAGTGACCGATCCCTTACCCACGCTCACGAAACTTTTCCCATCAGTGCGATCGCCAATTGATTGCGGGTGTAAACGGCACCAGCTTCTTTGAGCCCCTTGATGGTTTGACTAACTCGCGTTCTAGCGAGATCAAGTTCTTTAGCGGTCGCCGAATCAGACTGTCCACTCAGGAACCGCTTGGTAACTTTGCGCTGCCAAGGTTCGAGCACACCTAAGGCAACATCCAGTTCGCGTGACTTCACCATGAGTTGACTATTCTTGCGGAAAAGTTTCTCTAGCTGTTTCTGTTCGATGCGATAGTCGGTCTTGTTGACCAGCTTCATCTTTGACAGGAACTCCCCCGCCTCGGCGTCCATTCCAACGAAGTCGTCCGTGCCCGCAAGGATTGCCTCGCGATACGTTTCATCGCTGTAGAAGTTTGCAAACCCGAGAACTGCGGCCTTGTTACCAGCGAGAGCCAAAGTCTGTCTAAGTGCGGTGATGTATGAAGCTCCTACGTAGCCGTGCTGCTTGATGTTTACGACCAGAACATCAACAAGGTAATCCCCCACGCGCTCTAAGGCTGCCTTGGGATCGCCCTCTTCGAAAACAATCTGCATTTCCGGTTGCGAGCTAATGAGTAAGGCCCTGCCACTTCGAAGCAAACTGTTGCTCTCAATCAGGCCGATGCGCAACATGATTAGTCCTGAGCTCTGACTTGGCGCTTCAGGTTTGGGAAGATAGCCGAAATTGTGAAACCAACACCGGGAACTTTTGTCGCTTCGATGCGGCCGCCGTAGATCTTGGCACGATCTCTTAGCGCTGCCAAGGTAGCTCCGTCGAAGTCTGCGATGAGCGCGTCTAGATCTTCTGCGGCTGTATAACCGTCAACTAATTCACCGAGAGCGGCTTTATTGCGGTTATCGACTTCTTCGCCGTTGTCCTTAATCAACACCTGCAGTCCGTCTTCAACCCAAAGAAAGTCAATCGAAATTTCGGTGCCAACTGGAGCGTGCTTACGCACGTTCGTGATTGATTCATAGACGATCTTGTAGACGCAAAGTTCCATGCCGTCATTGAGCGCAAAAGAGTCGCCGTGTTCCGAAATTACGGTGTTGTAGCCAAATTCACGTAGCGAAACCGCGACCTCTTGCAGGTCCGAAATCTTAAACATCACGACGTCGGAGAAGATTGCCGAGTTCAGATAGTCGTAGAGACGACGAAGCTCTTTCTGCGCCTCACGTGAAGCGTCATAGGTTCGTTCAAATACGCGCTCGGTGACCGCTGGGTCGGTTCGAACCGCATAGCGCCCACCCTCGGTAACACTCACAATCGCATTGATTCGCTGCACCAAAAGTTCACTCAGGTCCTTGGCGATTTCAAGACGTTCGTTCTGCTTCGAAATCTCTAGGCGCAGGCGGGATTCGTTCAGGGTGGTTTTCGCTCGGTCACGAGGACTGCCAATGTGTTCAATCCGTAGGTAGGCCATGCGACCAGCTAGATAGGCCAAAGCCCAAAGGCCAAATACGAATAACCCAACGCCGAACATTGATTGTGTGCGAAGCACCTCAGACTCTCCGGACTTATCCAAATAGTGCACCAAGAATTCACGTAGGTAACCGACCTGGAACATCATTACCACGAGCCCAAACAAGCTGGCCATCATGATAGTTAGGCGACTTGCTCTGCCGGCGTGAGTTGCTAAAACAAGCAACGTGAGACCAAGGAACACAGCTTGCAACAGTGGTTCGCTAGAGAAGAACCCGACTGACACTGTGGCTGGAAGCATCAGCATTCCGGCAAAGAATGCAGACCTGATTGCGACTACGGAGATTCCAGCTATTAGAACTGCAGGAATTAGGCCGAAATAATTTGAACTGAGTAACTCGCTACCAGCGGAAAAGAGACCCAAACAAAGGCCAATGAGGGTGAGAGCTAGTTGTCTGGACCTAAGGATCCAACGAATCACGCTGGCCTCCAATTTTATGGACAAACAAATGGCTCCCCGGCTTGGACTCGAACCAAGAACCTATCGGTTAACAGCCGATTGCTCTGCCAATTGAGCTACCGAGGAATGCTTACGCAAGCACCAACTCTACCAAATTTTTTAGCGCTTCGCTCGCAGAGTGTGAAGCTCTTTATCCACTTCAACCAGTTTCCTCTGAATTGCGAGGGCTTCAGCTTCCGAACCCGCAGCGTTTGCCCTGCCAAGTCCAGCGATCAAGACCTGCTTTTCAAGTTCAATTGAACGCAGTAGACCATCTTCAACAACTCCACGAACGTAAACCCTCTTGGCTTCAAAGTTCTCATGGGAAACCGGCAGGTGGCTAAGTAAAACCTCACGCCAGTTGGCCTGCAACTCAGGCGGTAGGTCTTGCTCAACCGCCGTTATGAAACTACCGGTGCCGAAGTTCTTCAACATCGCCGCCGCGATCGCGCGATGACGCGGGTGCGAGAAATAAATGCGAGTAATCCTGGCAAGTTCGTCTTTGGTAATCAATTCTGGAGCCTGAGCAACACACTCGATCAACCAACGCTCACGACGGTTGATAGGGTCGCGAAGATCAACGCTCGGTAAGTTTGTATGGGCAACGACGGGTGCCACAGGAACTTCACCAGTAACCGACTGACGGCGATTGCCTTTGAAAATTTCTGCAACTACTTGGTTCACCGATGAACGGTCAACGGTGGTTATCTCGGAGAGGTGCTTCTCATATGAACTGCGAAGAACGGCATCGGCGATTCCCGCGACAATTGGCGCCGCCGCACGAACAGCGGCAACTTGCCCCTCTCGGGTATTCAAATCGAAAACGGCGACGGCCCGTTCGATGGCAAACGCCACCAACGGACGCTTAGCAGCGATCATGCTTTGGATTGCTGAGTCACCTCTTTCCTTGCGCAGATCGCAAGGGTCGAGCCCTTCAGGTCCGATGGCTATGTAACTAATGGCGTTGAACTTGCCAGACAAGCTGAAAGCACGCATTGCAGCCTTCTGACCAGCTTCGTCTGGATCGAAGTTGAAAATGATCTCGGCTGGCTTGGTTGGGTCTGGCACCAGGATGCGGTTTATCACCTTAACGTGCTCGTCGCCGAAGGCTGTTCCACAGGTTGCAACTGCTGTTGAAATTCCGGCGAGATGGCAGGCCATGACGTCGGTGTAACCTTCAACTACAACTACCTGTTGCAGTTTGCCCATGTCGCGCTTGGCAAGATCGATACCGTAGAGAACCTGCGACTTGTGATAAACCGGCGTCTCACTAGTATTTAGATACTTTGGACCTTCGTCATCGCTAAAAATCTTGCGGGCACCAAAACCAATTACTGCATTTGCGGCATCACGAATAGGCCAGACTAAGCGTCCGCGAAATTTGTCGTACACTCCCCCGTTTTCGCGCCTGCTGGCGAGGGCGGCGGTGACCAACTCTTCCTCAGTGAAACCGAGTGTCTTCAGGTGGTCAGACAAGTTAGTCCACCCCTTTGGCGCCCAACCCACGCCAAACTTGTCGGCGGCGGCCTTATCGAATCCGCGCTGCTTTAGGAAGTCCCGGCCAGGTTCGGCGTCCCCGGATTCAAGCTGCGCCTTAAAGTAAGCAGCGGTAGCCGCGTTTGCCTCGAGCACCCGAGCCCTAATGGCCGAACTGCCGTCATCTGGACGACCTTCTTCATAATGAAGCTGGTAGCCAACCTTAGCGGCCAGCTTCTCCATTGCCTCAACGAAAGTCAATGAATCAATCTTGTTTAGAAATTGGAAGACGTTGCCGCCTTCGCCACATCCGAAGCAGTGCCAAAGGTTCTTAGTAACCGAGACGCCGAACGACGGCGACTTTTCGCTGTGGAATGGGCAGAGTCCCTTGAACTCGCCGTTACCGCTCGACTTGAGAGCGACGTAGTCGGACACCACTTCGACGATCGAGATGCGAGTCAATACTTCGTCGATGTCTGACTGCGGAATGCGACCGGCCATTAGCTGATCCCCTTCACCAGACGCTCGTGCAACTTGATTGCGCTCTGATCGGTTAGCGATGCGATTTGATCGACGATCACACGGCGCTTGGTGGCGTCATCATTCGCCTTGCTCCAGGCAAGGGTGCAATAGCTGTCTAGTTCTGCACCGTTATTAGCCAACAGTGAACCAGCTAGTTCGCTCAGCAACTCACGTTGCCATTCGTAGTAACTCTTGCGGGATTCATGAGACATCAGAAATGAAGATACCAAGCCCTTTAGGACTGCAATTTCACCTCGAACCTCCAACGGAACCACCACGTCTGCGTGGTAGCGGGTACGAACACCCTCATAAGTCTCAGTGGTGGCGTCAACGGCCCTAGAAACGAAAGAACCAATAAGTGCGCTGGTGAGGTTCTTCAGGTCACCGTGAGCTCGATCACTACCGTCGAAGGCAACTAGCCATTCTTCTAAAGATTGCAGGCGGTCAAGTGCAGCCTCGAGTTCCGGTTCAGTCATTCCAGATCCGGCCCAGTCGGAGATGTCAGCAATGAGCTGCTTGCGGTGAGCCGGGTCGTTGACCTCGTCAAGTTTTATAAAGCCTTCGACGATTGCGTCCTCGTAATCGTGCACCGAGTACGCAACATCGTCTGCAAAATCCATGACCTGCGCTTCGATGCTCTTTTGGCGATCTTTAGCACCAATGCGGAGCCAGTTGAACACTGGAAGGTCGTCGTCGTAAACACCGAATTTGTTAGAGCGTGCACCTCCACCATCGTCGAACACGCCGTGCTCTCTGGCCCAAGGATATTTGCACGCCGCATCGAGTGCTGCGCGAGAAAGGTTTAAACCGAGTGGTGAGCCGTCAGATGCGAAAACCTTGGGTTCGATCCTGGTAAGTAAGCGCAAAGTCTGGGCATTACCCTCAAAGCCGCCGATTTCAGATGCCCATTCGTTCAGTGCTTTTTCTCCGTTGTGGCCAAACGGTGGATGCCCCAGATCGTGAGCAAGGCAGGCCATGTCGACCAGATCGGCGCTCATACCAAGCGTCTCTGCCATTTCGCGACCAATCTGGGCTACCTCAAGCGAGTGAGTTAGGCGAGTGCGAGCGAAGTCTCCAACCGATGGAGAAAGCACCTGAGTCTTGGCTCCTAGGCGCCTTAGTGCGGAAGAATGAAGCACACGAGCACGGTCACGGCCGAACTCGCTGCGACGCTGGGTTCCGCTGCGCTCTTCCTTGAGCATTCGTTCCTCATCAGAGAAGCCGTATCCGACTGGAGGAAGATTAACCACCGGACACCCCAATCTCTGCTTCAAGCAAATCAATTCCCTGTTTCCCATCAAGTGTGCGGGAACTAAGCCAATTCTCTGGCAAGGCACAGACTTTTGCTCCGCCGAGACGGCCTCGAGGACCCTCTGCTTCTGCACCTGGATATGGAGCGTCTCGATCTAGGGTGCCCAAGATTTGGTCCATATGGTCCAGCGATTCAACTTGAGCTAGCGCGGCACGGAACTCACCACCGACCGGATAGCCCTTGAAATACCAGGCAACGTGCTTACGAATATCACGGCAGGCGTGCATCTCGCTTTCGAAAAACTCAACCAGCAATTCGGCATGTCGTTTGAATGCGTCGGCCACTTCACCAAGGCTTGGCTGAATTGGATCGATCGCAGCATTCGAATTAGGGTCGCGCTGATACTCGTCGAAGGCAGCCTGCAGGTCACCAAACAACCAAGGACGACCGAGGCAGCCTCTACCCACCACGACGCCATCAACACCGGTCTCACGCATCATTCGAATGGCATCGCCAGCCGACCATATGTCACCGTTTCCAAGCACCTGCACATCCGGAAGCGATTCACGTAAGGTGGCAATCGAACCCCAGTCGGCGTTGCCGCTGTAGTAGTCGCTCGCGGTTCTACCGTGCAAGGCAATGGCGGTAACACCTGCATCACGGGCCGCCTTCCCAGCGTCCAGATAGGTTAGGTGATCGGCGTCGATGCCCTTACGCATCTTCACGGTGAGTGGAACGTCACCAGCTGCCTTAACGGCCGAGTTAACAATGGCCGAAAACAAATCCGACTTCCAAGGAAGAGCAGCTCCACCGCCCTTACGAGTTACCTTAGGGACCGGACAACCAAAGTTGAGGTCGATGTGATCTGCTCGATCCTCGGCTACCAACATCGTCACCGCTTCTGCGATGGTCTTTGGGTCAACGCCGTAAAGCTGAACCGAACGGATGTCTTCACTCTCGTGGTGACCGACTAAACGTAAAGACTCTTCGGTTCGTTCTACCAGCGCACGAGACGTGACCATCTCAGACACATACAGACCGCCTCCAAATTCACGGCACAGCCTGCGAAAGGCAGTGTTGGTGATACCGGCCATAGGCGCCAAAACCACGGGAGTCGCGATAGCAAGTTTCCCGTAACGAAGAGCTGGCACAGAGGCGGTTTGCACCACTATTAGCCGAGTAGTCTCTCGGCTAGGTAGCCGCGAAGCTTGCCTAGCGAGACGCGTTCCTGCTGCATGGTATCGCGGTCGCGTACGGTAACCGATTGATCTTCGAGCGAATCGAAGTCAACGGTGATACAGAACGGAGTTCCGATTTCGTCCTGGCGGCGGTAGCGGCGACCGATTGCACCTGAGTCATCGAAGTCGATGTTCCAGTACTTGCGAAGGTCGACTGCAAGATCGCGCGCCATTGGCGAAAGTTCCTCGTTGCGCGAAAGCGGTAGCACCGCGGCCTTGATTGGAGATAGTCGGTAGTCGAGGCGCAAAACGGTACGTACATCGACACCACCCTTGGTGTTAGGCGCTTCGTCTTCTGCATAAGCGTCAACCAGGAAGGCCATCAGCGAACGAGTAAGACCGGCGGCCGGCTCGATTACGTATGGGGTCCAGCGTTCGTTCTTATTCTGGTCGAAGTAGCTTAGGTCTACGCCTGACTCCTTCGAGTGAGTAGTTAGGTCGAAGTCGGTTCGGTTAGCGATACCTTCAAGCTCACCGAACTCAGAACCCTGGAAACCGAAACGGTACTCGATGTCAACGGTGCGCTTCGAGTAGTGCGAAAGCTTTTCCTTCGGGTGCTCAAACAAGCGTAGGTTGTCTGGATTGATACCGAGGTCGGTGTACCAATTCATGCGCTGTTCGATCCAGTAGTCGTGCCACTGTTCGTCGGTGCCAGGTTCAACGAAGAATTCCATCTCCATCTGCTCAAACTCGCGAGTACGGAAGATGAAGTTTCCAGGGGTGATCTCGTTACGGAAAGACTTTCCGATTTGACCAATACCGAATGGTGGTTTCATGCGTGCCGCGTTCAAAACGTTGGCAAAGTTTACGAAGATACCCTGCGCGGTCTCTGGGCGAAGGTAGTGAAGTCCTTCTTCTGCAGCAACAGGACCGAGGAAGGTCTGAAGTAGACCGTTGAAGGCCTTTGGCTCGGTCCAAGTTTCCTTACCGCCACAGTTAGGGCAGGCAATCTCGGCCATGCCCTGCGGAGCGCGGCCCTTCTTTTCCTCGAAGGCCTCTTCAAGGTGGTCGGCTCGGAAACGCTTGTGACAGCTGGTGCACTCGATCAGTGGGTCAGAGAACTCACGAACGTGGCCGGATGCTTCCCAGACCTTGCGAGGAAGGATTACCGAAGAGTCAAGACCGACGATGTCGTCTCGGCTCTGCACGATGGTACGCCACCACTGCTTCTTGATGTTTTCTTTGAGTTCAACACCCAAAGGTCCGTAATCCCAGGCGGAACGAGATCCACCGTAGATTTCTCCGGCTTGGAAGACAAATCCACGACGCTTGGCGAGGGAAATAACTGAATCGAGACGATTTGGGGCGGCCACTTGAACTCCATGTTTCTAACGATTTACTGGATGCAAACCGTTGTGTGCGAAGCCTTAAGTTTACTTGGAAGTGGTTGGTTTTGGGCTGTCGATTGCCTTACCAAAACGGCGGGAACGATCACCAAAACTCTGGATGGCAGCCCACAGATGCTCGCGGCGGAAGTCTGGCCAGAGTGTGTCGTCGAAGATGAATTCGGCGTAGGCACTCTGCCACAGCAGGAAGTTCGACATGCGCTGCTCCCCCGAGGATCTGAGGAATAGATCAACGTCTGGGATTTGCGAGGTTTGCAAGTATCGCTGAACGGTTTTTTCAGTGACGCTACCTGCACGTAATTTGCCCGATGCGACGTCATCCGTGATTGCGTTCATAGCATCCACAAGCTCAACACGACCACCGTAGTTAACACACATGGTCAGGGTTAGGGTCGAATTCTTGGCAGTAAGTTTCTCGGCTGCCTGAAGCTCCTCGATCACGCTTGCCCAGAGCTTGGGTCGACGCCCGGCCCAGCGAATTCGAACACCCCAACCGTTCAAAGTGTCACGACGACGCTGAAGCACTTCGCGGTTGAATCCCATTAGGAATCTCACCTCGTCTGGAGACCGCTTCCAGTTCTCGGTGGAAAATGCGTAGACGGTCAGATATTTGACCCCAGCCTGAATTGCACCCTCAACCACATCTAGCAGCGCAGCCTCGCCGGCCTTGTGGCCTTCTACCCTGGTTAGCCCGCGTTCATTGGCCCAACGACCGTTTCCATCCATAACGATGGCGACGTGCTGGGGCACTTTGCTGAATTTAGGTACGTTCGACATGTTGTAGTGATTTTAGCCCTCTATCGATGTGCCACTGCGAATATGCCGAGACCACGCCAGAAGCCGCTGCCCTGGTCGGTTCGTCAGATGCATCGGCAATCTCCCACTCGCCGGCCAGCAGCGCTCCAAGCAAACTGGTAGTTGGTTCATCCAGAACCACGGAACCGGCGATCTTGCACTGCTCGCAAACAACACCACCGGCAGCGAGAACAAAATTGCGGTGGCGCCCTGGGGTGCCACATCTAGCGCAATCGGCAAACGTTGGAGCCCAACCGGCCACAGAGAGAGCGCGCAGTAGGTAGGAGTCGAGAATTAGACCCGGCGCGTGCTCACTGTTAGCAAGCGAACGCAAACCACCAACCAGGAGCAGATACTGCTGCGGTGAAGTTTCGCCACCAGCCAGCCTCTCGGCGGTTTCCACCATCACGCTGGCTGCGGTAAAACTTGGGTAATCTGCAGAGATTTCACGACCGTAGGCGCCAATGGTCTCAGCTTGGCTGACGGTATCGAGGTTCTTACCTTCGAAGAGTTGAACATCAACCACCATAAACGGCTCTAATCGAGACCCGAATTTAGAAGTTGTTCGTCGAACACCCTTGGCTACCGCGCGAACAATCCCGTGATACCGCGAAAGCATGGTGACGATTCGGTCAGCCTCACCAAGTTTGTGAGTGCGAATCACCACGGCTTCGTCGCGGTAAGTTGGCATGTTTAGCGCTGACTACGGTTTACCGAAGAGATTAGCGCCTTGAGGCCAGCGGTCGAGATGTCGCCATCAATTCCGACACCCCAAAGAGTTTTTCCGCCCACTTCGAGCTCGATGTAAGCAGCAGCCTGTGCGTCGCCACCAGCACTGAGAGTGTGTTCAACATAGTCAAGGAGACGAACCTCTACGCCAAGCTGAGCTAGGACGTCGATAAAAGCCGAGATCGGGCCATTTCCTCTACCGGTCATCGAAACTTCACCGGCTCCATCGCGCAGAACAACATCTAGCGAAACCGAACCATCCATGTCGCTCGCGGTAGCAATCTTGCGAAGCTCGAAACGACCCCACTTATTGGCGGCGTCTACGGCAGGTAGGTATTCGTCGGTGAAGATGTCCCAAAGCTGCTCGCTCGAAACCTCGCCACCCTCCGCGTCCGTCTTGTTTTGAACAACGCGAGAGAACTCGATCTGAAGTTTTCTAGGAAGGTCCAGAGCGTGGTCAGCTTTAAGGAGGTAAGCCACACCGCCCTTGCCAGACTGCGAGTTCACACGAATAACGGCTTCGTACGAACGACCAACATCCTTCGGGTCAATCGGAAGGTAAGGCACTGCCCAAACCAGGTCATCAACCGAGACGCCCTTGGCGGTCGCCTCCTTATTCATGAGCTCGAAACCCTTCTTGATTGCGTCTTGGTGTGAACCAGAGAATGCGGTGTAAACCAAGTCACCACCGTATGGGGAACGCTCTGGAACCGGAAGCTGGTTGCAGTACTCAACCGTGCGCTTGATTTCGTCGAGATCGCTGAAATCGATGTGTGGGTCAACACCCTGACTGAACAAGTTCATGCCAAGGGTCACTAGGTCAACGTTTCCGGTGCGCTCGCCGTTTCCGAATAGGCAACCTTCGATGCGATCGGCACCGGCAAGGTAACCAAGTTCGGCAGCGGCCACGGCAGTGCCGCGGTCGTTGTGCGGGTGTAGCGAAATTAGGACGCTGTCACGACGAGTAATGTTGCGACCCATCCATTCAATGGAGTCCGCGTAGATGTTTGGAGTGATCATCTCGACGGTTGCCGGAAGGTTGATGATCATCTTGTGGTCAGGGCTTGGGTCGATGATGTCAATCACCTTGTTACATACCTCGGCCGCGTACTCAAGCTCGGTTCCGGTGTAGCTCTCTGGCGAATACTCGTAGTAGAAAACGGTTTCTGGGTACTTTTTCTCAATCTCTTTACAGAGACGAGCGGCGTGCAGAGCAATCTCGGTGATACCGTCTTTATCCTGACCAAATACCACGCGACGCTGGAGAACCGAGGTCGAGTTGTAGAAGTGAATAACCGCTTGCTTGGAACCGGCTACCGCTTCGTAAGTGCGCTCGATTAGGTGATCACGGGCCTGGGTAAGAACCTGAATGACCACGTCGTCCGGGATGTGTCCGCCTTCGATGAGCATGCGAACAAAGTCGAAGTCGGTTTGGCTCGCGCTAGGGAAACCAACCTCGATCTCCTTGTAGCCCATGTTTACCAGAAGCTTGAACATCTTCAACTTGCGCTCTGGACTCATTGGGTCGATTAGTGCCTGGTTGCCATCACGCAGGTCTACCGCACACCACACCGGTGCCTTTTCGATACGCTTCGACGGCCAGGTGCGGTCTTCCAGCGATACATCGATCTGCTCGTGGAACGGCTGGTACTTATGAACTGGCATGCCAGATGGTTTTTGCTGATTACGCATTATTAGCTCCTGTGAAAATTTGGGGTTTCGTTAGCCGCGAACGGGTATCTCCGCGACGAAGGGGGCTAGTTTGAAGCCTCGTCGCGGCTACTAAGCAGGAGCAGTGCCGACATGCATTTAGAGTAGCATCCAAACCGTTTAGAAACCTAGACGGCCAAGGGCTTTAGGGTCACGCTGCCAGTCTTGGGAAACCTTCACTCGCAGGCTTAGAAACACCTTGCGACCGAGCAGCTTCTCAATTTCGGCTCGGGACCTGGAACCGACATCTTTCAAACGCGTTCCGGCACGGCCAATGACGATTCCCTTCTGACTGTCGCGTTCGACCCAAAGATTCGCGTGGATGTCGAAGAGGTTGCCACCTTCGCGCTCGCCCATTTCATCCAGGGTTACCGCTAGCGAGTGCGGAAGCTCTTCACGAACACCTTCAAGAGCGGCTTCGCGAATCAGTTCACAAATTCGCATCTCCAGAGTTTCATCGGTAGTGATGTCGGTCGGGTACAGCGCTGGTGATTCTGGCAGTAAGTCAATCAAGATCTTCGCTAGGTCATCGACCTGGTCTCCGGCAACCGCGGAAACAGGAATGATGGCTTCCCAGTTGCGTAGGTTCGATACGGCAACGAGCTGCTCGGCAAGCTTGTCACGAGAAACCAACTCGCTTTTGGTTACAACTGCGACCAACTTGGCTTTGCGGAACTTACCCAACTCCTCGTTGATGAAGGTGTCGCCAGGGCCAATCTTCTCGTTGGCAGGAATACAAAAACCAATTACGTCTACATCACCGAGAGTATTTTCAACGAGGTCGTTCAAGCGCTCACCCAACAGTGTGCGAGGCCTGTGCAGCCCAGGAGTGTCCACCACGATAATCTGCCCACCATCGCGGTTCACGATTCCACGGATGGCGCGCCTGGTGGTCTGAGGCTTGTCAGAGGTGATGGCAATCTTCTCACCGACGAGCGCGTTGGTGAGAGTCGATTTTCCAACGTTCGGACGACCAACAAAGGAAACGAATCCCGATCGGAACTTACTCATTTGTTTCCTCTTTCATGGCTAAAACTTCTGGGTCAACCTTCACTAGCACGGTGACTAGCCGCTTGTTGCGACCCTCAAAACGCTCGGTGGTCAAGGTTAGTCCGGAATAGTGCACCTTGTCGCCGCCTCGAGGAAGTCGTCCAAGCAATTTTGTAACTAGGCCACCAACACTGTCGATGTCTTCGTCCTCGAGTTCAAGCTCTAGATGTTCCCCAAGTTCGAACAACGACGACTTTGCCGAGACGCGCAATTGATCGCCGCTAAGAATTTCGATGTCAGGACGCTCGTTGTCATACTCGTCGGTGATTTCTCCAACCAACTCTTCAATTACGTCTTCCATGGTGACTAGGCCAGCGACACCGCCGTATTCATCAACCACGATTGCAACGTGCGTGGCAGCCAACTGCATCTGCTTGAGTAGGTCTTCAACTGGCTTCGAATCCGGCACGAACATTGCGTTACGAGTGAGGTCGGAAACCTTTAGGTTCGAAAGTGAGTTGAAACGACGCGCTACGTCTTTGAGGTAAAGAACTCCCCTGATGTCGTCAATGTTCTTGCCACGAACCGGGAGTCTTGAGAAACCTGAATTTAGGAAAGTCTTCATGGCGTCTTCTAGAGAATCATCAGCGCTGACCGACTGCACATCGATACGAGGCACCATAATTTCGCGAACAATGGTTTCGCCGAAATCCTCGACCGACTCAATCAACTCTTGTTCGAACTCTTCAGGTTCGTCATCTGCCTTAGATGCAATTGGGCTGAAGGCCATGTCGAGAGACTTCACAAAGCCCTTCGCCTTACCGGCTAACCAAATACCGAAGCGCCTGTGACTAACAGATTTTGCAACGAGTTGCGAACCAAGTAGCAGAACCAGCATCGACACCAGTGAAATTGGAACCGACCAGTACCAGCGAAGAGTCAGAGGTGAAAGACTCTCGGAAACCACTATTCCGAAAGAACCCACCATCAAGAGTCGCAAGAATGCCAGGGACTCATTGCGGGAGAACTCATTTAGTTCGCGCTTCATGGATGCCGCGATGATGGTTAGCGCAAAAACCGCCACGGCTAAAGCCAAAGCGACCCAAACGGCAACAAGCAGCACTACTTCTGCTCCGCCTCGTAGA
>JBEGRZ010000031.1:0-13594 GCA_041180115.1 Actinomycetota bacterium
GACGCATTGGGCTTTTTCGGCTTTGGTGGAGGAAACCAAACTCAGAAGCCAGCTCGTAATTCAGGACCAGCAAAGGCTGCACCAGCCAAGGTTTCGTCCATCCGTCCAGCTCGCAGCAACTTCGGTTCTGCAGTGAACGAGATGGTGACAATCGACGCCAAGTCTTACGCAGACGTCAAGGTTATCGGTGAGTACTTCCGCAACGATCTTCCAATCGTGATCAACATGGCTGAGCTTTCGGAAAAAGACCAGGTCCGCGTTCTTGACTTCGTACTAGGACTTCAGTTCGGTCGCCACGGCAATCTAACCCGTGTAACCCCTAAGGTTTTCCTGCTCACCCCTGAGAGTGTCGCTGTGAATCCAGACGATGAAACCGAGCCAGAAGAGATCCTGGACGAACAGGACTAATCAACTTATACACAAGCCGCATCATCCTCTGGATGGTGCGGTTTGGTATTCTTGACCAGACGCAGTTTGCGTCCTATAAAACGAGGTAAGAATGTCTCTGACTCCAGAAGATGTGGTCAATAAGAAATTTCAGCCAACCAAGTTCCGCGAAGGTTATGACCAGGACGAGGTTGATGAGTTTCTCGATGAAATCATCGTTGAACTACGCCGTCTAAACCAAGAGAACGATGAGCTACGTCAGCGTCTACTGGCGGCCGATGGCCGAATCGCCGAGCTTCAGCGCACACCTGGCGCCATGGCCGGTGCGCTTACCTCGGACACCGCAAGCATCGCGACCTCGATTACCAACCCGGCAGCAGCTTTCCCAGAGGCAGTAGCCGAAGTGGTAACCCCAGAAGCCAACAACACCAACAACTTGCTTCAGTTGGCTCGCAAACTTCACGACGAGCACGTTCGCGAGGGTATTGCCAAGCGCGATGCACTAATTGCCGAAGGTCAGGCAACCGCAGCACGACTAATTCGTGAAGCGGAAGCCAACCAGCGTTCCGAGGTGAGCCGTCTGGAGCAGGAGAAGGCCCTGATTGAACACTCGATTCAGGAACTTCGCCAATACGAACACGACTACCGAGCCAGCATCCGAAGCTTCATCGAAAGCCAGCTACGTGACCTAGAAGCCCCTAGCTCTGCGCCAAGAGGCAACCAGGGCATGCTCGGTGCCTAGACGTGGCTAAAAAGAAGTCCAAAGCTCCAATCGCTTTTTTGTTGATTTCGGTGGCCCTAATCGCTATCGATCAGTGGACCAAAAACCTTGCGCTTGCCAATCTGCCAAAGTTCCAGTCGGTGCCCTTCATCGGCGAGGTTCTGCAGTTCTTCCTCGTTTGGAATGACTCGGCTGCATTCTCAATCGGGTTTGGTGCCACCTGGATTTTTACTGTGATTTCCAGCGTCGCTGCCCTTGTAGTGATATGGCTAATGATGCGAACGGCTTCTAAGACCTGGTCACTAACTCTTTCGGTTCTGCTCGGCGGTATCGTTGGCAATCTGATTGACCGTCTAACCCGCGCACCTGGTTTTCCTGAAGGTCATGTCGTTGACTTTCTGCAGCTCCCGTTCGGCTTTCCTGTTTTCAACGTTGCAGACATCTGCATCACCTTCTCGATGACCGCCGTGGTCATCCTGGTGATGCGTGGGGTCAAACTAGGTCGCTAATGGCCGAAATCAAGTCTGTTTACATCCCGGAAGGTTTGGGTGGATCTCGCGCGGATGCAGGCCTCAGTAAGGCGCTTGGGCTTTCCCGAACTGCAGTGGTTGACCTTCTAGAGGCTGGGTTGGTTAGCGCCGGCGGTAAGGTTCTTGGCAAAAGCGACAAGCTCTCGACTGACTCAATTGTTGAAGTGGTGCTTCAGAGCAAGCCAGACCCGCTAATCATTCACGAAGACCACGTTGTAGGTTTCAAAATCATCTTCCAGGACGACCACATCATCGTCGTCGATAAGCCGGCTGGAGTGGCCGCGCACCCTTCGGTTGGCTGGGACGGACCAACCGTGCCAGGAGCGCTACTCGGCCTCGGTGTTCAGTTGACCACCTCCGGCGCTGCCGAACGACAGGGCATCGTTCAGCGTCTAGATGTTGGTACCAGTGGGCTTATGGTCCTGGCCAAGACCGAGCTGGCGTATTCCCGACTCAAGCAGGCCTTTAGAGACCGCACGGTTCACAAGGTTTACCACGCGCTGGTTCAGGGACACCCAGATCCTTCGGCTGGCACCTTCGACGCACCGATTGGGCGCCACCCTAAGGCCGAATTCAAATTTCAGGTGCACCCCGATGGCAAACCCTCGGTCACTCACTATGAGACAGTTGAGGCGTTCCGCGCTGCCTCATTGCTCGAGATCATTTTGGAGACTGGCCGCACCCACCAAATCCGAGTGCACTTCTCTGCTTTTCGTCACCCACTGGTTGGAGACACCATGTATGGCGCGGACCCGGTTCTAGCCGCCAAGTTGAAGCTGGATCACCAGTGGCTACACGCAATCAGGCTCTCTTTCGAGCACCCAATCACCTTCGAGCAAGTGAGCTTTGAGAGCGGTTATCCGGCCGAATTAAGTGCCGCTCTGGAACTACTGCGTGGCTAGTGTGCACCTGTCAGGTTTTCGGGTTACTCTTATGTCCCGCCCTGAATATTTGTGAGGTGAAACGTGTCCGATAAGTCATTCGTGCACCTTCACGTACACACCGAATATTCGATTCTCGATGGTGCCGCGCGCGTGGGTGAATTGGTCAAGGCAACCAAAGATTTGGGCATGCCAGCCATTGCTGTTACCGACCACGGGAACCTACACGCCGCGTACGAATTTCTAAAGACCGCTGACAAATACGGGGTCAAGGGAATCGTCGGTATGGAAGCCTATGTGGCTCCAAGAATCCACCGAAGTGATCGTACGCGTGTGGCCTTCGGTGATGGCGGGCGCGATGACGTCTCGTCCGGCGGCGCCTACACCCACATGACCCTGCTGGCTAAGACCACCGAGGGAATGTACAACCTGTTCCGCATGTCGACCATGTCTTACACCGACGGCATTTTCTACAAGCCTCGTATTGACCGCGAACTGTTGCACAAGTACGGCAAGGGCCTCATTGGCACCACCGGCTGTGCCGCAGGTGAAATCAACACCCTGCTTCGTTTTGGTCGCTGGGATGACGCCGTGGCTACGGTTCGCGAAATGCAGGAGATTTTCGGCAAGGAAAACTACTACTGCGAAATCATGCGTCACGGCATCGAGATCGAAGAGAAGACCGAGTCTGAGCTGATACGTCTGGCTCGCGAAACAGGCATGCCTCTGGTAGCCACCAACGACCTGCACTATGTTCACGAACACCAGGCTTCGGCCCAAGAGGCGCTGCTCTGCGTGCAGACCAACGACACCTTAGACAACCCCAACCGATTCGCCTTTGGCGGCAGTGGGTTCTACCTGAAGTCTCCAGGGCAAATGCGCGAGCTGTTCTCTGACCTTCCGGAAGCCTGCGATAACACCCTCAAGATCGCAGAGGAATGTGCAGTTGCATTCGCCGATCTCAGCCTGACCCCGAAGTTCCCGGTGCCGGAAGGCGAAACCGAGGACAGCTGGTTTGAAAAGCAGGTTCAGGAGGGAATGAAGAAGCGGTTCCCTGAGGGTATCCCTGAGGCTCAAGCCAAGCAGTGCCAATACGAGATTTCGGTTATTCACCGCATGGGTTACTCGGGCTATTTCCTCGTGGTTGCGGACTTCATTAACTGGGCGAGAGAGCAAGGAATCTCGGTAGGTCCCGGACGTGGTTCGGCTGCCGGTGCCATCGTGGCGTACGCGCTCGGTATCACCGCACTTGACCCGCTGAAGTACGGCCTAATCTTCGAGCGTTTCCTAAATCCGGAACGTATCTCGATGCCCGATATCGATGTCGACTTCGACGACCGTCGGCGTGGTGACGTCATCAAGTACGTTTACCAAAAATACGGCGATGACCGAGTTGCGCAGATCGGCACTTTCAACACCATCAAGGCCAAGGCGGCTTTGAAAGACGCGGCGCGAGTGCTGGGTATGACCTTCGCCGATGGCGAGCGTCTAACGAAGGCGTTCCCGCCAGCCGTGCTCGGTCAGGAAATCGAACTCGAAGACGTGGTCAACCCGGAGCGCGAGCGTTACAAGGACGCCATCACGGTACGCGAAATCATCGAATCCGACGAATCGGCAAAGAAGATTTTTGAGCTGGCTCGCGGTCTTGAAGGTTTGAAGCGTTCCACAAGCGTTCACGCGGCCGGTGTGATCATCTCGCAGGAGTCGCTACTGGATGTGATTCCGCTGATGACCCGCGAAGGTGAATCGGGCTACATTACCCAGTTTGATGCGGGACCTCTCGAGAAACTCGGCCTTCTCAAGATGGACTTCCTAGGTCTTCGAAACCTAACTGTTCTCGAAGATGCCTTGGCCAACATCCGCATCAACGGGGGAGTCGCACCGGTTCTCGATGATCTCGACCTGAATGGCGACCCAAAGACGTATCAAATGCTTAGCAACGGAGACACCCTCGGTGTCTTCCAGCTCGATGGTGATGCCATGCGCAGCCTGCTTCGACTAATGAAGCCAACCTCGTTCGACGACATCTCGGCCGCTATCGCTCTTTATCGTCCAGGCCCTATGGGTGTGAACGCTCACACCAACTACGCCAAGCGTAAGAACGGCCTGCAGCCGAACATCCCAATTCACCCGAGCCTTGAAGGTCCACTGGATGAGATCCTCGGCCCAACCTACGGTCTAATCGTTTATCAGGAACAGGTAATGGCCGCAGCTCAAAAGGTTGCGAACTTCACCCTGGCTCAAGCCGATAACCTGCGTAAGGCAATGGGTAAGAAGGACGCCAAGGAGCTTGAAGGTCTGTTCGAAGCATTCAAGAACGGTATGGTCCAGGGCGGCTTCCCAGAGGACGCCGTGACTGCACTTTGGGACACCCTGCTCCCATTCGCCGGATACGCGTTCAACAAGTCACACAGCGCTGCCTACGGCGTGCTCTCATACTGGACTGGCTACATGAAGGCCAACCACCCGGCCGAGTACATGGCTGCGCTGCTGACTAGCGTTGGTGACACCAAAGATAAGCTGGCTATCTACCTAAGCGCCTGCCGCAAGATGGGTCTTCAGGTTCTTTCGCCAGATGTAAATGAATCAATCGGTCACTTCTCCGGTCGCGATAAAAATATCCGTTTTGGTCTGGCTGCCATCAAGGGTGTTGGCGAAAACGTCGTTGCAGGAATCGTGGAGGCTCGCGAAACCCAGGGTAAGTTCCAAAACTTCAACGATTTCCTAATGAAGGTTCCGGCGCAGGTTTGCAACAAGCGAACTATCGAATCGCTGATTAAGGCAGGTGCGTTCGATTCGCTCGGTCACACCCGTCGTGGCCTCATGGCCATCTACGAAACCGCGGTCGACTCACAGGTAAATCGTAAGAAGGAAGAGGCCAAGGGTCAGATGGACCTGTTCGGCGGCATGTTCGATGACGACCCAACCATGCTCGAAATCCCAAACCTTCCGGAATTCGAAAAGCGCATCAAACTGACCTATGAGCGTTCTACTCTAGGGCTCTACGTCAGCGACCACCCGCTTTTCGGGCGCGAACGCCAGCTGGTTGCAAACTCCACGATGTCGATTGGACAGTTCGTCGGCGCCGAAAAACTCGAAGACGGGATGCCAATCAACCTGGCTGGGCTAGTCACCATGGCTTCAACCCGAGTGGCCAAGAAATCGGGCAACCAATACATGCAGGTGACCATTGAAGACCTCGAAGGCGAGTTCACCTTTAGCCTTCTTGGTAAAACCTTTGCCCAGTACGAAAGCCTGATTTCTACCGACTCGGTGATTTCTGTGCGAGGCCGTATTCAGATGCGTGATGAAGCTCCAAACATCAACGTTTTCGGGATTGATGTTTTGGAAACCCAGAGCGAGGAAGATTTCGTTGGCAAGCTTCACGTGCGCATCAACAACGAGCATGCAAACCGTGAAACTTTGGAAAAACTTCAGGGAATCATCAAGGAATATCGGGGCAACACCGAGTTCGTGATCACCATCATTTCTGGTGGCGACGCCAGAACCTATTCGCTACCTCAGAAGGTCAAATACACGTCGGAAATGATCGTCGAACTGAAGCTGTTGCTTGGCGCCGATTGCATCGTGTTAGACGAACGCTTAGCCAAGCTTGACGGTTCGGGACCGATTGAATCAACCGATGAGGTATCCGCGCTGGAAGTAAATGAGCGGACGCTGTTCAACACCTGATAGGCCTTCCGCAACGTCAACGATTACCACGGCGTTGTTTTCAACCGCGTGGATCTCGCGGATGCCTGCAATTAGCACCGAGGAACATTCTGTGAAAATCGGGAGACCCTTAGGTCCGATTTCCCAATCTTCACCCAAGAAGCGCTTGGTGTGATCGGTTGCCATTTTCTCGGCAAGAGCCTGATTGTTTTCACCGAGAGTGTGGATGGCAACCCAGGTGGCTTTGCAGAGTGCCGGCCAGGTTGAAGATCCGCTGGCCACATTGAAGCTTGCCAGAGGTGGATTGGCGCCTAGCGACGTAACCGAGGTGGCGGTGAATCCGACCGGCTTACCATCGGCATCCAACATTGTGATCACAGCAACTCCCGAGGCATGGTGCCTGAATGTGTTCTTTAGAGCTTCGACCGGGTCTGCGATTAACGATGCGTTGTTTTCTGTTGCGTCCACGTTTCAAGGCTAGTGGGTAAGGGTGCCCGAATAGAATTGAGACAGGAAAGTTGAGTTCAATTGTCTAAATCCCTATTGCGAGTAGTTGATTTCCGCGCTGGTGTGCCCAGTTCCAAGGAGATTAACCACTTGGTTCCTCGCGCGGGTTTCAGTATTGAAAGCGCTCTCGCACAGGTTGCACCAATCATTGATTCGGTGGCGGCTAGGGGAGAGGAAGCTCTAGTTGAACTAACTCAAAAGTTCGATGGTTTCGATCCTCGCCCAATCCGTGTTTCTGCAGACGAACTGAAGGCCGCTCTGGCTGGGCTGAGCACCGAGCTTCGTCAGTCGCTTGAGACCGCAATCGAACGAGTGCGCTTGGTAAGTCTTGCGAACCTTCCGGAAAACACTTCTACCGAATTGGCCGAGGACGCACTGGTGCACCAGCGCTGGGTGCCAATCGAAGCTGTTGGTTTGTACGTGCCTGGTGGGAAGGCGGTATATCCATCCAGCGTCGTCATGAACGTCGTTCCAGCCCAGGTAGCAGGTGTACAGCGACTTGTAATTTCCACTCCAGGCCAGAAGGCCTTCGGCGGACGACCACACCCAACGGTTCTGGCTGCCGCGGCACTTCTCGGGGTCGACGAGGTTTACAACGTTGGCGGACCGGTGGCGATTGCGGCCATGGCTCTCGGTGTTGAGTCAATAGCACTAGAACCAGTCTCAATGATTACCGGCCCTGGTAATACCTACGTCACCGCGGCTAAGCGTGCACTTCGTGGCGTCGTCGGTATTGACTCTGAAGCCGGAACCACCGAAATTCTGATTATTGCGGACGCATCTGCTAACCCTGAGTTTGTGGCGGCCGACCTGCTGTCTCAAGCCGAACACGATGAAGCGGCTGCGTCAGTACTGGTAACCGATTCACCAGAACTGGCCGAAGCAGTTCAGGTTGCTTTAGCTGCCCGTACTGGCAAGACCCTGCACAACGAGCGAGCAACAGTGGCGCTAACCGGCAAACAGTCGGCGATCGTTCTGGTTTCCAACCTCGACGACGCGGCTGCGGTTGCCAACGCCTACGCCACCGAGCACCTTGAGATTCAGGTTAGGGACCCTCACTCGGTCCTGCCGCAGATTAAGAACGCCGGTGCAGTTTTTCTGGGAGAATATTCACCGGTTTCGCTTGGCGATTACATGGCTGGATCAAACCACGTTTTGCCAACTAGCGGAAACGCGCGCTTCGGAGCAGGGTTGTCGGTTCACACTTTCTTGCGCGCCCAGCAGGTCATCGATTACGGACGAAACGGGCTTGAAGCAGTTGTCGAACGCGTCGAAAGACTGGCTGGCGAAGAAGGTCTTCCAGCGCACTATGAGGCAATCGCTGCCAGATTCGAAAGCTAAAGACATGTACTCAATCATCTTCCGTGTTCTGTTCTCAAAATTTGATCCAGAGTGGATTCACCACGTAATCGCAAGGGCGCTCATCATTGGTTCAAGCCTCGGTGTGACCAGATTGTTTCGCCTAGCTGCTAATCGCACCAGAAAAACCGAGGCGCTGGGTCTTACCTTTGCAGGGCCTTTCGGGCTAGCCGCGGGTTTCGACAAGGATGGAACCATGATTCGTCCGCTTGCGGACCTCGGCTTTTCCCACATCGAAGTTGGAACCGTCACCGCGCTCGCTCAGCCAGGCAATGATCGTCCGCGCTTGTTCCGTCTAATCGCCGACCGCGCGCTAATCAACCGCATGGGTTTCAACAACCAGGGTGCGGCTTCGCTGGCAGCTCGGTTGACCAAGCTCCGTGCGGGTAAGGCCAAGCTGCCAATCATCGGTGTCAATATCGGTAAGAGCAAGATCACTCCAATCGAAGACGCCGTCACCGACTACAGCACCAGTGCCGAGCTCTTGGCACACCTTGCCGACTACCTAGCGGTAAACGTCTCTTCCCCGAATACTCCTGGCCTGAGAAGTCTGCAGTCGACCGAATCACTAAAGCCGATTCTGGAAGCAGTAATGGCCAAGGCTGGTCGCACTCCGGTACTCGTGAAGATTGCTCCGGATCTACTTGATGAAGAGATTTCCGAAATCGCCGCACTCGCCATCGAACTTGGGTTGGCTGGGGTGATTGCCACAAACACCACAATCTCTCGTGCCGGCTTGAAGACCGCTACTGCAAAGGTTGAATCGATTGGTGCCGGAGGGTTGTCGGGAGTTCCGTTAAAGGCTCGTTCCCTCGAAGTTCTGCGACTGCTTAATCAAGTCATTGCCGGTCGCATCGCCATTATTTCAGTTGGCGGAATTGAAACCACCGCAGATGTTCGGGAGCGTCTCAGCCTGGGAGCAAACCTGGTTCAGGGATACACCGGTTTTGTCTACCAAGGCCCATTCTGGGCTCGGAAAATTAACCGCGAACTAGCGAAGAGTTAGAACTTGGTTCCGCGGGCAACCTGCGGACGAGGAAGTCTGAAGAAGCGTGGGTATAGCGCGCGGAATGCAACGTATAGCCAAACACCCTTTTCGTCCTTGTTGCTGTACTTACGCGCGATGATCTTCTTTACCCCACGAGTCAGTAGGAACGACTCTAGGAGGAAAAGGCCGAAAATCACTAAGACTACGACGTTCAAGACTTCAGCAACACCAGGTGCGGTAATGAAAACGGCAAGCACCATTACTGGAAGCAGTACTTCACCGGTGGTAAACCAGCGTGAGTCAACATAGTCACGGATCAAACGCTTGACCGGTCCGGCGTCGCGCTTGGTGAGATAGCGGTCGTCTCCAGCCGCATAACCTTCACGCGCCATAATGTTGGACTTGCGGCGTTCTTCGGCCGCAGCCTTCTTGCTTTCCTTGGTGCGAGGGGCAACCAGTGGCTTCTTTCGGGCAGCCTCGCGTTCCTTGCGGGCTGGAGTTGGGCGGCCTTTGCCGTTTGAAGAGTCTGCTGGAGTCATAACGACAAGGTTAGCGGAATGTTTTGAGCTGCCGTACGGTTTTCAAAAGTAGAATTGAGTTCTCGAAGGAGCAATCAAATGACTGAAACCACCAGCGCCGCGCTTACTCTTACTCCGGCAGCAATCGAACGCATCTCTAGCCTGTTGGCATCGGAGAGCAGCGACTCAAAGCTTCGCCTACGTATCGAAGTGAAGCCTGGTGGATGCCAGGGGATGAATTATGACCTCTTCTTCGACGACAAAGCCGACGAGGTTGATGAAATCTTCCCGTTCGGCGACTTTGAGACCGTGGTAGACCCAGGATCGCTTGCCCTGATCAACGGTGCAACCATCGACTACGAAGACACCCTAACCAAGCAGGGGCTAGTCATCGAGAACCCGAACGCAACCTCTACCTGCGCTTGTGGGGAATCTTTCTGCTAATTCTTAAGAATCTTCCCAAAAAACGGGTGTTTTCGGCACTCTAGGCGGATTCACAGGTTTAGACTAAATTCGTAACGATTCGAAGGGTCGATTGTGCTTTCTAAGCGTGCTCTAAGGGTTGCACTAGCCAGCGGTGCTGCTGCAACTACTCTGCTTTTGTCTGGCTGTTCTCGCGCAGATTTCAGTTCAGCTATCCTGATGCCTCTCCCAGTAGAGGCCGTGGATGTAACTAACCACACAAATAACATCATTGACTTCTGGAACATCTCTTGGGCTGTGCTTTGGGGTGTCGGTGCACTAGCCTGGGGTCTGATGGCCTGGGCGATTATCGTCTACCGTCGCCGTAAGGGTGATGACCACCTACCGGCGCAGATGCGTTACAACAACCCAATTGAAACTCTCTTCACCGTGGTTCCATTCATCCTGGTTATCGGCTTCTTCGTAATGACAGCTCAATCCATGAAGGCAATTGAATCCCCGAACGACCCTGAGGTAAAGATTCAGGTAATCGGTAAGCAGTGGAGCTGGGACTTCAACTACACTGACGAAAATGTCTACGACTCTGGTATCCAGGCTCAGTACACTACCGGTGACACCTTCGATGACACCACTTTGCCAACCCTGTACCTTCCTGTCGGAAAGCGTGTGGAAATCGACCTATCGTCTCGCGATGTTGACCACTCATTCTGGGTAATCGAGTTCCTCTACAAGAAGGACACACTTCCTGGTCGCTGGAACCAGATGTACTTCACACCGGAAAAGGAAGGCACCTACCGAGGTAAGTGTGCCGAACTTTGTGGTGAATACCACTCGATGATGCTTTTCAACGTGAAGGTTGTATCTCAGTCCGAGTACGACAAGCACATCCAGGAACTGAAAGCTGCCGGCCAGGTCGGTCAGCTTTCGATTGACTCAAGCCGCAACATGAACCTACCCGGTGTTGTTGCTCCTGTAGAGAATGAGGAATAAGCAAATGGCTACCGCAACTCTAAACACAGCCAACCCAGTTGTTCCGCAGAACAAAGGACGAATTCTCGTCGATTGGCTAACCACCACTGACCACAAGAAGATTGGGTACCTGTACCTAATTACCTCGTTCGCTTACTTCCTAATCGCCGGTGTGATGGCGCTTATGATCCGTGCACAGCTGACATTGCCAGGTCTGGAAATTGTTGCCAGCAAGGAGCAGTACAACCAGCTATTCACCATGCACGGCACCATCATGCTCTTGATGTTTGCGACCCCGCTATTCTCGGCTTTCGCAAACATTCTGATGCCGGTACAAATTGGTGCTCCGGATGTGGCGTTCCCACGTCTGAACGCGATTGCATTCTGGTTCTACTTCTTTGGTAGCTTCGTGGCCGTCGCAGGATTCTTCACCCCGCAGGGTGCAGCATCATTCGGTTGGTTTGCCTATGTTCCACTATCAACCAGCACATTCTCGCCTGGTCTAGGCGGCGACCTTTGGGTCTTCGGTCTGGCTCTTAGCGGTTTCGGTTCGATTATGGGTGGTGTGAACTTCATCACCACCATCCTGACCATGCGTGCTCCTGGTATGACCATGTGGCGTATGCCTGTGTTCACTTGGAACACCCTGGTGACCTCGATCTTGGTAATCATGATCTTCCCACCGCTGGCAGCTGCCTTGTTTGCTCTCGGTGCTGACCGTCGATTCGGAGCGCACATTTTTGATCCGGCCAACGGTGGCGCCATGCTATGGCAGCACCTATTCTGGTTCTTCGGTCACCCAGAGGTTTACGTGCTAGCGCTTCCGTTCTTCGGAATCATCTCGGAAATCTTCCCAGTATTTAGCCGCAAACCGATCTTCGGTTACAAGACTTTGATCTACGCGACCATCGCAATCGCCGCTCTGTCGATGACTGTGTGGGCACACCACATGTATGTCACCGGACAGGTACTGCTACCGTTCTTCGCTTTCACTACTATGTTGATTGCGGTTCCAACCGGTGTGAAGGTCTTCAACTGGATTGGTACCATGTGGCGCGGTTCGGTGAGCTTTGAAACTCCAATGCTCTGGAGCCTAGGCTTCCTTACCACCTTCATCTTCGGTGGTTTGACCGGTGTAATCCTTTCGAGTCCAACGCTTGACTTCAACCTCTCGGACGGCTACTTCGTGGTCGCTCACTTCCACTACGTAATCTTCGGTACCGTGGTGTTCGCGATGTTCGCAGGTATCTTCTTCTGGTACCCAAAGATGACCGGAAAGATGCTGAACGAGCGCCTAGGCAAGATCCAGTTCTGGATGTTGTTCGTTGGATTCCACGGAACCTTCCTAATCCAGCACTGGCTCGGCGTCATGGGTATGCCTCGTCGCTACGCGACCTACCTGCCACAGGACGGTTTCACCTGGATGAACGAAGTTTCAACCGTTGGTTCCGCGATTCTAGCTCTGTCATTCCTACCGTTCTTCTGGAACGTCTACATCACTCACCGCAAGGGTGTAATGGTCAAGGTAAATGACCCATGGGGTTACGGTCGCTCGCTCGAATGGGCTACTGCCTCTCCATTCCCTCGCCACAACTTCACCTCGATTCCGCTGATCCGCTCAGAATCTCCAGCTTTCGATTTGAACCACCCAGAAGCCTCTGGAACCGTGGCCACCAAGAAAACCGTAAAGAAGGGCTAAGTAAATGCGTTTCAATGCAAGACTCTTTTGGTTCCTGACCGCCTTTTATACGGTTGACGCAATTGCATACACCTGGTGGATGCTTGTAGAGCCATACGCTGGCCTTACAGCAGGTGAGCCAGCACTGTTTGGGTACAAGTTCGAAATCATCGGTACCGCAGCGCTTGCCATGCTTGCCATTATGTCGGCCTTCATTGCCTTTTACTTGGGTAAGACCGATCGCAACCAAGGACCGGTGCCTGAGGACATCACCACCGCAAAAATCTCAGATGGCGATTCCGAGATGGGTTTCTTCAACCCATGGAGCTGGTGGCCATTCTTCTTAGGGCTTTTCGGTTCCTTGGTGTTTGCATCGCTTGCAGTGGGCTGGTGGTTGTTCTTCATCGGCTTCCCTCTAGCGTTTATTGCTCTAATCGGTTATGTTTTCGAGAACTACCGCGGTCAGCGCGCACACTAAACGAACTAAAAAATAATCCCGGCTACCTTTAGGTCAAGCCGGGATTATTTGTTTAAGTTATTACTCGTAGCTCCTGAACGCTACTACGGCATTGTGGCCGCCGAAGCCAAAGCTGTTACTGATAGCAAGGATTGGGCCTTCAGGAAGCTTTCTAGGGCTGGTAACGACGTCTAGAGGGATCTCTGGGTCCTGGTTGTCGAGGTTGATGGTTGGAGGAGCAGTGCGTTCCTTCAACGCCAAGATAGTGAATACAGCTTCGATAGCTCCAGCGCCACCGAGTAAGTGACCTGTGGACGCCTTGGTAGCTGAAATTGCGATGTTTCCAAGGTGATCGCCAAACACGCGCTTCAGGGCGGTGTACTCCGCGATGTCGCCTACGGGGGTGCTGGTTGCGTGAGCATTGATGTGAATAACATCCTCAGGCTTGGCGCCAGCCTGCTCAAGGGCTGAAAGCACGGCACGAGCAGCGCCAGACCCTTCCGG
>JBEGRZ010000032.1:0-13593 GCA_041180115.1 Actinomycetota bacterium
GTTCGAACCACTCAACACAAGGAGCAGAAACAACGCGAGTTGAAACGCCACTTGCTTCTAATTCCAGACGAGCAGCAAGTGCCAGCTGTACTTCCGAACCGGTTGCGATCAGGATTAGTTTTGGCTTTCCGTTCTTCGCTTCCGCAAGAACATAGGCGCCCTTGAGGGTGTTTTCCGCTCCGGCGTATGTGACCCCCGTAACGTCTGGGCTTTGGCGGTCTACAACCGGTAGGTTCTGGCGCGAGAGCGCGATACCCGATGGTGCATCTTGAGTCTGCAACATCCCCATCCAGGCATACGCGGTTTCGTTGGCATCGGCCGGGCGAACCACATTCAGGTTAGGGATTGCACGAAGGGTAGCCAGTTGCTCAATCGGCTGGTGGGTTGGACCATCTTCTCCAAGTGCAACCGAATCGTGAGTCCACACGAAGATTGAAGGAACACCCATCAGGGCGGCCAAGCGAACGGCTGGACGCATGTAGTCGCTGAAGATTAGGAAGGTGCCACCGAACGGACGGGTGTGGCCGCTTAGCGCGATACCGTTCAGGATCGAGCCCATGGCGTGTTCACGAATACCGAAGTGAAGTACTCGACCGTACTTGTCACCGCTCCACTCATGAGTGGACCACTGGCTTGGTACGAACGACTTGGCGCCAGCGATGGTGGTTAGGTTCGACTCCGCTAGGTCTGAAGAACCTCCCCAAAGTTCTGGCATTACACCAGCGATGGCGTTAATTACCTTGCCAGAGGCCGCGCGAGTCGAAACTTCTGTTTCTGACGGGAACTGTGGGAGTGCCGATTCCAACTCAGAAGGCAACTCGCCAGCAACTATGCGGTCGAGAAGCTGCTTCTTGTCTGGGTTCTCCGAAGCCCAAACATCGAATGCTGCTTCCCAAACCTTACGGCTCTCTTCGGCAAACTGTGCGTAACCACGGGTGTGTGCAATAACTTCAGGAGCCACTTCGAAGGACTTCTCTGGGTCGAAGCCGAGGGCGCGCTTCAACCCTGCGAGTTCCTCCGCGCCAAGAGCCGATCCGTGGATCTTTCCTGTGTTCTGCTTCTTAGGCGATGGCCAACCGATTATGGTGCGAAGACGAATCAGCGAAGGCTTGTCGGTTACGGCCTTGGCTGACTGAATTGCGTTGTAAAGCTCTTCCAGATCCTCAACGTAGTTACCGGTTTTACGCCAATCAACGGTCTGGGTGTGCCAACCGTAGGAGTCGTAGCGTCCGATGATGTCTTCTGTAAACGCGATGTTGGTGTCATCCTCGATCGAGATTTGATTGCTGTCGTAGATGACTACGAGGTTTCCCAATTGCTGATGACCAGCCAGCGACGCAGCCTCGGAGGTGACACCTTCTTGCATATCACCATCGCCCGCCAAGACGTAGACGAAGTGATCGAACGGGCTCGAACCTAGGGGAGCGGACGCATCGAAGAGTCCGCGTTCGAAGCGTGCCGAGTACGCAAAGCCGGTTGCCGAGGCAAGTCCCTGCCCAAGTGGTCCGGTAGTAATTTCCACGCCTTTAGTGTGCTTGTACTCCGGGTGTCCAGGTGTAGCCGAACCCCAGGTGCGAAGCGACTTAAGGTCATCTAGTTCAAGACCATAGCCGTGCAAGTACAGCTGATTGTAGAGAGTTAGAGAGGAGTGACCGATGCTGAGGATGAAACGGTCACGACCCAACCAGCGATCATCCTTCGGATCGTGTCGCATCACCTTGTTGAATAGCAGGTAGGCGACCGGTGCCATCGAGATTGCGGTACCAGGGTGTCCGTTACCTACTTTCTCAACCGCGTCGGCTGCGAGAATACGTGCGGTGTCGACAGCTTTGCTATCTAGTTCTGACCATTGGAACGCTGACAAGGCAACTCCTAAAGATGAAGAACGCCTTCGGCGCTCGGTGTGAATGGGGCCTCTTCGCCATCAGAATTTCACGGAAATTTCCGCTTAGGTTCTGGGTCAATCCTACTACCGGCAACGCTGTGTAGACTTGAGCCTTGATGTCAAAGTTCCGCGCCTATGTTGCCCTAACCAAGCCTCGTGTTATCGAGTTGCTGTTGGTCACAACTGTCCCAGCGATGATCTTGGCCCAGAAGGGTCTTCCATCGTTTTGGCTCATCGCAAGCGTCCTAATTGGTGGAACGCTTTCAGCTGGCTCGGCAAACTCATTCAACTGCTACATCGACGCCGACATCGACAAAATTATGGGGCGAACCAAGAATCGTCCACTTGTTACTGGTGAGTTGACCAAACGCGAGGCCCTAATCTTCGCCTATGTTTTAGCTTTTGTATCTTCAGCGCTGTTGTACTTCACAGCTGGTTGGCTGGCAGCGTTGCTATCACTTTCGGCCATTCTCTTCTACGTGTTGATTTACACCCTCCTGTTGAAGCGCAAAACCCCGCAGAACATTGTTTGGGGCGGTGCTGCCGGTGCTGCGCCAGTTCTTATCGGCTGGGCCGCTGTAACCAAAGACCTGCCGGTAGCCGCCTGGATTCTCTTCCTCATCATTTTCCTGTGGACACCACCGCACTACTGGCCGCTTTCGATGAAATACCGCGACGACTACCAGGCCGCGGGCGTTCCGATGCTTCCGGTCGTTCGGGGACCGCGCACTGTTGGCGCTCAGATTCTGCTTTACAGCTGGGCAATGGTCACCAGCTCGTTGCTCCTCATCCCGGCAGCAAATATGGGTTTGATTTATTCGCTCACAGCGACCGCCTTCGGAATTTGGTTTACGGTTGAGGCGACCATCTTGTATCGTCAGTCACAGACGGGGGAGCCTAAGTCGCCGATGCGCCTTTTCCACGGCTCAATCAGCTACCTAACAGTTCTTTTCCTCGCCGTTGCGGTTGACCCTCTGGTCTACATTCCATACTTCTAAAGACTTTTTAGCTCGGCAAGGCGCCGTAGGGCTTCGTCTCGTTCTAGCGCGTGATCAACGATTCGCTTCGTATAACCCATGCTGTAACCGTGTGTGTCTACCCAAGGTTCGTGTGCGTTCTTACCGGTTAGGTGACGCAGCTCGGGCAAATACTTGCGAACGTAGCTACCTTCTGGATCGAATTTAAGACCCTGGGTGACTGGATTGAAAACCCGGAAGTATGGTGATGCGTCAGTACCGCATCCCGCAGTCCACTGCCATCCGTGACTATTCGAAGCGGCGTCATAGTCGGTTAGATTCTCTTCGAACCAAGCGGCGCCATGCTGCCACTCTATGTGCAAATCTTTCACCAGGAAACTAGCCACAATCATCCGAACACGGTTGTGCATCCAACCGGTGGTTGCTAATTGACGCATTCCGGCATCGACCATTGGAAAACCGGTACGACCAGCCTTCCAAGCCTCAAATCGCTCGTCAGGATCCTCGTAACGCATCTTGGCGTATTTCTTATCGAGATAATCGGTCAGTGTCTCTGGGTTGTGTAGCAGCACGTCGGCGTAAAACTCTCGCCAAGCAAGTTCTTTCAGATAAACCTCTGCACCATCACTAGATGGGAGTTTCGAAATGATGGTACGTGGGTGAATCTCGCCATGGCTCAACGCGTGTGAAAGATGTGATGTGCCACCTATGTCTGCTCGATCACGTTGCTCGTGGTACTGATCGATGCGACTTTCCAAAAACCTCTTTAAAGTTTCTAGCGCTTGTTGTTCACCGGCAATCGTGTTGCCTCCAAGTTCGAGCGCTGCGTCAAACCTTAGTAACTCAGCGGGAATGTCTCGAACACTTTCCTTAGAGGCTGGTGCCACAGGCACAGCCTTCAGATGAGTCAACCAGGAACGATAGAACGGTGTATAGACCTTGTAGGGTGTTCCGTCGTCCTTCCGAACTGTGCCAGGCTTCACGATGTAGTTGCCTGGCCCCACAACTAGCTCTATTCCCGCTGACCCTAGATCTACTGCAACTGATGCCAGTTCTTTTATACCCAGGCTGTCGAAGGCCTGAGAAACGAAAACCTTGGTCACGCCTAAGGCTTTGGCAATACGTAACAAATCATCGGGGGAGCGTTCGATGGCCAGCTGCCCACCTAGAGACTTTTGAAGATGATTCCAAGATGATCGTAGGGAATTCTGTCTAATGGGGGACAAGGCGTCGAACGGTGAACCGAGCTGGTCAGCAGTTGCTAGTAAGTAGGTATCGCCCTCAGACTCGAGCGCCAAATTCAATGCTGGATGGTCTGCTAGGCGCAGATCCTTGCGGAACCAGAAAAGGCTGCTCATCGCTTGGTGCGAAGCGAAAGACAGGTAAGGGTGACTAGAGCGATAATCGATGACGCCAGAAGCAGGTGCAGTGCTACCAGTTCCGCTGGCAGGCCAAGTCTTGCCTGAACGATACCTATTGCGGCCTGACACGCAATCGAAGCAAGGGTCCAGAACACAAGGCGAGATGCGTAGCCATCGACATCGCGTCGGCGAACTAATACCAGCAGAACAAATAGGCCTATCAACGACGCATAGGCAGGGTAACTGTGGATGTGCTGCAACAGTTCTGAATTAAATCCGTTGCGGGGTGTTTCGAGGTCTCCAGCGTGTGGACCGGAACCGGTCACCAAGACTCCAACTAGTTCTGTGATTACAACTAGAGCCAGCACCAACTTCGCGATTGCTTGCTCCTTGCCATTTGAATCTGATATCTTCGGCGCGTAGGTGCGCCACATTAACACCGCTGCGATCGCTATCATGACGGCGCTCACTACAAAGTGCAGACCAACAATCCAAGGGTTTAGTTTGAACCAGACCGAGACACCACCGACGACTGCTTGAACGAAAATTCCAAAGATTAGCGCAAGGGCTGGGCGGAACAAATTCCGTCCACCCTGAAGCTTGCGTGCGAGCACCAGGGTGCCGATGGCAATAACCAGAAGCACGAAGGTGAGAAGGCGGTTGGAGAACTCGATAACTCCGTGAATCCCCATTTCCGGAGTTGTAACGATGTTTTCACCATCACAGGTAGGCCAGTCAGGGCAACCTAAACCTGATGAAGTCAAACGAACAGCGCCACCGGTTACCACGATCAAGATTTGCGAAATTACCGAGGCCCAAACAAATACGCGAAGTGCTCCTTCGGTAAGCCACTTGGTCATGAAATTGACTCCTCAAACCTTTACGCTGCTGATGCTGCACGGGTAGAATTGACCCAGTGCAAATAGCACCTTGTGCCTAATCCAAGTCTTACATGCTTCAATTACATGCGCTTGTTTTAGGGAATTATTCGTCAAGGTTTGACGTTATTGATGGCGAAGAAAGGTTTGGATTGTCAGAAAACATTATTGACCGTCCTGAGCTCGAGAGCCTAGGCAACTACGAATTCGGCTGGTCTGACGCAGACTCGGCTGGCGCCAGTGCAAAGCGCGGAATCAACGAGAACGTGGTTCGCGACATCAGCGGTAAGAAAAGCGAACCAGAGTGGATGCTCGAGCGCCGACTAAAGGGATTCGATTACTTCGGTCGTAAGCCAATGCCAACCTGGGGCTCAGATCTTTCCGGTATCGATTTTGACAACATCAAGTACTTCGTCCGCTCAACCGAGCGCCAGGCACAGTCTTGGGAAGATCTTCCAGAAGACATCAAGAACACCTACGAACGTCTCGGTATCCCTGAGGCAGAACGTGCTCGTCTTGTAGCCGGTGTTGCCGCACAGTACGAGTCCGAGGTTGTTTACCACCAGATTCAGGAAGAGCTCGAAGCCCAAGGAGTTATCTTCCTTGACACCGACACCGCTCTAAAAGAGCACCCAGAAATCTTCCAAGAGTACTTCGGTACCGTAATTCCTGCCGGAGACAACAAGTTTGCCGCTCTGAATACTGCTGTTTGGTCAGGCGGCTCATTCGTTTACGTTCCAAAGGGCGTTCACGTTGAGATTCCACTTCAGGCATACTTCCGAATCAACACCGAAAACATGGGTCAGTTCGAACGAACCCTCATCATTGCCGACGAAGACTCTTATGTTCACTACATCGAGGGTTGCACCGCACCGATTTACCAAAGCGACTCTCTGCACTCCGCCGTTGTGGAGATCATCGTAAAGAAGAACGCTCGCGTTCGTTACACCACCATTCAAAACTGGTCGACCAACGTTTACAACTTGGTTACCAAACGGGCTGTTGCCTACGAAGGTGCAACCATGGAATGGGTAGATGGAAACATCGGCTCCAAGGTCACCATGAAGTACCCAGCGGTCATCTTGGCTGGTGAGGGCGCAAAGGGTGAAACTCTATCGGTGGCCTTTGCTGGCGCGGGTCAGCATCAAGACGCTGGTGCGAAGATGATTCACTTAGCGCCGAACACATCTTCCTCAATCATCTCGAAGTCGATTGCTCGCGCAGGCGGTCGCACCTCTTACCGAGGCGAAATCCGCGTAAACCCAGGCGCATTTGGCTCGGCAAACACTGTTCGCTGTGACGCTCTTTTGGTAGACACCATCAGCCGCAGCGACACCTACCCAGCTGTAGACGTTCGTGAAGACAACGTAACGATGGGCCACGAGGCCACCGTTTCTCGTGTCAGCGATGAGCAGTTGTTCTACTTGCAATCACGTGGACTGCCTGAGGACGAAGCCATGGCAATGATCGTGCGAGGATTCATCGAGCCAATTGCTAAGGAGCTACCTATGGAGTACGCCCTTGAGCTCAACAAACTAATCGAAATGCAGATGGAAGGGGCTGTTGGTTAATGCAAAATCACAGCCACGGCGCTGGTGCGCCAATTCAAATTCGCTCTGACCGTCCTCGTTCAACCAACCCTGCGGACTTCGCTGAGATTACCCGCACCGAAGAGCAATGGCGCTACGTTGAAGCCAACCGCCTAAATAATCTCGACAAGCCACTGCTTGCCTTCTCAGGCTCGCTAGCAGGCACCGCTGAACTTGCCAAGAGCGACTCGAAGGTTGGTTCCATTGGCCTGCCTGAAGACCTCATCGCTGCTCAGGTCTGGCAAGCTCCGGATTCAGTTCGCTTCATCACTTTGAAAGATGGTGACAATCAGAACCTTGAGGTCCACACGGATGCCAAGTCACAGTCTTTGCAATTATTCGTTGAAACCGCGACTCACTCGTCTTCTCGCTTGATCTTGAACCACACGGGTACTGGCGACTTGGCTTCAGTCGCAGAGATCTCCGTCGGTGATGAGTCAACTCTGAACCTGATTTCGATTCAAAACATGTCAGACTCCTCGGCATTCACTTCCTCACAGTTCATTCGCGTTGGTCGTAATGCCACCATCAACCACATTGTGGTGTCGATTAGCGGCTCTGTGGTTCGTGTGGTGCCAAGTGTTAGCTATGCCGGTCCTGGCGGCGCTGCAAACCTCGCTGGTGCATATTTCGCAGGCTCCGGTCAGTACATTGAGCACCGACCATTTATCGACCACAACCAGCCGAACTGCACCTCGGATGTGTCCTACAAGGGAGCCCTCCAGGGTGCTACCGCGCACACCGTTTGGGTAGGCGACGTTCTAATTCGCAAGGCTGCCGAAGGCACCAAGACTTACGAGCTGAACCGCAACCTACTGCTTACCGATGGAGCGCGCGCCGATTCGGTACCAAATCTGGAAATCGAGACCGGCCAGATTGAAGGAGCAGGGCACGCTAGTGCTAGCGGTCGCTTCGACGATGAACAGTTGTTCTACTTACAAGCTCGCGGTATTTCCGAGCAAGACGCTAAGCGCCTTGTGGTGAAGGGATTCCTGAACGACGTCATCAGCAAGATCGGTGACGAAGCGCTTGAGGAAGCCCTCAACCAACAGATCGCAATCAAACTAGACAAGGACGGTCACTAGTCATGGCTCACCTAATCTGCCCAGAAGCCGACATTAAACCGGGTCGCGCCATCCGGGTCACCATCGCAGGTCATGCCATTGCAATCGCTAAGGCCAAGGATGGCAAGGTTTTTGCCATCGATGACAAGTGCTCACACGGTGAAATTTCGCTAAGCGAAGGTTTTGTGGAGAATGACACGATCGAGTGCTGGGCACACGGTGCAAAGTTTTCACTTGAGACCGGTGCAGCCCTCACTCTTCCAGCCTTCGAACCTGTTGCAGTGTATGAAGTCTTCGTTGAAGACGGTCAGATTTACCTTGAATACGATCCAGCCTAAGAAAGAATCATGTCTACTTTAGAAATTAAGAACCTGCACGTTTCGGTAGCTACCGAAGATGGCACCAAGGAAATCCTCAAGGGCGTGGATCTAGTCATCAAGAGTGGTGAAACTCACGCAATCATGGGGCCTAACGGCTCTGGTAAGTCCACTCTGGCTTACACCATCGCTGGTCACCCAAAGTATGAGGTAACCGACGGTGAGATCATCTTCGACGGACAAGACGTTCTCGAAATGAGCCCAGACGAGCGCGCTCGTGCCGGTGTTTTCCTTGCTATGCAATACCCTGTTGAAATCCCTGGGATTTCAGTCAGCAACTTCCTACGCACCGCAAAGACTGCCATTGATGGTGAAGCCCCGGCGCTTCGCACTTGGATCAAAGAGGTCAAGGACTCAATGGAGAAACTACGCATGGACTCTTCGTTCACCGAACGTAGCGTCAATGAAGGGTTCTCCGGTGGCGAAAAGAAACGTCACGAGATCCTTCAGTTGGAGCTTCTAAAACCCAAGATCGCAGTCCTCGACGAAACAGACTCCGGTCTAGACGTTGATGCACTGAAGATTGTTTCAGAAGGCGTCAACCGAGCCAAGGAAGCCAACAACATGGGCGTTCTACTCATCACTCACTACACCCGAATCTTGAACTACATCAAGCCCGACTTCGTTCACGTCTTCGTAGCCGGCAAGGTAGCTGAAGAAGGTGGCCCTGAGTTAGCCGAGCGCCTAGAGGCTGAGGGTTACGACCGGTACCTATAGTCATGGCAAAAGAACTCAGCCCAGAGCGTCACGATCAGGTCGTTGAAGCGCTCAAAGAGGTAATTGACCCTGAGATTGGGGTAAACATCTACGATCTCGGGCTCATTTACGGCTTCGAAGAATCCGAGGATGACGGCTCGCTCCTTATCAATATGACGCTAACGTCGGCTGGCTGCCCTTTGACCGATGTAATTGAGGAACAGACCGCTCAGGCGCTAGACGGCGTAACCGAGGCATTCCGTATCAACTGGGTCTGGATGCCGCCATGGGGTCCAGAACGCATTACGGAAGATGGTCGCGAGCAGATGCGTGCGATTGGTTTTGCTATCTAACTAATGCTTTCCGTCCAAGAACTAGAAATTCGAATTGGCGCCAGACTGCTTATGTCTGGCGTTAATTTTCGTGTCGAGGCTGGTGACAAAATCGGACTTGTCGGTCGCAACGGCGCAGGGAAGACAACGCTTACCAAGATCCTCGCTGGTGACAACCCGCCAACAGGCGGCTCTGTATCCAAACGCGGGGAAATCGGGTATTTGCCGCAAGATCCAAGAACTGGCGACCCGGAAGATTTGGCTAGAACTCGAATCTTGAATGCTCGCGGTCTCGGTGACCTTGCTGCGAAGATGGCAGCGGCAACTGCAGACATGGGCTCAATAGATGAGGACGTTTACGAGCGAGCAATGAAGAATTACTCGCGTTACGAAGAAGAGTTTCTCACTGCTGGCGGTTACGCAGCCGAGGCTGAAGCCGCGTCAATTGCCAGTAACCTAGGTCTTCCCGAGCATGTACTCGCGCAGCCGCTTAAGACCTTAAGCGGTGGTCAACGTCGTCGTATCGAGCTTGCGCGCATCCTGTTTTCTAAAGCCGAGACCATGATTCTGGACGAACCAACCAACCACCTCGACGCCGACTCAGTAGTTTGGCTTAGGGACTTCCTCAAGAACTACCAGGGCGGACTAATCGTCATTTCGCACGACGTCGATCTCATCGGTGAAACCGTGAACCGTGTCTTTTACCTCGACGCCATGCGGCAGGTCATCGACATCTACAACATGGGCTGGAAACACTACCAAAAGCAGCGTGAAGCTGATGAAGAGCGTCGTAAGCGTGAACGCGCCAATGCCGAGAAGAAAGCGGCAACACTGCAACTTCAAGCTGCGAAGTTCGGAGCGAAGGCAACCAAAGCCGCTGCGGCCCATCAGATGGCTCGCAGAGCCGAGAAACTACTTGAGGGCGTGGAACAGGTACGAGAAGCCGACCGCGTTGCCAAGATACGTTTCCCTGACCCAGCACCTTGCGGAAAGACTCCGCTGCTAGGGGAGAACCTCAGCCGTTCCTACGGTTCCTTGGAGATCTTCACCGCTGTTGACCTAGCCATCGACCGCGGTTCTAAGGTTGTCGTGATTGGTCTCAACGGTGCTGGGAAGACAACTCTTTTGCGCATGCTTGCTGGCATCGATGCTCCTGATACCGGCTCGGTCATTGCGGGGCACGGCCTAAAGGTTGGTTATTACGCCCAGGAGCACGAGACTCTAGATGTGAAGAAGACGGTTCTGGAAAACATGCAGTATGCAGCTCCTCACCTGAACGACACAGACGCTAGAAAGGTTCTTGGCTCTTTCCTGTTTTCAGGGGACGACGTAGACAAGCCAGCAGCGGTTCTCTCCGGTGGTGAAAAGACCAGACTGGCTCTTGCCACATTGGTCGTTTCTTCGGCAAACGTTTTGCTACTTGACGAACCTACCAACAACCTAGACCCTGCGAGTCGTGAAGAAATCCTTCGAGCACTTGCTAGTTTCACAGGAGCTGTGGTCTTGGTTTCACACGACGAAGGTGCCGTTTTAGCGCTAAACCCAGAACGCGTTTTGATCCTGCCTGATGGGGTAGAGGACCACTGGAACGAAACCTACGCAGAGCTTATTGCTCTGTCCTAGAGTCTTCGTAGTCTTCATCCAACTGAGCCCTGGTCTTGCGTTTGGCAGGCAAATTGCCAGCATCAAGCAGCCGATCGCGACGCACACGCCAGATAAGGGCAGAAATAGCCATCAGCGCAAAGATGATCCACTGAACTGCGTAACTAAGGTTGTTACCTTCTTCAGTCGCAGGGTTTGGCATCGGCTGTAGCCGTTTTGATACCTGAGGGCTCTCGGTTGCTAAACGTAGATAGCCACCAGAAATCGAGTTTGAGAGATCCGTTTGCCTGTTTGCTAACGTGATGTTGATTGAGGCTAGCTGCCCCTTTGGTGCTCCACGATCGAGAATCGGTTCTTCGGCGACGACCCTTGCAACTATGGTGGTGGTGCCAACTGACGGTAGCGGCACTTCGTCGGGGTAATTCTGTCGCTCACCGGTAGGGATCCATCCTCGAGAAACGTAAACGACCCCTCCCGAATCAGCAACAAAGGGCACGAGTTCTTCGAATCCACCGGTACCGTTATTCGGACGATTACGCACCAGAAGCGTTGCGTCTGGAAGATAGTGACCGGTAACTCTTACCGGTCTCCAAGAGTCAGCAGGGATGTTGAATCGTCCATTTCTGATAACTCCACTCAAGTCAACAGGCGACGCGTTGAAGTTCTTTTTAACAAGAGTGATTGACGCCACTCTGGCATCGCGACGTGAGAATTGCCAGTTTGCTAAGAAGCCGCAGGCGATGGTGAACACCAGTACCAACGCGATCCAGTTGAGCCACTTCTTCATGACAGACCTCTAAGTTCTAGGAAGAATCCACGGATGGTGAGGTATGAAACGAAATAGTCACTGTGTTCGGCGCAGGTTCCCCATGTTTTGGTCTTCTCTGCGGAGTGGATTTTTGGATTACGCCAAATAACCATGGCTGTTGCGTCCGCGCTGCAACCGACCCTTGAACACCTATTCATGTTCACGCTTCAAACGTTCAGCCACATCGATTTGTAGCGGTTCAACTCGTCGATGCGTTGCTACCTTGGCTTGACCCTGGCCCGCGGTATTTGCGAGCACTACAGCGAAATAGGGAAGGAAAACCGCACCGAGGCCGAAGATCCACTGCCATACTCCCGTGGTAAAAACAACCAGAATCACACAGAGTGTTCGAATGGTCATAGAAATTGTGTACTTGATCATCCGACGCTTACGTTCAACCTCGGGAGCTTCCCCGATGGAGGTTACAACGTGACGTTCCGACATAATTTCCTTTTCAAAACAAGGCTAGCGTAAGTATCAAACACTTGGTCCGCGGGTAAAATTGCAGAATCAATTGAATTAGGAGGCTGCGATGAACAGCGAACGTACCGTACTAGTTACCGGTGGAAACCGTGGCATTGGCAAGGCAATCGCAGAAGAGTTCGTGGCAGCCGGTTACAAGGTGGCTGTGACTGTTCGCAGTGGCGAAGGTCCAGCCGGAACCCTAAGCGTAAAGGCCGACGTGACCGACGTGGCCAGCCTAGATGCGGCATTCGCCGAGGTCGAGCAAAAACTCGGAGCGGTTGAGATCCTCGTAGCTAACGCGGGAATAACCCGAGACACCTTGCTAATGCGCATGACCGATGAAGACTTCGAAGAAGTAATTGACACCAACCTCACTGGTGTTTTCCGTGTGCTAAAGCGTGCCACTAAGGGCATGATGAAGGCTCGCTTCGGCCGCGTAATCCTGATTGGCAGCGTTGTCGGGTTGCTTGGAAGCGCTGGTCAAGTTAACTACTCAGCGGCCAAGTCCGCTCTTGTTGGCATGGCTCGCTCAATTACCCGTGAACTTGGTGCCCGTGGAATTACCGCAAACGTTGTCGCACCTGGCTTCATTGACACCGACATGACCGCAGCCCTTCCAGAAGAGCAGCAGGAAGATTACAAGCGCCGCATTCCTGTTGGTCGCTTTGCTCAGCCAAGCGAAGTTGCCAAGGTTGTCACCTGGCTGGCCAGTGAAGATGCCGCCTACATCTCAGGTGCTGTCATTCCTGTTGATGGCGGACTTGGAATGGGTCACTAACCCAAATACCTCGCCATTCGTGGCAAACTAGACAAACCACTAAAGAACGGAAACCCATGTCGATTCTTGCAGGCAAGAAACTACTTATCACCGGTGTACTAACCGAAGCTTCGATTGCATTCTCGGTAGCTCGTCTCGCTCAGGAACAAGGTGCCGAGATTGTGCTTTCCTCGTTCGGCCGCATGCTGCCAATCACCCAGAAGATTGCCGAAAGACTTCCAAAGCCAGCCAAGGTTATTGAGCTTGATGCAACCAACGCAGACGATCTGGCTGCGCTAGAAGGCCGTATCAAGGAACACCTTCCAAGCCTCGACGGCATTGTGCACGCAATCGCGTTCGCACCTCAGACCGCTCTTGGTGGCAACTTCCTGGAAACTGAGTGGGAAGACGTTTCAACCGCGGTTCAGGTTTCTGCCTACTCGCTTAAGTCGATTACCATGGCCGCTAAGCCGCTACTGAACCGTGGTTCATCGGTAGTTGGTCTAACCTTCGACGCAACCGTTTCATGGCCGGTTTACGACTGGATGGGTGTGGCAAAGGCTGCATTTGAGTCGGTAAGCCGCTACCTAGCACGATACCTTGGTAAGGACGGCATCCGCGTCAACCTAATCTCGGCCGGTCCACTACGTACCACCGCCGCGAAGGGTATTCCTGGTTTCGCAACCATGGAAGAGCTTTGGACCGAACGTGCACCTCTTGGTTGGGACCTAACCGACACTGAGGCAGCAGCTCGCGGAATCATTGCTCTGCTATCCGACTGGTTCCCAGCGACCACCGGTGA
>JBEGRZ010000033.1:0-13572 GCA_041180115.1 Actinomycetota bacterium
GGTAAGAACCAGCGACCGGAGAACCGAACCAGGTCCAGAATGTTCTCCAGAAGTTTCGGTTACCGTATGCACTACAGCCATCGCCGGTGCCCCACAGGTTGTTCAGCGCGGCGGTATTCGGGGTGTACGGGGTGTAGTAGTAAAGCTTCGCTGTAGCCTGGCTCTTTAGCTTGAACGTGTAGGAACCACAGCGAATTGGAACTTCACAATAACCAGAAGAATTTCGGGATTTGCAGTAACCCGAGTTCTCCCAATCGACACATGTTTTCTTGCCATTCAGCGTCTTGTAACTCATGCAAAACGGTGCTTGGTAATCTCTCTTGATCTGACTACCTGGCTTAAGGTACGTGAAGCTGCCTCGAGGGTCTCCGTACCAGCGCAACTGCCAGGCCGCACGGTATAACTGCCAGAACAGGCGCGAGCCGGCGTTGGAGTCTTGCCCACAAATCTCAGGAGCCGAATCAGGACATCCGTAACCCATGGCGGCTTCATACATGTAATTCGTTGGGTCAGCGGCTGTAATCAAGCCCTGTTCTTTTTGCAGAGTGACGATCAGGACTCTTGGGTTTATGCGACATGCAGCAGCCACAGCGTAGATGATTTGCGCCCCGGTCTGGTTGGTTGCGGCTGGAACATCTGCACAGATACGGTACGCATAATCATGAAGAGAACCACGTATCGCATAAGTGCCAATCACGTTTTCTTTGTAGTTGCGCAGACACTTGGGCCCGCCGTCATCATCCGTGCAGGTTGGCACACGTGCCTCAAGAAATTTCTGAATTTGGGCCGCGGTCATTGTTCCCCAGTCGTTGAACACGGCGTCGGAGATGATCAGACCTGGATCGAAGGTGCGTGCATCGAGCGCCTGGCTTGGCTGTTCGGCCGCGACAACACCGATGAAGGCCATGCTCATACTGAGCAAGCCCACCAGTGTTTTACGCAGCCAATTTCTCATTACTGGATCTGCACTGTTCCCGAATTAGTGCCAGTCGAGGCATCTGAAAGATAGGTCACGGTGAACTTGGCGTCTCCGTTCTTGAACGAAGCAACCGGGACCTCCATTGGGTAGCACTGCGTTGAATTAACGTTCGATTCCGCGGCAACTTCAACGCTCTGACTTATGGAACCTTGCGTAACCACCAAGGTGCACTTGCCGTCATCTTCCAGTACGCCATCAACCGAAGCAATGACCTGAATAAAACCATTGTCTTTAAACCCGTTGGCATCGATGATGGTGATCGAAACCTGGTTTAGGTTCGGGTCAACCGTAGGCGTTGGGGTTTCGGTAGGAGTCTCGGTTGGGGTTTCGGTAGGAGTTCCTGTGGAGGTCGGGGTTGGCCCTGGATAGAGCATGCTGCAAGAACCAAGAGTAAGGGAAACGGCCAATAGGCTAATTCCAGCCAAAACGCGTAGCTTCATGCGTCCTCCTAAAGCTAGGACCTCGCTTTAAGCCTATTAGTGCTTCGGCCAAACTGCCCGAACAACTCGCTTCGAAGCGCCACCATCTTCAAGCGCATTGAACTTCGCTTGCCAGTGTTTATAGGCATTTTGGAAACGAATTGCAGTTTCTGGGAGTTTACTTAGAGTTTCAACGACCTCTTTATCGGAGGTCAAAATCGGGCCAGGCGCCTCGGTTTCGAAATCGAAGTAGAAACCTCGTTCGGCACGGTAACGATCAAGATCTGGAGCGAGGAAAATGATCGGCTTGCCGGTTACCGAGAAGTCGAACATCACGGACGAATAATCGGTCACCAAAACATCGGCAGCGATGTAGAGTTCCGTGACGTCCGGATATTTTGTGACGTCGATGGCACTGCCAGCAGCCTTGGTGGAATCAATCGCATGGGTATTGGTGTGACCGCGGAACATCATGCGGAAACCGTCCGGCAATTTGATGTTCGGGTCCATATAGCTAACCAAATCCCAATTTCCGGTTGCGGTTCGCTTGTAGTCGCGCCATGTTGGCGCATACATTACCAGGACGGTCTTTGGATCGCTCACCCCGAGTGCCGAACGAAGCTGCTGTCGTTCTTCCGCCGTGTGCGTCGTCAGGCGGTCGTTGCGAGGGTAGCCAGTTTCCAGAACTTCGCCTTTATAGCCGAAAGCTCTGGGAAGCACCTCAGTGCAAAACTCAGAAGGAGAAATCAGGTAGTCCCAGGCTGCCGCTTCGCGGTCCATGGTGTCGAGGTAACTTTTGGTGAGCGAGCCAGGCGGGATGTCGTGGACCAGACGTTTCAGCGGAGTTCCGTGCCAGGTCTGCAGGTAAGTCTGACCCTTCACCTTGCGGAAGTACCAAGGCAGCGAGGTATTGGCAACGATGTATTCGGCAGAGGCCAAGAGGTCTAGCCAAGCTTTGCTCTCAAAGACGATTCCAGTGGCGCCGCTGGGCGCCTTGGTACCGGCGCCGACCGTCCAGTAAAACTTCAGATCAGGGCGTACCTTTTGCAGTTCCAGAAAGATATCCAGCGGGTTATCGCCAATCACCTTTCCGTTGAACGAATCGAACAGCACGGCGCCTTTTTGAATCGGCAGCTTGCCCGGCTGGTATTGAACCTTGCGCAGGTAAGCGATTCCGCGGCGACGTAGTGCACCGAGAATTCTGGTTGGTGAGTAAGCTTTTAGGTTCATTTGGTCACGCGACTTCGATCCAGAGTGCCAGCCGCTCCCCCAATGTAGCCGACGATGAACCCAACTCCCCAGGAAAGATGCATGGTCGCCAGCACGAGGGGAACCGGAGCCAGCCTAGACAGGAAACCAACGAGGACGATCGCAGCGAGGTAGCCGAGTAGCGGCAACCAACCGATGACAAGCCCGAAAACGCAAAGCACGTTACCGAGCACCAGCGCGATTACTAGTCCCGGTGGAATGAAGTAACGTAGCGAGGTTCGTGAGAAGTCTCGCTTGGTGAGATCTCCTCGCCAGGCTCCGGTTGAGTAGAACTGCTTGACCAGTGAACGCCAGCTCGAGCGAGGCCAGTAGGTCACGCGAAGTTCTGGGCTGAACCAGACCAGACCACCGGCTGCCTTGATGCGTTGTGCGAGATCCCAGTCTTCGCCGCGAATAATGCTTTCGTCGTAACCGCCAACCCGGTCAAGCGCGCTCTTTCTAAAGACACCGAGATATGCGCTTTCCGCTTCTCCAGCTTCCCCGCCTACGTGGTAACTGGCACCACCGAGCCCGAATCTAGAGGTGTAAGCCCAGGCCACGGCTCGCTGGAATAGGGTTTTGCCTTCAGCCGCCATAACACCGCCAACCAAATCGGCTCCGGTTTCCTCAAGTAGCTCGATACTTCGTGCAATGTAGTTTTCGCCAGGTTCGCTGTGGGCGTCGATGCGCACAATGAAATCGTGTTTAGCCAGCGCGATGCAGGTATTCATAGCCACGGTGGTCAGCGAGCGCGGGTTTGGAACCAGGACGATTCTTTCGTCCGAGTTTGCCAGGCGCTTCGCCACCGCATCGGTGCCATCGGTTGATGGACCAAGTGCGATAAGAAGTTCGCCTTCAAAGTTTTGTGCGAGTACCGATTTGACCGCGGCTTCCAGGTGTTCTTCCTCGTTGAGGACCGGCATGATTACCGAAACTTTTGGCGCTTTGGTTGCCATTAGTCGATAGTGGTTGAGCCGACGAACTTGTTGTAGGCGGCGGTGACCTTCTTAGGGTCGCCATCCATGCGAAGTTCGCCCTTCTCGATCCAGATCACTCGGGTGCAAGTGTCGATGATCGACTTCATGCTGTGGCTTACAAGGAACACGGTTCCAGCATTCTCGCGCATCTCGCGCATGCGAGCTTCCGAGCGGTTGCGGAACTCTTGGTCACCAACGGCAAGTGCCTCGTCGATGATGAGGATATCGTGATTCTTGGACGCCGCGATGGCGAAGCGAAGCCTGGCAGACATTCCCTGCGAGTAGGTGCGCATTGGTAGTCCAACGAAATCCTGAAGACCGGCGAAAGCGGTGATTTCATCGACCTTGGCCGAGATTTGCTTTTTGGTGAAGCCCATCGCTAAGCCGCCGAGCAGGATGTTCTTCTCACCGGAAAGGTTCGGAAGCAGAAGTCCACCGACACCCAAAAGGTTTGGGCGGGCGTTCGCGTAAATTGCTCCGCCGGTCAATGGCGTTAGACCAGCCATTGCGCTCATGAGCGAAGACTTACCGGAACCGTTACTTCCAATAATTCCGATCGATTCTCCCTCGTAGACGGTGAACGAAACTCCCTTTACGGCATGGACTTCTTGGAGCTTTAGTTTTTTGCTGAACAACCCTCCACCAGAATTTTTGCTAGAAGCCTTGCGACCCGAGGCAAACACCTTGTAGGTAATTCGAGCGTCGTCAATCACGACCACAGGGACGCGGTTTTCGGTTTGTTTAGTTTTCGCGACCATAACGCTCCTCCGCACTCCAGAAGAAAATCAGCCCGAGGATGAACACTCCGAGTGACCATGCAGAGACAACGATCCAGTCCTCTACGTGAAGCGGATGCCCGGTAACCAGGTAACCCCTAGCCAAACTGAGGAAATCGTAAATCGGGTTCAGTTTGATGAGGAAAGCGTAAATACTGTCTGCCGCAAAAATCTTCTCAACTGAGAAAAAGACACCGCTGACGTAGAACAGGATTCGCGAAATGAAAGGAACCAACTTGTTTAGATCCCGAACATGCACGGTGACTCGAGCCATGATCATGGCCAAACCAAGATTGAAGATGACCAGCAAGAGAACGAGAGGAATCACCATCAGCCAACCAAAGGTGATGGTCTGCTCAGGCGCAAAAGCCAAAACGACCGCGAGTACTGCCAACTGAGGAAGCAAAGTGAGTGTCTGAGAAATGACGATTGAGATTGGCAGCAACACTCTCGGGAAGGAGAGGCTCTTGACTAGCCCGTTATTAGAAATGATTGCTCCAGCGCCGTTGCTAAATGAACCCTGGATGTAGCTGAAAAGGAATACTCCGGTGAAAAGAAACGGCAGGAAGTTGTTTGGCTTGCTGTCACCAAGAATGACACCGAAGATCAAACCGTAGGTTGCAGCCTGAATAGTTGGGAGTAGAACGTTCCACCAGGAGCCAAGACGACTCTTGGCATTTCCAGCTTCAAGCGTGTAGCTGGCAAGCGTGTAAGCGAAGTCGAGTCGCCTGATTGCGTCTTTGACATATTGACCGAGGCTTGGGCGAGCGCCAACCTTCTTCAACCCATGTTCGAGTGCGTACTCTTCGGTACTCATACTCGGCGCTCCGCTCATCTATTGCTTACCTATGAAGTTTAGTTGTTACTTGTTTTTGGCAATGATATTCGCGATATCCTGGCGAATCTTTGTGTAGTCCGGGTTGCCTGGGTGGTAGCCCTTCTCAGGAACTAGGTCGAGCACCTTCAGCCCCTTCTTCTTGGCCTTGATTGCAAGTTCTAGATACTCCGAAAGCATGTCTTTAGGGATGTCAGTCATGACCAGCTTCTTGCCCGCTGCAGCAACTTCCTGGAACCTGGTGAAGATGGTAGCCGGGTTCATCTGATCAAGAACCGCCTGCTCAACTTCCTTCTGTCGACGCATGCGGTCGAAGTCTGAAGTGGTGTGGCGCGAGCGGGCATACCAAAGCGCGGTGTAACCGTTCATGTGCTGTTCGCCGGCTTCGATCCAGGCCTTGGCATCCGAAGCGTCGTCAGCCTGACCACCAATCGGCAGGCGCTGCTTGACGTCGATGGTGACTCCACCTAGTGCATCGATCAGCTTGCTCACGGCGTGCATCTCGATCATCACGTAGCTGGATAGTTTGAGCCCGGTGACGCCTTCAACAGCATCCTTGGTCGCTTCAACACCAGCGGTTGAGCCGTGCTTCTCAGCGTTCGGGTAGAGATCCTTGTGGTTATCCATCACGTTCTTGTAGAGCGCATTGATTAGACACTCGTTTAGACAGGTCCAGCCGTTCGGATAGACCTTCCAAAGAGGCGAATCGGCACTGAACGGAACGTGCTCGAGGCCACGCGGGATACCGACCACGACTACTTTGCCGGTGGTGGCGCTGATACTGAACACCGAGATCGAGTCTGGGCGAACACCGAAACGGTCGCTGCCGGCATCGGAACCCAAAACCAAAATGTTGAAGCGACCATCGACCGGCTCGGTACTTCCGCCCTGTTTGAAGATCGAACTGATGGCCGAGGCGCTGGAGACGCTAACGTTTCCGGCGTAGGCAATACTTCCGCCACCGAGTGCTCCGAGTCCGAGGAACGCGCCGAGCAGAATCCACTTCGACCTACCCTCAACGCGACCGAGTTGGCTCAGGCGCATGGCATCGATGATGAGCAGGAACCACAGAGCGGCAAAAACCCAAAGGTACCAGCCGAGGACGGTCGTAATAAATGGAACAGTGAGGATACTAACTAACCAGCTTCGGTTAATTAAGAAAATGATTCCACCCAAGGCCAGCAGAGAAACGTTCACAAGAGTTACGCGAAGTCCGAACCGGGCTAGCTTTCGGTTGCCACCGACTAACTGTGCGGTGCCAGGAATTAGCAAAGACATGACCAGTAGCCACCACGCGCGAGTGCGCATCTGGCGGGAATCTGCACGCTCTACATCGCGGAACGGGCTCCGACGCTGTCCTAGATTTGAGATTTCAGCTTCTCGTTCTTCTCAGCCACGGTCGTCTTCAGCTGTTCGGTGAATGCGGAAAGCTTTTCAGAAAGGCGCTCGTCGAAGGCGCCGAGAATTCGTGCGGCAAGGATGCCAGCGTTGCGAGCACCACCAATCGAAACGGTTGCCACCGGAATTCCAGCTGGCATCTGAACGATTGAAAGCAGCGAGTCAAGCCCGTCTAATTTGGCTAGAGGAACCGGCACGCCGATTACCGGCAGAGTGGTGACCGAGGCTAGCATGCCAGGCAAGTGAGCCGCGCCTCCGGCGCCAGCAATGATGACCTTGATGCCACGGCCGGCAGCAGCCTTGCCCCACTCAATCATGCGCTCAGGAGTTCTGTGTGCGGAGAGCACCTCGACCTCGAACGGGATGCCAAATTCCTTGAGTGCTTCGGCTGCGTCCGACATTACCGACCAGTCGGAATCCGAACCCATAACAACGCCAATTAACGGTGTGCTCATAAAACAATTTTAGAGAAGGAGTGACCGCTAGCCCTGTAGGCACACGGCCGCGGCCTGAAGCGCTTCGGCGCGAGTGCTTTCCGCATCAGCACCAATCACGGTGACGTGGCCCATCTTGCGACCCTTTCGAGCCGACTTTCCGTAGGTGTGGAACTTTGCCCTCGGGTGTGCGGCTAAAGCCTTCGGGTAGGTGCGAACGAAATCGTTTTCGTCGTCTACTCCGAGCAGGTTAATCATGACCGAGTGCGTCGCAGTTGATTCAGTACTACCCAGGGGCAGGTCTAGCACCGCACGCAGGTGCTGCTCGAACTGGCTGGTGACCGAACCCTCGATACTGAAGTGGCCGGAATTGTGCGGGCGCATAGCAAGTTCGTTGATCAGAATTCGGCCGTCTTCCGCTTCAAAGAGTTCGACCGCGAGAACACCGGTTACTCCAAGGCCGGTAGCCACACGCATCGCGATTTCGGCAGCCTCATGCAGCACTGCCTCGCTGGCACCCGGTGCCGGCGACAAGACCTCTGAACAGACGCCGTCTTTCTGGACGGTCTGAACCAATGGCCAGGTACGCATTTCGCCAGACGGCCTGCGAGCGCAAAGCTGCGCCAACTCGCGAGCGAAGGCAACCTTTTCTTCAACGAGTAGCGATCCGCCAAACTTGGCAAGATTTTCAGGGGTTAGCCAGTCGCTGACATCTGCCGACGACGAAACCATCGCCACGCCCTTGCCGTCGTAGCCGCCGATCGGTGTCTTCACCACTGCGGCGCCGCCGTGGGTGTCGATGAAATCTTGTAATTCGGCAGCGGTAGTAATTTCCGCCCAAGCAGGCATCGGAAGCCCAAGCTCGGAAAGACGAGCGCGCATATTGAGCTTGTTCTGAGCGAAGGCTAACGCCTTTGCAGGCGGCTGAACCGAAACCCCTGCCGACTCCAGTGCCTCCAACACCGAGAGTGGAACGTGCTCGTGGTCGAAGGTAATGACATCAACGGTCTTAGCGAACGCAGAAATTTGAGCGATGTCGGTGTAGTCGCCAACCTGAGTGGCCGCCTTGGCAGCAGACGAACCTTCGGCCTCGGCAAAGACTTTGATGTCTAGTCCGAGATTTTGAGCAGGGACGATCATCATGCGAGCCAATTGACCGCCACCGATGACACCTACGCGAAAACCCATAACTCTATTTTCCCCTAAAGCGCGTTCTGGATTTCGCGGGCTATGGTCTTTGGCCAGGCGTAGCCGCGAACCGAGAAGTTCGACCCATCCTTCAGATTGAACTGCAGGCCACGAACCGAAGCGGTAACCGAAGCCAGCGAGGTCCAGGCTATGTCGTGGGTGTTCTTGGCACCGAAGCCGTTACGGACCAAAATTCCGCCCGAGGTGATGTCGATGAATTTCGATGCATAGCGCAGTACCGGTACCAACCAAGCGGTAACGAAGGCGACTAATGCGGTGGTCCAGAGCGTATAGAACTGCCAGGTATCTAGTTTGTAGGCGGAGAAGAAACTGATGACGCCGGAAATCAAGAAGAGCCAAATCATCGGCAAGGTCAGCAAAACCAGACGCGGACGAAGGCGTGCGTAGATTTCCATTAGTTAATTGTGTCGCAGGTGAGTGACGTCACCGGCTGACACGGCGAAGAGGGGTTCGGTAGCGCCGATCTGAATAAGCAGTCGCCCACTTTCATCGATCCCAACCGCGGTTCCAAGAATTTGATCCTCGGTTGGAAGAATCGCCTTCACCGGTAGCCCGATGGTCGAACAGGCAGCGCGGACCCGATCAGGAATTCCATGGAAGCTCTGAGTCAGCTTCGCCAGCTCGGTTAGGTAGGCAGACAGAATTTCATCTGGGGTAACTTCAGCGCCTTCAAGAAGTAGCGAGGTTGCGGCTTCGATCGGTAACTCTTCTTGGGACAGGCTCAGGTTGAGCCCAGCGCCGATCACAACTCCGGTCATGCCAGGCAGAAGCTCGGCTAGAATTCCTGAAATCTTGCGCCCGCCAACCTGCACATCGTTTGGCCATTTCAGACCAACCTGCTTGTCTGGAAGGAAACTCACAATTGCTGAACGCATGGCAACTCCGGCTACCAGCGGGAGCCAGGCCAGTTGCTCGGGAGCCCAGTTTGGGCGCACCAAAACCGAGATGCTAAGAGACTTACCTGCGGGCGATACCCAAGCCCTGCCGGTTCGACCGCGGCCCGCGCTCTGGGAGCCGGCAACCAACACACTTAAGTGCGGGTAGTTCTGGGGTTCGGCTGATGCGCTGGCAACCAAATCGGTGTTGGTCGAGCCGGTCGATTCGACATAGTCGAACCGACCCGCGATTTGGGTGCTCTCTAAAAAGTCCATTGCCACAATGGTAATCAGCCCGCATAGGACTACGCTTACTTTTATGACTGACCAAAAGCCAGACTATTCAACCACCGCCGGAAAACTAGCCGATCTGCGAGAGCGCTACTACCAGGCGGTGCACGCCAGCGGTGAAGCCGCAATCGCAAAGCAGCACGCCAAGGGCAAGAAAACCGCCCGCGAGCGCATCGAACTGCTACTAGACCCAGGCTCATTCGTTGAGCTAGATGAGTTCGTTCGTCACCGCTCCACCGCTTTTGGTATGGATAAGAACCGCCCGTACGGCGACTCGGTAGTCACCGGTGTCGGTACCATCGGCGGTCGTCAGGTCGCTCTCTTCTCGCAGGATTTCACCATCTTCGGTGGTTCACTCGGTGAAGCTGCCGGTAACAAGATCATCAAGGTCATGGACCTAGCCATCGCTACCGGCGTTCCACTAATCGGAATTCTTGACTCGGGAGGTGCTCGCATCCAGGAGGGTGTGATCGCTCTCGGTAAGTACGGCGAAATCTTCAAGCGCAACACCATGGCATCGGGTGTTATCCCACAGATCTCGATCATCATGGGCCCTGCTGCTGGTGGAGCCGTTTACTCGCCTGCCCTAACCGACTTCGTGATCATGGTTGACAAGACCTCGAACATGTTCGTCACCGGCCCTGATGTAATCAAGACCGTTACCGGTGAAGACGTTGGCATGGAGGAGCTCGGTGGAGCTCTCACCCACAACCGCACCTCAGGTGTGGCCCACTACCTTGCCTCGGACGAAGACGATGCCCTCGACTACGCCCGTTCACTGCTGAGCTACCTTCCTGAAAACAACCTCAGCGAAACCGTGGTCTACGACGGCGCTGGTGAACTAGAAATCACCGAAGCCGACCGCGCGCTAGACACCATCATCCCTGACTCACCGAACCAGCCTTACGACATGCACACGATTATCGAGTCGCTCGTAGACGGCAATGAGTTCCTTGAGGTTCAGCCGCTGTTCGCTCCGAACATCGTGATCGGTTTTGCCCGCGTAGACGGCCACAGCGTTGGCATCGTTGCCAACCAGCCTTCACAAATGGCAGGAACCCTGAACATCGAAGCCGGCGAAAAGGCTGCTCGTTTCGTGCGATTCTGCGACGCCTTCTCGATTCCGATCCTGACCCTCGTCGACGTCCCAGGGTACCTACCTGGCACTGACCAGGAGTGGGCAGGTGTGATTCGTCGTGGTGCGAAGCTTCTCTACGCATACGCCGAAGCAACCGTTCCGCTAGTGACCGTAATCACCCGCAAGGCTTACGGAGGGGCGTACATCGTTATGGGCTCTAAGCAGCTCGGTGCTGACATTAACCTCGCTTGGCCAACCGCCGAGATCGCCGTTATGGGTGGTCAGGGTGCCGTCAACATTTTGTTCCGCGACAAGATCAAGGAAGCCGAAGAGTCTGGTGCCGATGTGGCTGCGGTTCGCGACAAGCTCGCCGCCGAGTACACCTACAACGTGGCGAGCCCGTTCCTCGCGGCTGAGCGTGGCGAGCTAGACGGCATCATTGAGCCAGCTGCAACTCGTATCGAAATCATCAAGTCACTTCGAGCACTGCGCACCAAACGTGCCACCTTGCCTCCGAAAAAGCACGGAAACATCCCTCTATAAAAATGACCGACGACAACGAACTTCAGAGCGCACTCAAGGTGGTGCGCGGCAACCCAACAGATGCCGAGCTAGCCACCGTGATTGCAGTATTGAACGCAACCATATCCGAGGTCGAAGCGGCCAAGGCTCGTGCGCCAAAGAAGTTCCGCTCCACCTGGGGCCGCAACAGTGCCGTCCTTCGCGGTGGAGTTGTGCCTGGTTTTGGCCAGTGGTCGGCCAGCAGTCGCCCAGGTTTGGACTAACGGTCTATCCACTAAAGAGGGGACACCAGATTGTCGGTGTCCCCTATTTTCATCGTCATACTTTTATCAAGGAATTCATTCGAGAACCAAGGGGCTCGGAATTCTGGGGAGGTCTGTCAAGCAGATCAAGGGGGTAGAAGCCGGTGGTAATCCACCGGTTTTCTCACTTTAAAGACGCAACCAAAGATCCGGTGCCGAAGTACCAGGACGCGTTGCCACAACCGTTACCACGAAAGATTCTCCACGCGGAGAACGCACCGTAACCTTGCCCTCTTTGACCGAATCGATTGCACCGGCAACTTTGGAGAGAACATGTTTGCGCTCTTTCTCGGTGAGCGCGTCAAGCCCTCCCTCGTCTAACAAGAGAACTTGAATTCCCCGGAAGCGAGCCGCGGTCACAGCTTTCCTGACTTCATCGTTCACGAGTGAGCGTCCACGAATTTCATCACGAAGGTTTGCTTCCAGATTGAGGAGGGATTCACGTTCACTCTGGTTCAATTTGCCAGACTTTGAACTAATTTGGCTCAGAGCTGGCAGCGCCTGCTCGAGCACATTTTGGAGACGCGAGCGCCTTTCTCTCGCTGAACTCTCAGCGCTCCAGATTGCGATCTGTGAGGTTTTCTCACTTTCCTGCAGTTCAGCTAGTTCGCGATCCGCTCGACGAAGTGCTCTAGCCGTTCCCTGACCGGCCGCAATCAGCACAACCATGCCAATCACGCCTGCGGTAAGAATTCCACCTAGACCAGCCGCCTGTACCACTACGAGTGTTACCAGGATTGCGGCGATCCAAGCGAAGATTGCTTGCCCTCGAACCGCGACAATACCCAGCAGCACACCCATACCACCGACATACCAGCTGGCATATGTACCGGTTTCACCAGCACCGATACCAGCATTGGCCACAATTGCGGTGGCCAGAGCGCCAACCACAGCCACCACAGCAAGAAGCCAACCCATCTCGATACCTGGGCGGAGAATTAGACTCAACGTCACCGTGATCAGGTAGATCCCTAAGGAAGCCACCAAGAGACTCACCTGGTCATACTTATCCCAGGACAGAGCTCCGAGGATCGCGTGAAATAGAGCGAACAGAATTGCAACCGCGGACACCGCGATTCTCTGAAGGTTAATCACGAGGCAACCTCCAAGAAAGAGTGACCGTAGTACCTTTGCGGGGAGCCGAAATGATGGCCGGCTTATCTCCCCCCACCGAGATCATGCGCCTGGTGATTGAGTTTCGAATACCTAGCCGGTTAGGGGAAACGCGAGAAGGATGAAAGCCCTTCCCGTTATCGACAATTGCAACCTTGATCCGCTTGGCGTCTACCTTGATGCGGGCATACCGGTTAACATTGCGACCGGCATGCTGAACGGAGTTTTGAACCGCTTGGAGCGTGGCATCGGTAATTGCAACACCAACGGCAATCGGAATGCTCAACTCCCCAGAGACGCTGACATTGCATCGGAAACCAGGAGCGAGGCGGAGAATTGCACGTTCCAGAGATGCCGCTAGGTTGGCTCCGAGCAAAACATCTTGACTCACATCATCACCGCTAGCGACAAATTGGAGTCGCTCGATTGCTCTATTAGCGCTCTCGGTCGCGAGTCGTCGATGATCAGCATCCTCGGCTTTAGAAGCCAAAAGCAGGGTAGTCAGCACCTGGTCGTGAATCAGGTCATCAACCTGTTCACGTTCGCGTTCGGCGGCCTCTAGCGCGGCTCGGTCTCTCGAAACCGCGAGTTCTTTACCGTTGGCCAAGTCAACTTTTCTAGCCGCAAGCCGCATCATCGCAACGAGGCTTAGTACGGCAGCCGAAAACAATACGATGTATGCACCGTCGAGGATCGCCAACCCAATCGGCGCGTTTCCACCGATCTGCGAAATACGTAGCAACACCCAGCTGCCCGGCATGAACACCGCGTAGGCGATTGCCCACCAGCGCGGAAGATACATTCCCATGGCCATGCTCGCGGTACCGGTTGCCCACCAAATCCAAGGACGATAATCGCTCTCTGAAGAGAAACCGGGGCTTACAGACACAGGGTAAAGAAGGAAGGCCACTACGTAGGCAAGCCCGTGCCAAACGTAAATCCAGCGATACTCGAGCTTGAACCAAAAATTCACGAATGCGGCAAGTTGTGCCAGCACAATTAGACCAACACTCACAAAGAAGATCCAAGGCGTGACATTCTCTAGACTGCCCATACCATTCAAAATGGTTTCAACCGACGTAACCAAAGCAGCGACGGAGAAAATTCGACCGACGA
>JBEGRZ010000034.1:0-12463 GCA_041180115.1 Actinomycetota bacterium
CGTTTCTGCGCGTAAGGGGCGACCGTACTGAGGCAGCGCGTCCAAGGGCTCGAGAAAACCTGCTTTGAACCGAAGGCTTTTAGGATTGGAGGTAACGCTTCAGCTTGAAGATTGCCATCAGTTAGAAGCGGTCTGCTTGACTCCTCGCCATTCCAGGTCGAGCGGGACCTTGCTTTGCCGTGGCGAAGCAAGATTACTGGGTAGGTGTCTAGCGAGTTGCTTCGATGCAGCTCAAGTAGGGCATCTAGTTGCTCGTGATCGTGGCTGTAACTCAAACGAGCTTTGGCTTCGGAAGGTGTGAACCAAACAACCTGAGAAATTTCTTCGTTTGGCTCGAAGTCGCTGTTTTCAATCGCTTTATCGGTTACCTGGGCAGCCCAGTAGTGAACCTCTTTTAGATTCTTGTTTGGCAGACGGTAGCGCTGGATGCCAAGTGGCACACCTAGTTTTACCTTGAGTCCGGTTTCCTCGCGGATCTCGCGAACCGCGGTTTCTGGAAGGCTCTCACCAGGGTCTACCTTGCCTTTAGCCCAGGCCCAGTCGTCGTAGCGACCGCGGTGGACTAGGGCCACCTTAAGTTCATTGTTCTCGATGCGCCAAAGAACGGCGCCTGCTGCGTATACGACCATTTAGTTTCTGATGGCCTTACGGCTAGCGGTGAAGCGCATCATTTCATCCTGAACATCGATCAGTTTTTTGCCGCTTGCATCAAACTGGTGACGCTCCCATTCGCCGGATGGCTGAAGGTGCCAGCTGGCTGCAGTCTCGCCCATGGCTAGGGCGAATAGGTCTTGCAGTTCCTTGATGTGATCAGGTTGAACGATTCGCACCAGAGCCTCAACACGGCGGTCTAGGTTTCGGTGCATCATGTCGGCAGAGCCAATGAAGACTTCAGGATCGCCGCCACCGGCAAAGGTGAAGACGCGCGAGTGCTCAAGGTAACGTCCTAGGATGCTACGAACACGGATGGTTTCGCTGAGGTCTGGAATGCCAGGCTTCAGCGCACACATGCCTCGAACCAGAACGTCCACAGGTACACCGGCGCGGCTGGCACGGTAAAGGGAGTCAATGATTTGTTCGTCGACGAGCGAGTTCACCTTGATTTGGATGCGAGCAGGGCGGCCGGCTAGGTGGTGTTCAATCTCGCGTTCGATCCGCTCTGTCAATCCCTCGCGAACACCGTTAGGTGAAACCAACAGGGTTTTGAAGTTTGCATCAGGGGCGTAACCCGAGAGCGAGTTGAAAAGACGGGTGAGGTCTTCACCTACCTGGTCACGTGCCGAAAGCAGACCGTAGTCTTCGTAGAAGCGTGCGGTTTTCGGGTTGTAGTTACCGGTACCGATATGGCAGTAGCGGCGAAGCTGGTCGCCTTCCTGACGGATGACAAGGGAAAGCTTGCAGTGGGTCTTGAGGCCAACGATTCCGTAAACCACGTGAACGCCAGCCTGCTCCAGCTTGCGAGCCCAGGTGATGTTGTTCTGCTCGTCGAAGCGAGCCTTGATTTCTACCAGGGCCAAAACCTGCTTGCCGGCTTCTGCTGCATCGATTAGAGCATCAACGATCGGTGAGTCACCAGAGGTGCGGTACAGGGTCTGTTTGATTGCCAAGACCTTCGGGTCGGCGGCAGCCTGAGCGAGGAACTCCTGAACGCTCGTAGAGAAAGACTCGTATGGGTGATGTAGCAGAATGTCGCGCTCGCGGATTGCGCGGAAAACACTGACCTTCTCTTCGTCGGTGTTGCGCAGGAAGCGGTTGGTGACCACGTTGTGTGGTTCGTAGTGAAGTTCAGGGCGCTTGATGCCGGCCAGGCCAAATAGACCAGTCAGGTCTAGCGGGGCAGGTAGGCGGTAGACATCTTCTTCGTCGATGTCTAGTTCGCGAACCAGTAGTTCCAGAACTTGAGGGTTGATGGTCTCTGCCACCTCGAGGCGAACCGGTGGGCCGAAGCGGCGGCGGAGCAGCTCTTTCTCCAGTGCAACGAGCAGGTTCTCGCCTTCGTCTTCGTCAACCTCGAGGTCTTCGTTACGGGTAACGCGGAAGGTGTGGTGTTGTAGCACTTCCATGCCAGAGAACAACTTGCCTAGGAACTGGCCAATCAAGAGTTCCAGCGGAATGTATTTCACAACCGAGTTGCCCGAGGTGCCAGGTACGCGAACGAAACGTGGCAGGGAAGGTGGAACCTTCACACGGGCGAAGCTGTCGGTCAGGCTGCCAGGGGATTTGAGAACCACGGCCAGGTTGAGCGAAAGGCCCGAAATGTATGGGAACGGGTGGGCTGGGTCAACCGCAAGAGGGGTAAGCACCGGGAAAATTTGGCTGTCGAAGTAAGCCTTTAGGTCAGACTGCTGAATCTCGGTCAGGTCGGTCCAGGTGACCAGGCTGATTCCCTTATCGCGGAGTGCTGGCTCCAAGACGTTCTTGAACATTCCAGCGTGACGAGCCTGAAGCTTGTGGGCCTCGGCGCTGATTGCGGTCAAAACTTCGGTTGGTTCCATACCTGAAGCAGATCGAACGGCAAGGCCGGTAGCGATTCGACGCTTTAGACCAGCAACGCGAACCATGAAGAATTCGTCGAGGTTGGAACCGAAAATTGCTGCGAAGTTAACACGTTCCAGCAGTGGAAGGGTTTCGTCTTCGGCCAGCTCGAGCACGCGTTGATTGAACTTCAGCCAACTTAGTTCGCGATCTAGAAAGCGATCGTTCGGAAGATCGCCCATCTCGGGCAACGCGATCGCCATTGTTTCTTCAGACATAGGTACAAGTTTGCCACTTATAGGTGAACAGAAGAAGACCAGTTAGTAACTTACCGACTCTTCTTCGAGTTCGTCTCGGTTCGGGTTGAATGAGTAACCGCGGTTACGAACGGTTCCAATCATCGATTCCAGATCGCCGAGCTTGAAACGCAGACGACGAATGTGAACATCCACGGTTCTGGTACCACCGAAGTAGTCGTAGCCCCAAACCTCGCTGAGCAACTGCTCGCGAGAGAAGACGCGCCCAGGGTGGGTGGTCAGGAACTTGAGCAGCTCAAATTCCTTATAGGTGAGGTCTAGTGGCTGGCCGTGAAGCTTTGCGGTATAGGTGGTTTCATCGATGTGGATGCCAATCGATTCAACGAGCGTCGATAGTGCTTTCGGTTTATTTCGAGTGACCGCAAGACGAATGCGAGCATCTACCTCGGCCGGTCCTGCGGTGTGGAGGATGATGTCGGTTGCGCCCCACTCCTCGTTCACTGCAAGTAGACCGCCTTCGGTCACTACGAGCAGCAGGGGAGAAGACATTCCGGTGGTTTGCAGGATGCGCGCCAGCGACTTCATGTTTCCAAGGTCGGTTCTGGCATCGAGCAGAATTAGATCCGCGGAAGGAGCGTTCACCAATCCAGCCGGTTCGGCCGGGATGTTTCTCACTTTGTGGGGAAGCAAACTCAGGGCGGGCAGAACTTCATTGGTCGGCTGTGCCGACAGCAAAAGAAGTTGTGCCATCTCTCTCCTAATGGTCTTAGAGGTAAGTTTAAGGTATGAAACGGGGCTGGAGCGAAATCATATCCATCTGGGTAGGGGTCGCCATCGCTACTCTGGTCGTGATATTCCTCGACCCTAAACACTCGCTGGTTTGGGTTGGAGCGATTCTGGCCGGCTCACTGGCTGTGGTTTCATTGATTCACCTTTTCAAGGAAGACGTGGACGGCTTTGTTCGCAAACTCATCTACGTTGCCGGCGGCTCGTTCCTGATGCTGGCAAGTGCTTCTTTGTATCTTCTGCTGACCATCTCGAATAGGTAAAATAAGGTCATGATCTTCACTGCTGAAATGTTCTTCACCGGGCTTCTGATTCTTGCAACTCTTGCAATCGCCGGTGTCTCGGTTCTCGTTCTCTACAAGCTCTTCAAGGGTCAGAAGTAGTTGTTCGTTCTTCCCGAAGGTCTGCCTCCACAGCTGACCCCGCTAGCCTTTCTGGTTGGCAAATGGTCTGGTACGGGCGTTATCGCGTTTGAGGGTGCAGAGCACGAATTCTCACAGGTAGTTGAATTCGCCCACGACGGCGACGTGCTTACCTACATTTCTTCGGCAAAACTGAACGACGAAGCCGGCACCGCACTTCCTAGCGAACTCGGTTACTGGCGCATCGCTCGTCCTCGTTTCGAATTCGATTCTGGGCCTGGCCTGTTGCCTGGCAAGGGTGAGGTCACCATCAAGACCCACGAAGACTTTGACCAGTTCCGTGCCGAGCACGGAGGTTTCAACCTAGAAGTTTCAACTCTTCACCCTGGCGGTGTGGCCGAGCTTTACCACGGCTGGGTTCGTCAGGCTCGAATCGAGCTGGCTTCCGCTCACGGAACCGCCTTCGAAGGTGCCAAGACCTACCGCCACTCCACCCGCATGTACGGGTTAGTTGAGGGCGCGCTGCTTTGGGCCTGGGACATAGCTCTTCCTGGCGGCGACCTAAAGTCTCACGCTTCGGCACGTTTGGAGCGAGTGGCCTAATTGGCTACCGCCTCTTTCTCAAACCCTCTCGTTGAGCAGCGCGGGCTGCTCGCTGGCACCTCGGCGGTATCACTTGATAAGTCGCTTATTACGGTCACTGGGGAAGATCGACTCACCTGGCTCCACGCACTTCTCAGCCAAAACCTGCGCGGCTTACGCCAGGGCGAGAGCGCCGAGGCCCTGCTTCTAAACCCACAGGGACACATCGAGGCAATTGCCCACGTGGTTGACGACGGCGCTACTACTTTTCTGATCGTTGATACTGCAGCTGCGCAGACCCTTTTCGACCACCTCACCAGAATGAAACTGCGCACCAAGGTTGAGCTAGCCCTCAACGAGGAAATACAAGTTTTTGGAACATTCGGAAAACCTTTGGACGGAGCAAGTCTGGTCTGGCATGACCCATGGCCCGGCGTTTACCCAGGCGGTCACCGCTATGCCAAGACTGCCGGTGATAGCTGGGATTACTACGAGTCGGTAGCCGATTCCTGTGACCTAGAGCCAGCAGGCACCGAGGCGCTCACCGCACTGCGTATCGCAGCAAATCGTCCTGGTATGGAAGAAATAGACGAAAAGACCCTGCCTCACGAACTAGACCTACTAGCCACGGCCGTGCACCTGAGCAAGGGTTGCTACCGCGGCCAGGAAGCAGTTGCCAAGGTTCACAATCTCGGTCACCCACCACGTCGACTGGTGCTACTTCACCTAGACGGCTCGGCACATGTTTTGCCCAAGCCAGGCACGCAGGTGCTACACGGCGACCAGGAGGTTGGTCGTGTAACGTCCGTTGCCACCCACTATGAGGCGGGGGCAATCGCGCTCGCGGTGGTGAAGCGAAACCTACACCTCGCGGCTCCGCTCGAGATTGAGGGCGTTTCCGCAGCCCAGGAGGAAATCGTTCCTCAGGATGCCGGCAAGACCGTGACCATTGATCGCAAAAGCCTGATGGGAGGTCGTCGATGAGTGTTCGTTCCAGAGTCAAGGCGTCGGTTGGTCGCGTTCTCGAATCGATTCCACCGGTCATTCAGATCGTTCTTGCCGCACTAATTGCCTACTCCATTTCGCACTTTGCGCTCGGCCATGAGAACCCGATCCTGGCAGTCACGGTTACCGTTACCACCCTGGGTTTCACCAGAGATGCCAGGCCCCGAAGAGTACTCGAAACCGGTTTCGGAATTGTTGTTGGCCTCTTCGCAAGTGAAATCTTGGTTCAGTTCTTCGGGCAGGGCGTTTGGCAGATTGGCCTTGCTCTGGTGGTTTGCCTCCTCGGTGCTAGATTCATCACCCCGAGCTCAAGCTTTGCGCTCACTGTTGGTATCCAAGCGATGTTCATCCAGCTTTTCCCCATGCCGAAGGGTGGTATTTGGGAGCGTCCGTTGGATGGCGTGGTCGCAGGTGTCATCGCTCTGCTAGTCACAATCCTGATTCCGCGAAACCCAAAGGGTCTTGCCAAGAAGGACGCCACGGCCCTGTTCTCGGTCTTCCTGGAATCTCTTGACTCGCTTCGCACTGCACTTCGCGACGTTGATGTGAAGAAGGCAGACGAAACCCTAACCAAGGTTCGCCGCACCCAGCCGCTAGTAGATAACTGGAAGCTCTCGCTCGACAGCGCTGTATCGATTGCCAGGCTTTCACCGTTCCAAAAGAAACATCGCTTCGAGCTTTCGGCTCAGCTACGGCTGATGCGCGGCATGGACCTGGCCACCAGAAACCTTCGTGTGATTGTTCGCCGCGTTGACTTCCTGATTCGCGACGGCGTAAAGCGTCCATATCTCGCCGACCTCTTTGAGCAGATCTTCGATGCCACCGAGAGCCTAGCCAAGGGCGTCGAGAACGAGGAGTTCTTGTTTGTAGCTCGCGAGGGTTACCTAGAGGTGATTCGTCAGCTCGATCCGAAGAGGTTCGGCATCGCCGACCAACTTCGAGAAGCATCGGTCTTGCTACTCCTTCGTCCGCTGCTGGTTGACCTACTTTGCGCTACCGGCATGAGCGAGGACGATGCCCGCGACGAACTTCCTACGGTCTAACCGCATCCCAGTCAACACTCAGTTCACCAAGTCGCCAACGCTTGCGGTTCACAACAACCGGCCACCCTGCGGAAACCATTTCCTCGCAGACGGCGAGCCAGCGCTGAACGGTTCCAAAGGTAGAAAGTGACGCGTGGTTGGCCCACGATTGGTCGAGTTGCTCTAGGAACGAGTGGATGCGCTCGCCGGGCACGTTGTGGTGAATCAGGGCCTTGGGAAGTCTTTCGGCAACCTTGCTGGGTTGCTCCACAGAGCCCAGGTGTAGCGAGATCGTGAAGATTTGGGGGCCTTGTTTGGTGATGGTGATCCAACTGCTGAGGCGGCCGATTTCGTCGCAGGTTCCCTCAACCAGCACGCCGTCTTCACTGAGTCTTGATTGCATGAGTGCCCATGCTGCTGGCACTTCGTCCTCGCTGTATTGACGAAGCACGTTGAAGGCTCTGATTACATCGGCACTCTTGATGCCTGCAGGCAGCGGGGTTTCGAAGCCGCCGAGTAGGAACGTTAGCCCTGGGCGCTCAACCTCTTTGCCGCGGGCAACGCGGTCCTTCTCGATTTCAACCCCGACCACCGATACGTTCTGGTTCACCTTGGTTAGGCGGTCTTGCAATTCGATGGCGGTGATTGGGGAAGCTCCATAGCCGAGGTCGACTACAACGGGGTTTGGTTTTTTCAAAACGGGCAGGGTAGCGATGAAGCGGTCGACTCTCCTGAGCCGATTCGGATTGGTCGTTCCTCTGGTTACGGAACCGACGCGCTTAGTTACTGCCACACATCAAGACTAAACTTGAGGGCATGTCCCACGAATACACCCTAATTTTGCTACGCCACGGAAACAGTGTTTGGAACCAGGAAAACCTGTTCACCGGTTGGGTAGATGTTGACCTTTCAGACCAGGGCCGCGCCGAAGCCAAGCGCGCTGGTGAACTGTTAGCCGAGTCTGGCATCAAGCCAGACCTGCTTTACACCTCGAAGCTTCGCCGTGCCATCAACACCGCTCACATCGCACTAAACGCTGCTGAGCGTGTGTGGATCGATGTAAAGCGTGACTGGCGTCTAAACGAGCGTCACTACGGCGCTCTTCAGGGCAAGGACAAGGCACAGACTCTGGCCGAGTTCGGTGCTGAGCAGTTCCAGGTGTGGCGTCGTAGCTTCGACGTTCCACCTCCACCGATCGCCGATGACAACCAGTACTCGCAGGCAAACGACGAGCGCTACGCAGAGCTTGGCGAAAACATTCCTAAGACCGAGTGCCTAAAGGACGTTCTAGAGCGCATGCTTCCACTTTGGCAGAACGAGATTTCGGCTGACCTAAAGAGCGGCAAGACCGTACTCGTCACCGCTCACGGAAACAGCCTTCGTGCGCTAGTGAAGCACCTGGACGGAATCTCCGACGAAGACATAGCGGAGCTAAACATCCCAACCGGTATTCCGCTGGTCTACAAGCTGGACGCTAACTTCAAACCGCTGGTTGCCGGCGGCGAATACCTGGACCCTGAGGCCGCTGCCGCAGGTGCTGCAGCGGTTGCTGCGCAGGGAAAGAAGTAGTTAGAACTTCACTTCACTTGATGGAATTGCCCGGACCGAGCGTCCGGGCAATTCCATTTCCCAGAAGTTCGTGTTTTGTTCGTCTATGACTCGCGCCGCATCAACCACCATGCCGTTCCATTCGAAACCGGTGGTGGTGTGGGCGTCCGAGACGAAGGTTACATCGTAGCCACGCTCTAGAGCGCCGTGGGTGGTGAAGCGAACACAGTTGTTGCTCTCGGCCCCACAGATAATCAGGTGCCCGGCTTCGAGGCGAGAAAGTTCTTCCTCGAGGTTGGTGGCTTCGAAAGAGTTTCGGTAACTTTTGAAGATTCTAGATTCACCGGTTAGGGGAGTAAGTTCTGGAACGAGTTGCCAATTTTCGGAGTCCCTCACCAATTCGTCATCTTGCACCCAGACCACTGGAACCGATGCCGAGCGGGCACGATCAACTAAGCCTTGGATTCGGGAAACTATCGCATCTCTTTGGTAGGCATCGGCAACGACCCCAACCTGAACGTCAATAACGAGAAGTGCTGTGCCGGTTCGGCCAAGAGTAGTCATGGCCTAAGACTAACTAATTAGTCCTGGTCATTCCATTCACCGGTGGTTAGGTACGAGACCTTTGCAGAAATGTCAACCACGTGATCTGCGAAACGCTCGTGGTAGCGGCTGGCGAGGGTTACGTCCACGGTATACATGGCGTTCTCTTTCCAGTCATCGCCTAGGACCACATCGAAAACATGGCGGTGCAATTCATCGACGCGGGCGTCCTCGGCCTGAATTGACTTGGCTAAGTCAATGTCAGTGTTCTCAAGTAAACGCTGAACCTTCTTACCAAGCTCCAGGTCCAACTTGCCCATTTCTTCGAAGGTAGCCAGCAACGATGCAGGGATTGCCGATCCTGGGTAGCGGAACCTTGCAATCTGGGCAATGTGGCCGGCAAGGGCACCCATGCGCTCGAGTGAAGCGCTAATTCTTAGAGCAGATACCAGGATGCGAAGGTCGCGAGAAACCGGTGATTGACGAGCCAATATGCGAATGGCTAGCTCATCGAGTTGAAGAGCCTTCTCGTGTACGGCATCTGCCGAGGCCAAAGCCTGATCAGCGGTGGTTACGTCCGACTTTGTGAAGGCTTGGGTTGCGTTCTCCATAATGCGAGTAACGTCACCAGCCATCTCAACTAGACGCTGCTGTACTTCTTTAAGTTCGGTTTGAAAGACTTCACGCATAATTCATAGGGTGTCATCTAAAGGTTAACCAAGTGAAAACTTGGGGTGAACCATTCCTGAAACCTGCAAATTTCGACCGAGCACCTGACCTAGTGTTAAACCATGCAATCCGACATCTGGTTACCGCTGATTATGGGCTTCCTGGTTGGGGCTGCCGTTGTTGGTGGCATTGCAATTTATGTTCGCCTAGATGTTCTGGAGCGATACTCAGAGGCGGCGTCCCTTTCAGACAGCGCAGCCGAACTGCTTGAGGTCATGGCTCCAGCCGGGATCTTGCTCAATCAATCAAATCTTATTCTTCGGGCCACCGGCGGTGCCCTAGCCAGCGGCTTGATCTCAGGGCGCAAGCTAATACACGAACCGTTAAATGAGCTTGCCAATGCGGCTCGTACCACGGGGGAAATCCAGTCTCTTGAGGCTGAACTACCTTTGCGCCTAAAAGGCAGCAAGCTGCACATTTCCGCACGCGCAAAAGACATCGGAGAAGGTACTGTGCTCATCGTCATCGACGATCGAACTGAGAGCTATCGCCTAGACCAGATGCGCAAGGACTTCATGGCCAACATCTCGCACGAATTAAAGACTCCAATTGGGGCAGTGGGGCTTTTAGCCGAGGCAATGGAAGCCAACCTTGACCAGCCAGAAGTAATGGCCAAGTTGGTGAAGAACGTAACCAAGGAGAACAAGCGTCTCAGCGCGCTGGTCAAAGACATCATTCAGCTTTCCAAAATTCAGGGATCGGCCGTTGTTACCAAGAGCGATGTGGTCAACCTGATCCCGGTAATTCACGACGCCATTGACAGAAATACTTGGCGGTCGGAAAAAACTCAGATTGAGGTGGTTTTCCAAACCGCATTAGACAAAGTCGAAGTGTTTGGCGATGCCGAGATGTTAACTGTGGCTGTGAAGAATTTGGTAGAAAATGCCATCATCTATTCGAACAAGGGAGACCTGGTAGGGGTCTCGCTTGAAGAAGAAGATGGCATCGCCAAGATCATTGTGAAAGACTCTGGCGTTGGAATTCACAAGGACGAACAGGCTCGAGTGTTCGAGAGGTTCTATCGAGTTGATCAGTCACGTTCACGCGAAACCGGCGGTACCGGCCTTGGCTTGAGTATCGTCAAGCATGCGGCCCTGAGTCACTTTGGTGACGTAAAACTATTTTCTAAACCTGGAGTTGGCTCAACGTTTACCTTGCGGTTACCTACCGTTGCTAAGAAAGTAGCAAAGGCGCAGAAGCGAAAGGCAAACCGTGGCTAAAATCCTAGTCGTCGAAGACGAAGAGTCGTACCGCATCAGTTTGGGGAGCCTGCTGCCTCGAGAAGGACACCAGGTTGTCTTCGCCGTTGACGGCAACGATGCGTTGGCAAGGTTTGCCGACTCGAACCCAGATCTAATTCTGCTCGACCTGATGCTGCCGGGCATCAGCGGCAACGAAGTTTGCAAAATCATTCGCCAGAATTCCGATGTACCAATCATCATGCTCACTGCTAAGGACTCTGAGACCGATGAAGTGGTTGGCTTGGAAATTGGGGCAGATGACTACGTGACCAAGCTAGCTTCATCTAGCAAACTAATCGCCCGCATTAACAAGGTGCTGAGCAAGCGACAGATTCCTGAAACGACGCCGTCTGAAGATGGCAAGCTAACCGGCGGAAACATCACAATGGATGTCGAGCGTCACCAGGTCTTGGTTAGCGGCACGAAAGTTTCACTGCCGCTCAAAGAATTTGAACTTCTCGAACTGCTGTTGGAAAACAAGAACCGAGTGCTAACCCGTGGGCAAATCATCGATCGCGTTTGGGGGCACGACTATTTTGGTGATACCAAGACGTTGGATGTGCACATCAAACGACTTCGCTCCAAGTTGGAGGCTGACCCAGCCCGCCCTGAGCACATTGTTACTGTGCGTGGTCTTGGCTACAAGTTTGAGGCTTGATTTACTCGTCTACGTGACCCTGGGCTACGCCAAGGTTCTGAACTAGAGCGCTGTACTGCTCAAGGCTTCCATCTAGCACCGGAACGTTCAGGTGAACATCCTTCTTGCCACCAACAACGCCCATGTTGATCACGCCTAGGCTGCCAGGCTTTAGAACCTCGCCTTTGTCGTTCAGGAGAACTGGCTGCATCTCGGAAACCTGGGTGTAGCCAAACTCCTTAGTGCCGCCGGCAGGGATTTGAAACTCGAAGGTGCCGGTTTCTTTTAGAACCACGTCGGTGGCGTCTGAGCCGTCTTGGGTGTACTGAACACGAACGGTTACGTCCTTGTTGGTGGTGTTCACGAAGGTCCCGATGATGGCACCAACTTCAAGCGCACCTTCGCCGGTTGCAGGCTTGGTTAGGTAGATGATGTTAAGTGCTTTTACGCCATCGAAAGATGCCTGGACGCCGTCGCTCGGAGCGTATTCCTGCAGGGTCGGAATGTTGTGAGTCATGCTGCAACCTGCTGTGCCTAGAACTAGACCAGCTGAAACCGCTACAACCGAAACAAACTTACGAAGAACCACGACAAAACCTTCCGGGGAATTACTCATTTCGGTACTATCCTAACCCTTTATTTATCTGGCAAAACGTGGTAAATTTGGTGTTTTGCGAAGGGATACCAATTCCATGAAGTTTGTTGTCGGAGAGACCGTTGTTTACCCACACCACGGTGCCGCCAAAATCATCGAGGTGTCTGAAAAGACCATGCGCGGTGAGACCAAACTTTACCTAACCCTAGAAGTAACCCAGAAGGGTTCGGCTACCGCAGAAGACGTTCTTGACACCGCAAAAAACCAGCTGATCATCCAGGTCCCTGCCGACAACGTTGAGTCGGTTGGTGTTCGCGACGTGATCGACAAGAAGGGCGTCGAACAGGTTTTTGGCGTACTTCGAGCAGAGTTTATTGAAGAACCAACCAACTGGTCTCGCCGCTACAAGGCAAACCTAGAGAAGCTCGCTTCCGGCGACGTAATCAAGGTTTCCGAAGTGGTTCGCGACCTATGGCGACGTGAGCAGGACCGCGGCCTTTCCGCAGGTGAAAAGCGCATGCTTGCCAAGGCTCGCCAGATTCTGGTTTCGGAGCTTGCTCTTGCCAAGAAGACCGATGAGGAGAAGGCTGGAGTACTTCTAGACGAAGTTCTCGCTTCCGCCTAAACCACTCTCATGTCTGCCTCGGTTATTTTGGTGGCCGCTGGCCAAGGATTGCGATT
>JBEGRZ010000035.1:0-12374 GCA_041180115.1 Actinomycetota bacterium
GGAACTATGGCAACCAGCACGAACGCCGGCAGCACTGTCACGCCCAAGGGCCAAAGAATGGACACGGCAGTCTTTTGTATTCGTTTTCTGTCCGCGATGAATGCTTCCATTCGAAGTTCGTCTGCTCGCTCCGTAAGCAACTGCATGGTTGGAGTCTCGCTACCCAGAAACCGGATTTCTGATTCTCCGACACCCAACTCGCTGGAAGCGACCCTAAGTGGAAGTCCTGCCCCAACCGAGATTGCCAAGAGCTCTAAGTTGAAGCCTGGATCCGAATTCGAGCACTGCGCCCGAGCCAACAAGCGATTTATCCAACGACTTCCGAGCCAATACAGCATTAATCCAAAAACGACAGACAAAACAGCGATCCATGATGATGCGAATAGTCGGATGACCGGAATTCCACTGACCGCTCCACCAACGAGAACCAGCAGCGGCAGATTCATCACCAACCGAGCACTCGCTTTTGGACCTGTGGCGGCAATCTGGATTTCCTCGGCTAGCTCTTCTCTCTTGCGAAGAACCTGGGCGAACCTTTGCAAAGTTCCAACTAGCGGGCCACCCGCTCTCTTGTTCACTTCAAGGATTCGTTCCAAATCACGCCTCCCAGATTCACTCAATCGCTCGGAAGACAGCTTCAATGGCATCCCAGCTCTAAGCATTTGAGCCATCGAAGAAACTTCGGCCGCATCAGAACTCATGTCGAACCACCAACTTGTTCTCGTTGGTTAGAGCAAGGTTTGAGATGCTGGCAATTCGCACGGCACTGCGGCGATCACTCAAGGAGATTACGTAGCGAAAGGCGCTGGCGGCCAGGTGAGCTGTGGTGGCCGGCGAGAGTCCTCCCAAGAGTCCAATGCCAATCAGTCGCGATGGCAGATCCTCAGCCCGATTAGCATGGATGGTTGTGGCGGAGCCTTGGTGGCCGCTGTTTAGAGCCTGGAGCATGGGAACCAGTTCTACGCCTCTAACCTCGCCAACCACAATTCGGTCTGGCTTCATGCGCAGTGACTCGGTGACGAGCCTCTGGAGGTCAATCTGACCAAAGCCGTCGCTGTTGGCTTGCCTGGTTTGGAGTGAAACTACGTTAGGCGAAGAAAGCTCTAGTTCGGCAACGTCTTCAACCGTGACAATGCGCTCACTCGGCACTTCGGTCATCATCGACCTGAGCAACGTTGTCTTTCCAGATCCAGTGCCACCACAGATGATGAAGTTCGCTCGCTCCTCGATGATCCTCGTGAGCGTCTGATGCCAACGAACCGGGTTCTCGATGACCTTCGAAAGCTCGAACGAGGACATCGAGTGCTTGCGAATCGAAACGTTAATGTTTGGGTTCGTTCCAAGCGGCAGGCTCAGGTGAAACCGAAGGTTCCCATAGGCAACATCAGCAAAGGGCTGCCCGTAGTCAAGGCGCTTCCGGTATTCGCCGGCCAGGTTCACCGCGAATTCTTGTAGTTCAACCGAAGACCCGAACGGGTTATCGGTCGTGACCCAAGCCCCATCAACCAGAGCAAAGGTTTGATGAGCGCCGTTCAAGACCAAGTCGGTCAGGTGTTCGGAATCCAGCAGTTGTTCAATTCGTTCGGGAAGCATGCATCGAGCATCGCCGAATAGTGGGGTTCAAAACCGGGCTGTAGAGAATCTGTGGAAAAACTAATGCCCCAAGCCTCTCGTCAAGGTGGGGCATTAGTCCAACTAGTGTCGCTAATTGATCTTTTCGACAGAACCGGTGAGGGTGCTGAGTTCCTTCTCCAGCTCTGCCATTGCTTCACCACCGGCCATTAGGTCAGTGATCTGCTCGCGGGTGCGCTCACCTTTAGCAAAGTCATCCGCCTTCTGTCCGTGGATCAGAACTGCGAAGTGATCTCCAACGGTTAGTGCGTGGGAAACGTTGTGGGTAACCAGGATTACTGCCACCCCCTTGTTACGGGCCTGCATCACGATGCGGAGCACGTGAGCTGCTTCCTTCACACCGAGAGCAGCGGTCGGCTCGTCGAGGATTAGAACGTTGGCACCGAAGTGAACGGCACGTGCAATTGCTGCCGCCTGACGCTCACCACCGGATAGACCACCGATTAGACGGTCGCCATCGGTGACACGGGTGATACCTAGAGCCTGCATCGAGGTCACAGCGGTTTCGTTCGCGAACTTGCGGTCGAAACGCTTGAACGGTCCCCAGCCCTTGGTTGGCTCGGCGCCAACGAAGAAAGAACGACCGATGCTCATCAGCGGGAAGGTTCCACCGAACTGGTGCACGGTTGCGATTCCGGCCTGGCTGGCGTCCTTAGGGCTCTTGAATGCGGTGATTTCCCCATTCACTTCGAGAGATCCAGTGGTTGGCTCGTGGAAACCGGCAAGAACCTTGATCAAGGTCGACTTACCTGCACCGTTGTCACCTAGAAGACAGAGAACCTGTCCCGGGTAAACCTCGAGCGAGACGTCGTCGAGTGCACGATAACCGGCGAATACCTTCGAAACGTTGCTGAGCTTCAGCAGCGGAGTTCCAGTGCGCTTAGTCATTCTTCTTGACCTCCTTCTTCTTGCCGCCGCTTAGAGCCAAGCGACGGAAGGTGTTGTTCATTAGAACCGCTGCGAGCAGCAGGATTCCGAGGATTAGAGCTGCCCAGTCTGAGTCCCAACCGGTATAGAAGACACCGCGGTTCACGATCGAGAAGGTGAAGGTACCTAGTACTACGCCTAGCACCGAGCCGTAACCACCGGTAAGAAGCACTCCACCGATAACCACGGCGATAACCGAGTTGAATACGAAGGATTGTCCTGCGCTAGTTGAGGTTCCGTTATAGAGCAGAGCCTGGATGACACCAACCAGTGCTGCACCGAATCCGGTCGACATGAATAGAACGATCTTGGTCTTTTCAACTGGAACACCAGCGGCACGAGCCGAGATGATGTCGCCACCGATAGCGAAGATCCAGTTGCCGTAAGGGCTCACGTGAAGAACTAGGACGACGATGACCGCGATTCCTAGCGCCCAGAACACAGCGTTCTCGAACTGCTCAGGAGCTCCTTCGCCGATACCGAACTTGCCGCCGAACATGGTCTTTACGAACGAGTCATCCTTCAGCGGGATGCTGGTAGTCAGGGTGATAAGGCGAACTAGACCAAGGGTTAGACCGGCTAGACCGAACTGCATGGCTAGGGTAACGATGAACGACGGCACTTTGGTCTTGGTAACCATTAGGCCATTTAGGTAGCCAGCGGTTACACCTAGGGTAAGCGCACAGATCACGCCGAACCAGGTTGGCAGACCCCAAAAACCTGAGACCAGAGCAAGGGTTACCGAGCTACCGGCCAGGATCGATCCGACCGAAAGGTCGAATTCGCCGGCAATCATTAGAAGGCCAACGGGCAGCGCGATGATTAGAAGTTCTGAAGCGGTGTTGATCCAAGCAGATACACCACCAATGTCGGTGAACTGTGATCCACCGAAAATTGAGAAAAAGATATAGACGATTACGGTACCGGCTAGTGCACCTAGTTCCGGTCTGCGGGTGAGATTTAGAATCTGCTCCCCTATGCTCTTACGAGCTACTACTGAGTTGGCCATTGGGTCCTCGATGTTTCTTGGTGTAAACGAATTTACGACCGATTTGCTTTGGTGAGGTGGGTGGTGCCGGGCTGAACCCGACACCACCACACATCAGTGCTGGTTAGCGACGGCCGCCCTTGGCGCCGGCTAGAACCTTGTCTACGTTGTCCTTGTTGATTAGCGATGGACCCGATAGGAGTTCCTTCACTGGCAACGAGATTGCGTAGGCAGCTAGCTGGAATGCGTACGAGGTTGCGTAGTAACCCTGTGCGTAACCCTGCTGGTCGATTGCGAAGAACTGGGTTCCAGCCTTCACGCGCTCTAGCGACTGAGCGTTGACGTTGATTCCACCGTGTAGAACCTTGTCAGCTACACCTGCCTGAGCAAGTGCCTCAGTGATGCTGTCTGCGTCAGAGTCACCAATCGACACAAGAGCGTCGATCGAGGTGTCCTTGGTGATTGCTGCCTTTACAGCCTGGGTAACAGCGGTAGCGTCACCGAACGACGAAGAAGGAAGGTTTAGGCTCTCGCTGGCACCACCTGCGGCGACAACACCGTCCTTAACACCCTTGCAACGTGCTTCGATGTTGGCAAGACCAGGAAGAGTGTTCACACAAACAACGTGCTTCTTACCTGCAGCTGCCATGGCCTCGCCGGCCATCTTTCCTGCTACGTAGTCGTCAGAGCCGATGTAGATCTCTGCGCCTACGTTCTCAACTTCGTGCTGACCCGAGTTGTATAGAACAACGATTACGCCTGCAGCCTTTAGCTTCTTGATACCCTCGTTCATCGAGTCAGGTACCCAGTCAGGAATGACCACAGCGGTTGGGTTTAGGGTTAGCATCTGGTCAACAAGCTTCGCTGCGTCCGCGTTGAAGTTGTCGTAGTTAGGCATCGATAGTACGGTGACCTTGCCACCGGCGTTCTCGATTGCTAGACCTGCGTCTAGGGTTCCGTTCTTAACAACAGACCAGAACGAGTCCGAAGGAGCTCCACCCATTACTACGATGTGGACGTCCTTGGCGGTCTCGTTTGCTACTGCGCTGAACTTGGTTCCGGTGCTAGCGGTGTTTGAGCTACAGCCGGCAAATGCCAAAGCTGCAACAGAAACAGCTGCCGCTACCTTTAGAAAACGTGAAACCTTCACGATTTGTTCCTCTCATCAGTGTTACTTTGGTTGCCGGCGGGGGATCCCGCTAACAATTTCCCGGCATGTTGGACTATGCCGAAACCTATCTATTTAGTTGTGATGCCCGCGATTGCCGCAGCTTCTTTGAGGGTTGCTGCTGCGTACTCGAGGCCTTCAATGCGACCCATCGAGGTGTCTTCGTGCTCGATGATCACAAACATGTCTGGGTCCACCGCGTAAAGGGCCTTTAGGAATTCGGCCCAGTAGTTTGCGTCGTGACCCTTGCCCACTGCAACGAAGTCCCAGGCAGACTGCTTTGGCCATTCGTTTGCCCATTCATCCCCACCGAGGTTGGTACGGTTTTCGTCTGCACCCAAGCGACGGAAGCTGTTGTCCAGCGCTCCTTCGATTGCTGCGTGTGGGTTGATACGGACGTCTTTGGCTGCCGAGTGGAACACTAGGCTGCCCATGTTCTTCACCACGGCAACCGGATCCATGTGCTGCCAGAACAGGTGCGATGCGTCTAGCTCGACACCCACGTTGGTGGCACCGGTGCGCTCGATCAGTTCGCGCATGCTGGCTGGGTTGAATACGAGGTTCTGTGGGTGAAGCTCAAGCGCTACCTTTACATCTAGGTCGGCGGCAAGTTTGTCTACTTCACTCCAGTACTTAGCAGCAATGCCCCACTGGTACTCGAGCACATCTAGTGCTGCCGAGTTCCAAGCGTTGACGATCCAGTTTGGGTACTTAGCCCCAGGCTCGCCACCCGGTAGACCAGACATGGTTACTACGCGGTGTTGGCCTAGACGGTTAGCTAGTCGAACCGAGCGACGAACATCCTCGCCATGCTTGTCACCGATAACGGAGTTCGGGTGAAGTGGGTTTCCGTTGCAGTTCAAGCCACCGATCGAGACGCCTGTTCCTTCGAAGATAGCTAGGAAGTCGTCGCGCGCCGTGTCCGAGACCAGGATGTCGTCCATGGTCGGTACGTGGGTAGCGGGAAGAAAACCTCCGGTGTTGATTTCGATGGCGCTCAGACCTAGATCTGCAATTACCTTGAGAGCTTCAGGTAGCGAGCGGTCGTGCAGGATTGCGTTGTAGACACCGAGTTTCATTACTTGCGTCCCTTCAAGTAGCTAGGGTTCGAAGCAGGAACCTCGACGTTTGAACCATTGTTCTGGCCCGACTGGATAACCGCTTCGATGACTTCCATGTTGTGAAGTCCGTCACGGAAGTCTGGGCAGTAAGGAAGATCTTCGGTCTCAGGGAGCCCTGCAACCTCCTGAAGGAAGGCACGGTTCTGGAAGAAGAACTGGTCGTTCTGACCGACGTTCACACCAGGTGCATCTACAGGTAGACCACCGGCGATGTATGGGTGCGATGGACCGACCTGAATGGTGCGGAAACCACGCTGACCGTATGGGTCTTCGTTTAGTACGAGCTGGAATTCACCGTTGCGGGCCTGGCTGAACCTGGCAGCACCCTTCTCGCAGTAAACCTCAAACTCAAGCGAAGTTGGGTGTCCGGCTGCCACACGGGAAACCTGAATGGCTCCGGCTACGTTTCCGAACTCTGCGATGAAACCGGCGTAGTCGTCGTTCTCAACTGAATCGAACTTGTCAGATGCGGTTGCAGCCGAGTGGCCCTGAACCGCGCCAGATGGAACTGGACGCTGGGTGATTGAAGTTACGAAGCGCGCACCCGATACAGCGGAGAACGGCTGCCCGGTGATGAACTCGGCAACATAAGAGATGTGTGAACCAACATCGGCTAGTGCACCGGTTCCCATGCCACCCTTGTAGCGCCAAGAGATTGGGCTCATTGGGTCGCTCGAATAGTCGGCCCAGTAGTTTCCGCTGAAATGAAGAACCTTGCCGAGCTGTCCGCTGGCGACGATGTTCTTAATGGCGGCAATTGCAGGGTTACGTAGGAAGGTAAGGCCGATACGGGCGATCGAGGACGCACCGTCAGCTGCAGCCACCATCGAACGGGCGTCGTCAAGGGTGTCGCTAAGTGGCTTCTCGCAGAGAACATGCTTGCCAGATGCTAGAAGCCCCTCCACGATCTCGCGGTGTAGGTGGTTGGCAACAACGACCGATACGGCATGGATGTTTGGGTCATCGGCAATTCGACGCCAGTCGGCATCGCTGCGCTCGTAACCGAAGCGGTCGGCTGCGGCCTGACCGAACTGTGGCATTACGTCGCCGATCGAGATCAACTTGACCGGCGGTAGGTCCGATCCGTAAAGCGAGGTTGCTGCACGATATGCCGCGGCGTGAGCGCGACCTGCCATTCCTGCGCCGATAACTGCTACACCGATGGTCATTGGTTCTCCTTGGGTCTAAACTTTTGGAGCGTTCCATTGGAGCGTTCCATTTAGTCAACCTAACGGATAATTTTGGAGCGCGACAACCAAATTAGGCAGGATTTACCATAATGTTATTTTGTGCTAACAAAGTCATTAGTTCCGCCGTCAAGTAACCTATTCAAACGATGACTCAAATCGACGGGGTAAATAAGAAGGCCACAATCTACGACGTGGCCGAGGCGGCTGGCGTCTCCAAGTCGCTCGTATCTTTGGTGCTACGCGGCGACAGCGCCGTCTCCCCTACCAAACGTGAAGCGGTCCAGAAAGCGATCAAGAAGCTCAACTACCGGCCGAGTCGTAACGCTCAGAATCTGGCATCGAACCGAACCAAGACCATCGGCATGGTCATTACCGAATACGAAAACCTCGCCTACTCAAACGTGTTGATCGGCCTAAGAGAAGTCTTTGACAAACAGGACTACCAAATCCTGCTGACCGACCTGCACACCAACCCGAACCTTCACGGCGATGCCGTCGACGCCTTGGTCTCAATGGATGTCGAGGCTGTGGTCCTCTTCGTAGAACCAGCAAACCTCAACACGGAAGGCCTCAGCATTCCTGCCATCGTGGTTGGTGCTCGCGAGAGCACAGTAAAGGGTGCCGACCTAATTTACTCGAACGACTACCTCGGTAGCCAGATCGTGCTCGAGCACCTAATTAAGTTGGGTCACAAAAACATCGCACATTTGAGCGGTCTGGGCGGTATCGCCGGAAATCGTCGAAAGGCCTACGTAGAGATCATGCAGGAGCAGGGAATGCCGCGCATGGTCTACGGCGAGAGCCAGAAAACCAACCAACTCGGAGGCTACCTTGCCACCAAGGAACTTATTGCTTCAGGCAAGCCGTTTACCGCAATTTATGCCGCCAACGACTACATTGCTGCCGGTGCGATATCGGCTTTGGCTGAGGTTGGGAAGTCGGTGCCAGGCGATGTTTCGATTGTTGGCTATGACAACGCTCCGATTGCTCGTGAATATGCGATGAAGCTCACTACCGTGGACGACATGGGTCTGGAACTAGGACGCCAGGCGGCGGAGCAGATCCTCAAACACCTAGAGGGCAATAAGTCACAGAAGCCGAAGCAGATTGTGATTGAGCCGTCCCTGGTAATCAGGAAATCCACCGCTAAAAAGAAATAGCCCCCTTAAAGTAAGGGGGCGGCAGGCTCTGGGGGAGGGCCTGCCGCCGGCGAGGTCAAATTGGGGGGAATAGACCTCGCGGCCGCCCGAAGGCGACATTTATTACATTACACACTCTCTGTCTAACAATGTGGCAAATTTAGGCATTTTCACAGGATTAATCTGGCAGTATGTCCCTAGCGACATGCAATGGGGTATGTCACTGGATCCATGGAGAACGACAACGATGTCAGACGGCAAGAAAACTTTTGCACCTACACCTGAATTCGCAGCCAACGCAATTGCAAAGGCTGACCTTTATACCGAAGCCAAGGCAGACCGCCTAGCTTTCTGGGAGAAGCAAGCCAAAGCTTTACATTGGCACAAACCATTCACCGAGGTCCTCGACTGGTCACACGCGCCGGTCGCTCGTTGGTTTGACGACGGCGAACTAAATGTCGCATACAACTGTCTTGACCGCCATGTGATCGAAGGCCGCGGCGACCGCGTTGCCCTTTATTTCGAAGGTGAACCTGGCGACCGTCGCGAGATCACCTTCGCCGAATTAACCAAAGAGGTAAAGAAGGCAGCCAACGTGCTTACCGACCTCGGTGTGGTTCGCGGTGACCGAGTTGCTATCTACATGCCGATGATTCCTGAAGCGATCGTGACCATGCTTGCCGTTGCTCGCCTCGGTGCGATCCACTCGGTTGTCTTCGGTGGTTTCTCATCGGACGCTCTGGCGACCCGCATCAAAGATGCTGACTGCCGCGTGGTTGTAACAGCAGATGGTGGTTACCGCAAGGGCAAGGCATCGGCTCTGAAGCCTGCAGTTGACGAAGCGCTAGCCGACGGCAAATGCCCGACCGTTGAACAGGTTCTAGTGGTCAAGCGCACCGGCGATGAAGTCGCCTGGGGCGAGAAGGACAACTGGTGGCACGACCTGATGGCGAAAGCCTCAGACGAGCACGAGGCTCAGGCCTTCCCTGCTGAACAGGAATTGTTCATCCTCTACACCTCGGGAACCACCGGAGCACCAAAGGGCATCTTGCACACTTCGGGAGGTTACCTAACCCAGGCCAGCTACACCCACCGCAACATCTTCGACCTACACCCTGAGACCGATGTCTACTGGTGTACCGCAGACATCGGCTGGATTACCGGTCACTCATACGTGGCTTACGGTCCGCTAGCCAACGGCGCCTCGCAGGTTATCTTCGAAGGAACCCCAGATGCACCGCACCCAGGCCGCTGGTGGGAAATCATCGAGCGCTACAAGGTCTCTATCTTCTACACCGCTCCAACCGCGATTCGTTCGTTCATGAAGCTTGGTCGCGAGATTCCAGACAAGTTCGACCTATCGAGCCTTCGCGTCCTCGGTTCGGTTGGTGAGCCAATCAACCCTGAGGCATGGCTGTGGTACCGCGACGTAATTGGTGGCGGCAAGTGCCCAATCGTTGACACTTGGTGGCAGACCGAGACCGGAGCAATCATGGTCTCACCTCTACCTGGCGTTACCTCGCTAAAGCCTGGTTCGGCTCAGACTCCGGTACCAGGTATCGAGATCAAGATCGTAAACGAAGAGGGCAAGGAAGTTCCTCGCGGCGAAGCTGGTCTACTGACCATCACCGAACCTTGGCCATCGATGCTTCGCGGAATCTGGCGTAACCCAGGACGCTTCCACGAGGCCTACTGGTCAAACTTCGAAGGTCAGTACTTCGCCGGCGACGGCGCTAAGTGGGATGAGGATGGCGACCTCTGGTTACTAGGACGCGTGGACGACGTGATGAACGTTTCCGGTCACCGTCTATCGACCGCCGAGATTGAATCGTCGCTAGTCGGCCACCCATGGGTTGCCGAAGCTGCTGTCGTTGGAGCGAAGGATGACATCACCGGTCAGGCCGTGGTGGCGTTCGTTATCTTACGTCTCGACCAGGTTGAGGCAGCAGGCGAAGCCGAGAACATCTCGAAGATTTTGCGTGAGCACGTATCGAAAGACATCGGTCCGATCGCTCGCCCTCGTCAGATTATGGTCGTGGCTGAGCTACCAAAGACTCGTTCGGGCAAGATCATGCGACGACTACTTCGTGACGTTGCTGAAGACCGTCCAATTGGCGATGTAACCACTCTTGCCGACACCAGCGTAATGAGCGTAATCAGCTCGAAGATCGCCGGTGGAGCAAGCGACTAAGGGTTTATTCGAACTCTACGATTAGTTCCAGCTCAACTGGCGAGTCCAGCGGCAACGATGGAACTCCAACGGCGCTTCGTGCGTGTGCTCCGGCATCACCGAAAACCTCTCCGAGGAATTCGGAGGCGCCGTTAATCACACCCGGCTGTCCGGTGAAGTCTGGGGTCGAGGCTACAAAGCCAACCAGCTTCACAATTCGCTTCACGCGATCTAGGTCGCCGATTACAAGCTTTACTGCGGCGAGCGCGTTTAGTGCAGCCTGACGAGCGTAGGCCTTCGCATTCTCTGGGCTAACCGAATCACCCAACTTGCCAGTTTCAGGAAGTGCTCCCGCGGTAAATGGCAACTGCCCCGAAGTGAATACTAGGTTTCCGGATACAACCGCTGGAACGTAAGCGGCAACAGGCTTGGCTACCTCAGGTAGCGGAGATCCTAGTTCTACTAGGCGTGACTCGATTTTGCTCATTCCTTAAGGCTACCTGTGAGTTTCGCTCTGGGCTACTTGTCAGGGAATCTTGAGGCAATAGAAGGTAACCTTGTACTTATGTCTACGAGCAATCAGGGCGAAACAATTCTCAGCCGTATCCTCAAGTTTGCGGGCTTGAACGCACTCGTCGGTCTGGTCGGTTTGGTTCTTCTAACTCCGCTACTAGTGGTTTCCGGTGTCGGTGGCTCGCTGGGTGTAGCCCTGTTTGAGTCTCTTCCAAAGTACATGGAGCCGGTCAACGCTAACCAGGCTTCCACCCTTTACGGCGTGGACGACGAAGGCAACCCGGTAAAGATCAACGACTTCTACGAGGACAACCGAATCTCGGTCGCATTCGAAGACATCTCAGACAACTTCAAGAACGCGGTTATCGCCACCGAGGACCCTCGCTACTACAGCCACTCAGGCGTTGACTTCATTTCGCTGGTGCGCGCAGCGGTTAACTCTGCGTTGAAGGGTGGAGGCGGCCCAGGTGCCTCAACGATCACCATGCAGTACGTTCGTAACAGCCTGGTTGAATCCGCCATGATCAAGGGCGATAAGAAGGCTGCCGAAGAAGCTAGGGATCCAAACCCAGCTCGTAAGCTTCGCGAAATTCGTTTGGCTCTTGCGGTTGAACAAGACTTCACCAAAAAAGAGATCTTTGCAGGTTATGCAAACCTCTCGTTCTTCGGCAACCAGATTTACGGTGTTGAAGCAGCCAGCGAGTACTACTTCGGCAAGAAGGCTAGCGAACTAAACCTTGAGGAAGGTGCACTGCTAGCAGGTATGTTGCAGTCTCCAAACGTGTACAAGCCAGACGCCGAAGAGAACCTGCCAGCAGCAAAGATTCGTCGCGACTTCGTAATTCAGAACATGGTCCCTGACTACATCTCTCAGTCCGAGGCTGATGCTGCAAAGGCGAAGCCGATCACTGTAAACATCACCAAACTAAACCAGGGCTGTGAGGCAAACCAAGCCACCGCATTCTTCTGTGACTACGTGGTTTGGACAGTTCGCAACTCTCCAGAGTTCGGTGCCACTCTTGAAGACCGTCAGAACCTGCTACGTCGTGGTGGTCTTGAGATTTACAGCACCATGAACATCAAAATGCAGAACAAGACCGACTCCATGATCAAAAAGCGAGTTCCGGTCACTGATAAGAACAAATTGGGCGCGGCCTCGGTTTCGGTAGAGGTTGGTACCGGTCGCGTACTAGCCATGTCTCAGAACCGCATCTACGATCAGACTCAGTCTGGCGAAAAGGGTCACACCTCGGTCAACTACAGTTCCGACAAAAACTACGGTGGCTCTTCAGGTTTCCCAACTGGTTCTGCTTACAAGGTTTTCACCTTGGCCACCTGGTTGCAGTCTGGTAAGAAGCTTGGCGACAAGGTTGACGGTCGAATCCACGAATGGCTACCAGACGAGATCCCATCTCGCTGTGGCGCCTGGGCTGGAACCTACAAGCCAAAGAACTCGGCTGCAAAGGAACCAACCAACCCGAACATCAACACCGCCATGGCGATGTCTATCAACACCGCATTCATGA
>JBEGRZ010000036.1:0-12043 GCA_041180115.1 Actinomycetota bacterium
GTGACTCAACTGCGACGTATTGCTAAGGTTCGAAAGGGTTAAACCTTCATACGCTCACTCTGGATGTTCGCTGAGAGCATTCTGTGAATTGGTGTTTGATGTCGCTTTGGTTTCGTAGCATTAGAGCGTGATGCAAAGTGCATCAAAAGGAGAAACATGGAAGCCATTTGGATCATTCTCGGCATTGTTGTGCTGATTGGTCTTTACCTTTGGTCAACTTACAACGGCCTAGTGACTTTGAACACTCGCGTGGACGAAGCCTGGAGCGATATCACGATTCAGCTCAAGCGTCGTGCCGACCTAATTCCAAACCTCATTGAAACCGTGAAGGGCTACGCCACTCACGAAAAAGAAGTATTTGAGAACGTAACTAAGGCTCGTGCGGCTACCGTATCGCCAGATGTTCTATCTCACCCGGCTAAGGCTGCCCAGGCTGAAGGCGATCTTCAGGGAACCCTGAAGAGCCTGTTCGCGGTTGCTGAGGCTTACCCACAGCTACAGGCAAACCAGAACTTCCTAGCTCTTCAGCAGGAACTGACTGACACTGAAGACAAGATCATGGCTGCACGCCGCTTCTACAACGGCGGAGTTCGTGAGCTAAACATCAAGATCAAGTCGTTCCCACAGAACCTGTTCGTGAAGTCGCTTGGCTTTAGCGAGCGCGAGTTCTTCGAAGTTGCCGATCGCGCATCGATTGAAGAGCCACCGCAGGTCAAGTTTTAATAGGGGTTTAGATGTATCGGGCGATTGCAGCCAATAAGCGCAACACCATAATCATCATCCTGGGTTTTGTTGGCCTGCTGGGTGGTTTGGCATATGCGTGGGGCTATTACTCAGGTAATGGCTCCTCGGTAGTGCCGATCATCCTGTTCGTGGTTGGTTACACGGTTTTCCAGTACTTCGCATCCACGTCTATCGCGGTTGCGATGTCTGGAGCCGTGCCTATCCAGAAGGCCGACAACCCTCGCCTCTGGCGAACCGTTGAGAACATCTCGATTGCGCAGGGTATGCCAATGCCGAAGGTTTACATCATCCCTGATGATGCGCCGAACGCTTTTGCTACCGGGCGCAATCCGGAACATGCGGTTGTTGCCGCTACCTCGGGTCTCCTTGCCATCATGGATGACAAAGAGCTCGAGGGCGTAATGGCCCACGAGATGGGTCACGTGAAGAACTACGACATCTTGGTTTCGACCATCGTGTTCGGTCTAATTTCGGCTATCGGTATCTTGGCCGACTTCGCAATGCGTATGGCCTTCTGGTCAAACCTCGATCGCCGTGACAGTCGTGACAACGGGCTTGGAGCAATTTTGCTATTGGTTGGAATCGTTGGCAGCATTGTGGCGTTTCTAATTGGCCCACTGGTCAATGCGGCGGTTTCGCGTCAGCGTGAATACCTTGCCGATGCCACAAGTGCCGAGATCACTCGTTACCCAGATGGCTTGGCTTCGGCTTTGCAGAAGCTCGGGGAGTACGGTCGTCCAATGCGACGTGCCAGTTCGTCGATGTCGCACATGTACATCGCTGACCCAATGAAGCCAGGTCTTGTGGAGCGCATGTTCTCTTCGCACCCGCCGATTCCAAAGCGAATCGAAAGACTAAAGCAGATTGGTACGAAGTTCTAGGGAAACATTCCCCGGATCTTTTACCTCGATAGCCGGCAAGCCCTGCCACTTGGCAACATCCTTTAGATGTTTCGCCAAGGCCTTGGTTGGGAACTTGCCGGTTTTCGCTTCTTCCGCCCAGGTCGATTGAACGAGAAGTGTCTTGTTCTGGCGGTCACTCTTGAGGTCCAGGCGTGCGATCAGTTCGCCGTTGTGAAGCACAGGCAGGCTGTAGTAGCCGTAGATGCGCTTCGGGGCTGGTACGTAAATCTCAATCTTGTAGTCGAAGCCGTATAGGCGACTAGTGCGGTCTCGGTTCCAACAGACAGGGTCGAACGGGCTGAGAATCGTGGTGCCCTTGTGCATGGGTGCCTCGATATTGGTTCCTGGCAGGATGAATGCCTTCGGCTTCCAGTTCTCTACTTCGGCCGTGAGAAGCTTGCCTTCTTCAACCAGTTCGTGGATCAGGTGGTTCATCTGAGACAACGGTAGGCGGAAGTAATCGGCGAGGTCTTTTTGGCTGGCAACACCCAGTGCCTTGGCTGCCTTGAGCAGCAGGGTCTTCTGGGCTTCGTCTTTGGTAGGAGGGTTCTCTAGTAGTTTGGTTGGCAGCACCTGCTCAGGGAGAGCGTAGATGCGTTTGAAGCCGGTTCGGCCACCAGATACTAAAGCTCCGCAGTAGAACATGCGCTCTAGGGTTCGCTTTACATCGCTCCAGCCCCACCAAGCGCCTTTGCGGGAGTGTTCCGGGTGTTCTAGGTCGCTGGTAGTCAGTGGTCCGCGCTCGGTGAGTTCTTTGGTGATCCAGGCACCGAGTTTTTCGTCCCAGTTGTTGTAGCTGTTGTCACTCATTCGCCAGTGGAACAGCGGGAGATCCGCGGTTTCGATGATGGAAGCCTCGTGGCACCAATACTCGATCAGGTGTGGGTCGAATCCACCCATAAGTTCATCAAGCTCAGACTTTTTGTAATTCCCTAGCCTTGAGAATAGGGGCATGTAGTGGGCACGTTCGAAGACATTGACCGAGTCAACCTGCAGCAGGTGGGTTCGTGCGAAAACCTCTTTGACGGAAGTCGGTTTGTTAGTGGTGAAACCCAGGGCATCTAGCGCGACGGCACGGGCCTCGGCATTGGTCAGGGTGATGGCTGGTTTCACAAACTAAACTCTATACAAAGCCAAACAACCAAAGGACTTCCCATGGCAAAGCCAGCCGCACCTAAATCTCCAACGCTTGAACAATTCCAAGCCGCCGAGATTATTGTGCGCAAGGTTGCCAACGTTACGCCAGTACTAGACAGCCACGCACTCTCTGGGTTAACTGGAGTAGAGGTTGTGTTGAAGGCTGAGAACCTGCAGCGAACCGGTGCCTATAAGCTTCGTGGCGCTTACCACCTGATGAGTAAGCTAACCCCAGCCGAGCGTAAGAAGGGTGTTGTTGCGGCTTCGGCCGGTAACCACGCGCAGGGTGTGGCTCTGGCTGCCAAGAAGCTCGGAATCAAGGCAACCATCTTTATGCCATTCGGTGCCAGCCTGCCAAAGTTTGAAGCTACCAAGAACTATGGCGCTTCGGTCATCCTTGAGGGTGATGTCTTCGCCGAGACTCTAGCCGCCGCACAGAAGTATGCTGCCGCTAAGGGCGCCATCTTCATCCCGCCTTATGACCACAAGGACGTCGTCCTCGGTCAGGGAACCGTTGGGCTTGAGATTCTGGACCAGGTTCCAGACGTTGAAAACATCATTGTTTCGATCGGTGGTGGCGGTTTGGCTGCCGGTGTTTCTTCCGCGGTGAAGGCATACGCTGCCAAGTACGGTCGTAAGATCAAGGTTTACGGGGTTCAGGCGAAGAACACCGCCGCCTACATTCCTTCGCTCAAAGCCGGTAAGCCGCTGCAGATTGAGACCTCGCGAACCATCGCAGACGGCATCGCGGTTTCTAAGCCTGGCAAGATTCCGTTCGAGCTGATCGCTCAGAACGTTGACAAGGTTGTTGCCGTTTCAGACGACGACATTGCCAAGGCAATCGTGTTGCTTCTAGAGCGAGCCAAGTTGGTTGTTGAGCCTGCAGGCGCTGCAACCGTAGCTGCGCTGATGTCTGGTGCCATCAAGCCAAAGGGCAAGACCGTGGTTGTGCTCTCGGGCGGCAACATCGATCCGCTACTACTTCAGAAGATCATCGGCCACGGACTCATGGCGTCCGAGCGTTACACCAACGTCTCGGTAATGCTTCCAGACCGTCCTGGTCAGTTGGTAAAGACTGCCGAGGCGATTGCCGCGGTTCATGGAAACGTGGTTGAGGTGCTTCACACTCGTCACGCCAACGATCTAGACATCAGCGAAGTTGAGTTGCGTCTCTCGGTTGAGACTTCTGGACGCGAACACCGCGACCGCGTGATCAAGGCGTTGAAGGATGCGGGTCTGAACCCGCGCATTCCAAACTAACCGCGGAACGGTTCGACGTTTAGAACCTTGACCGAACGCTCCTTACCCATTGGGGTTAGGTAGGTCGCGGTCTCGCCAATCTTCAAGCCGAGGATGGCTTTGCCAACCGGTGAGTCTGGCGAATAAACGTTGATGTGGTCTTCTGCGATTTCTGCCGAACCAAGTAGGAATGCGGTCTCTTCGCCATTCAGCTCAACCGTGATCCACTGGCCCTGCTCAACGATTCCGTGGCTGGCTGGTGGCTCGCCAACAACTGCGCTAGCCAAAATGCGCTCTAGGCGGAAGATGCGGGCCTCAATCTTGCCCTGCTCTTCCTTGGCTGCGTGGTAGCCACCGTTCTCCTTTAGGTCGCCCTCTTCACGAGCCTCGCCAATGCGGCGGGCGATGTCGGCGCGCTCTACGGTCAGCAGCTGGTTTAGCTCGGCTGCTAGGCGGTCAAAGGCTTCTTGAGTTAGCCAGGTTGGTTCTTCAGACATTGGAATATTCTATTTGACGCTGCAGGTGTCTGCTTTGAGGATGCTTGCTGGGACCACGGTCTTCACTATGACCTCGTAAGCAACCTTGTCTGACGTTCCAGCAGGAATTTCCAACTCAAGGTAGCCAACAATCTGCCCTGAGCCGTCAAGCGCCTTCACTACGCAGGTCCCGGCCTGGTCGCCAGTCAGGGCGGTGTACTTGCCCGAAATGTGGTTTGCGTCAACGGGAGCAAAGCTCAGCAACTCAATTGAAACGTCAGGCTTGGCTATGAAGTTCCAATAGATCCCGAAACCGAAAAACAGGGTCAAGAGCACGCCGACGAAACCTAGGACGGCGATGCGTCCACCGGATTTCTTCTTGCCATAGCGTGCGGCAAGGACGTCGTCAGTTTTGGTCATATTTCAAGGGTAACCTGCCTTTGAGGCATACTTAAATCATGCTTTCTCGCGCACTTCTAAACGCTGTAAACAACGATTTTCTTGCGGCTGACCCGCTCACCGACCCAAACAAGCTTTATTACAGCCCTGGCGTCATCGGTTTTCTAGCCGTATTCGTGATGATGGTTGCTGCGACCTTCTTGATCCTCGACATGGTGCGCCGCGTTCGTCGCGTTCGCTACCGTCAGGAGATTCAGGAAAAGCTAGCCAGCGAAGCTGCCGCTAAGGGGCGCAAGGCAAATAAGTAACGCTGCCGTCCAGTGGGCGCCAAAAGCAACCACGGTTAGCGTGTGAAAAATTTCGTGGAACCCAAAGTGCTTAGGCGATGGGTTCGGCCACTTGAATCCGTAAACCATCGCACCTAACGTGTAGGCAAGACCTCCGGCCAGAATCAGAATCATCATCGGTAGGTTGGCTGCCATGAATTCGCGAATGTAGACGAATGCGCCCCAGCCCATGCCGATGTAGATCGGCACGTAGAGCCAACGCGGTGCATTAATCCAGAACACTCGGAACAGGATTCCGACTATGGTCATCGACCAGATCAAAATCAGTAGCAGCAAGCCCTTGTTGAACTCGAGCGCGAGCATGGTCATCGGAGTGTAACTTCCAGCTATCAATAGGAAGATGTTTGCGTGGTCAATGCGCTTTAGAACCAGCTTGGTTTTTGGCTTCCAGTTGAAGCGGTGGTATAGCGCCGAGTTACCAAAAAGTAGGAACGAAGAGGCAAAGAAGATCGATGCTGCAACCTTGCCAGCAGCGCCTTCAGCCAAAACAATTAGCACCACGCCACCTGCAATGACGATCGGCAGAATACCTGCGTGTAGCCAGCCACGCATGGTTGGCTTGGTTTCTTGAACTACGGGGAATCCAGAAGACACCGGCAAGTGGATGGTCTGTGTGTCGTCAAGATTAGGTTTGCCCATGCCTCAAGACTAGTAGCCTTATAAACGTGCGCAACCTGATTTACAAGATCTACGAGGGCTCGCTGGCCAAGACGATTCCAGTTGAGTCGATGCCGCACCACATCGCCGTTATCTTGGACGGAAATCGTCGCTGGGCCGCGCTCAAAGACGGGCACACTGCCAAGGATGGTCACACCGCCGGCGCCATCAAGACCAAGGAATTCTTGGGTTGGTGTGACGAACTCGGCATCGAGATGGTCACCCTCTACCTTCTCTCGACAGACAATCTCACCAACCGCAAGAGCCAGGAGCTTGGCGATCTACTCGGTGTCATCGACGACCTTGTAAAGACCCTCACCGAAGCCGGTAGGTGGAAACTACAGCTGGTTGGCGACCGAAACCTGCTACCTGAACGGCTTTGCGACACCATCGAAAAAGCGGAAAAGAAAACAGAAAAAACCAAGGGGCTTCACGTCAACCTCGCCATCGCCTACGGTGGCCGCCACGAAATCACCGACGCAGTGAAGAGTATCCTCGCCAAGAACTCCACCAAGACCATCGACGAACTCGCCGAAAGCCTCACCCCGGAACTCATTGGCGAACACCTCTACACCTCCGGTCACCCCGATCCAGACCTCGTCATCAGAACCTCTGGCGAACAACGCCTCAGCGGATTCCTGATTTGGCAGAGCGCCAACTCGGAGTTCTACTTCGAAGAGGCGCTCTGGCCAGACTTCCGTAAGGTTGACTTCCTGCGCGCGGTTCGAGCCTTCGCTAATCGCCATCGACGCTTCGGTGCCTAAACAGTAGGTTACAAATCACGCACTCGGGCGTGTCGAAACCGAAACTAAACGACTCCAAGTCTTATCTTCAAAACAAGACCGCCAGTGAGGAGTCCTAGTGCCACGTAGCAGTGCAACCAGTTCCAAGTCAGTAAAGAGTCAAGAACAGGGTTTGCGCACTTACGTGCTCGACACTTCGGTTCTGCTTTCCGACCCTAAGGCTCTGTTCCGGTTCAAAGAACAATCAGTTGTGATTCCAATCGTGGTGATCAATGAACTCGAGAAGAAGCGCCACGACCCAGAGATCGGTTATTTCGCCCGCCAGGCTCTGCGCTCTCTGGACGACCTTCGCCAAGAACACGAACGCCTCGACTTCCCAATCGAAGTTGGCGAGGGCGGAACTCTTCGAGTTGAACTCAACCACATTGACCAGTCGGTTCTGCCTCTCGGCTTCCAGCTAGGCGACAACGACTCCCGCATCCTTGCCGTGGCATTCAACCTTGCTAACGAGGGCCAGGACGTCACTGTGGTGTCCCAAGACCTACCGCTTCGAGTCAAAGTTGCTGCCCTCGGCATGCGCGCCGAGGAATACCGCAACAACCTAGCCGTTGACTCCGGCTGGTCTGGCCAGGCTCAGATCACCATCTCTGGCGAAGAGATGAACGAACTCTACGACAACGACGCCGTCCAGACAGACAAAGTCAAAGACCTTCCGGTAAACACTGGTCTGGTCATCAACAGTGACCGTGGCCAAGCCCTCGGCCGTGTCACTCGAGACGGCCGCATCCAAGCCGTACGTGGCGACCGAGACGTCTTCGGCGTTCACGGCCGCAGTGCCGAACAGAAGCTCGCCATCGACCTCCTGCTTGACTCCGACGTAGGCATTGTGAGCCTCGGTGGAAGGGCTGGAACCGGTAAGTCTGCTCTTGCCCTGTGCGCCGCGCTAGAGGCCGTGCTTGAGCGTCGTGCCCACAAGAAGATCATGGTCTTCCGCCCAATCTACGCAGTTGGTGGCCAAGACATCGGTTTCCTCCCTGGCACCGAAGGGGAGAAGATGAACCCTTGGGGTCAGGCCATCTTCGACACCCTCGGCGCACTCGTCTCCAAAGAGGTGGTGAACCACGTAGTTGAGCGCGGAATCCTGGAAGTTCTCCCGCTGACTCACATCCGCGGACGCTCCCTCCACGACGCCTTCGTGATCGTTGACGAAGCGCAGTCGCTAGAACGCAACGTGCTCCTAACGGTGCTCAGCCGAATCGGCCAGAACTCGAAAGTCGTTCTCACCCATGATGTGGCCCAGCGTGACAACCTACGAGTCGGTCGCCACGACGGCATCGCTGCCGTTATTGAAGCTCTCAAGGGTCAAGACCTCTTCGGTCACGTAACCCTAATGCGCTCTGAACGCTCGGCAATCGCCGCACTGGTCACCGACCTGCTAGATAATTAGCAAATGACTAACCGACCAGCCATCGAGGCAATGCTTGCAGACTACTTCGACGCCATGCATACGCAAGACATGGAGAAGTTCGACCGCGTATTCAACGAGAACGTGGTTCTCTACAGTGCCCAGTCTGGTGAATTAAACATCCGACCATACGTCATCTACCGCGAAGCTGTAGTCAACCGCGAGTCACCACAGTCAAAGGGTGAAGCCCGCAACGAGAAGATCCTCATGATCGACGAAATCTCAGACACCGCAGCCCTCGCCAAAGTTCAGCTAGAAATGTTTGGCGGCGTAATGCAGGACTACCTTAGCCTGATCTTCATCAACGGCAAGTGGCAGATCATCTCGAAGATTTGGGAGCGCGTTGGAGATGTTAGCGCGTAACTTGTTGAAAACTAGAACGCACCCCATTTGGGTGCGTTTTAGTTTTGGAGGATGTTTCCACTACTAGGGGTCGGCTTTTTCGCTGCCACGACCATTCCGCTGATTGTCATAGACCTGCGAGAGCGCAGGCTGCCGAACAAGATCACCCTGCCTGGCATTGCCATCTCACTACTAGGTATTGCCTTGACCCTCGACTGGATGCGAGTACTAGTAGCAATTGGTGCTTCGGTGGCCATCTTCGGAGTTGGCACTCTGCTTTCGCTCAGGGGTTTCATCGGCATGGGAGATGTGAAACTCATGACCGGTTTGAGTTTGCTGCTGACCTGGTTCTCACTTCACCTCCTTTGGCAGTCTTTACTCTGGACGTTTGTGAGTGCAGGAATCTTCGTCCTCGGTGGAATGCTGTTCAAAAAGATAACGACCCGGAGCACTATTGCTCTCGGGCCGTATCTTTTAGTTGGCTTTTGGCTGGTTATACTTACGCCGGCTTGGTCATCGATAGTACGTTGAGAGCCTTGTCCAGCTGTTCCATGGTTAGCTTTTCTCCGTCTACGTAGCCGAGCTCGATGGTGGCTTCGCGAACGGTGATGCTCTTCGCAACCGAGTGCTTGGCAATCTTGGCAGCTGCTTCGTAGCCGATGAACTTGTTCAGCGGGGTAACGATGCTTGGGCTTGACTCGGCTAGGGCTAGAGCGCGCTCTTCGTTTACCTCAAGGCCGTCTACGGTCTTGTCGGCTAGTAGGCGCATGCTGTTGCTTAGAAGGCGAATCGACTCTAGTAGGGCGTTACCCATTACCGGGATTGCTACGTTCAGTTCGAAGTTACCGGTGGCGCCAGCCCAGGCAACGGTTGCGTCGTTTCCGATAACGCGGGCGCAAACCATCATCACTGCTTCAGGGATAACCGGGTTGACCTTGCCAGGCATAATCGATGAGCCAGGCTGAAGGTCTGGGATGTGAAGTTCGCCAAGACCTGCGTTTGGTCCGGAGCCCATCCAGCGAAGGTCGTTGTTGATCTTGGTGAGGCTAACTGCGAGAACACGAAGTGCTCCCATGCCTTCAACCAATGCGTCACGAGCACCCTGTGCTTCGAAGTGGTCGCGTGCTTCGGTGATTGGAAGCTTGGTCTCGGCTGCCAGTAGGCGGATAACTTCCTGAGGGAAGCCCTTCGGGGTGTTGATTCCGGTGCCAACAGCAGTTCCACCAAGAGGAACCTCGGCAACGCGAACGATGGTGCTGTTCACGCGCTCGATTGCGTAGCGAATCTGGGCTGCGTAGCCGCCGAACTCCTGCCCTAGGGTCACTGGGGTTGCGTCCATGAGGTGGGTGCGACCCGCCTTCACTACGGTTGCCCATAGCTTTGCCTTCTTTTCTAGCGCGGTGGCTAGGTGGTCAAGGCTTGGAAGCAGATCGTGGATCAGTGCCGAGGTAACGGCAACGTGAACGCTGGTAGGGAAGACGTCGTTGCTCGACTGGCTGGCGTTGACGTGGTCGTTCGGGTGAACGGTGTCGCCGAGGATGGTCGAGGCTAGGGTGCCTAGAACCTCGTTCATGTTCATGTTCGAGGAGGTGCCAGAGCCAGTCTGGAAGATATCCACTGGGAATTCACCGTCGTGCTTGCCGGTAATCACTGCGTCTGCCGCTTCGGCAATTGCCTTGGCAACCTCAGGCTTTAGAACGCCGAGGGTGGCGTTGGCTAGAGCTGCCGACTTCTTGATCTGGGCCAAAGCGGCGATGTGAGCGCGCTCGAGGGTGGTGCCAGAGATCGGGAAGTTCTCGACGGCACGCTGGGTCTGCGCTGCGTAAAGGGCGTTTAGAGGTACTTTTACCTCACCCATGGTGTCGTGTTCGATGCGGTATTCCACGTTGAAACCTTTCGTTAGGCGATGTCGCCGTGAATGACTAGGGGATGGATTTCTCCGAGAGCAAGCTTGTAGTTTGCTCCGACCACACCCAATTTACCTTCCTTTACCGCGGTAGCGATGAGGTTGGAACGACCCATCATGTCATTGATGGTGTCTTGGATGTGAAGCGCTGTGATGTCGTCGATGTCTTTCTTGCCGGCGGCATAAGACTCGGTGACGGTTGGGGCAATACGGGCCACGATGTTGTGAATGAACTCACCGTTGCTCTTGAGGTTGCCTTCTTTGGCGTCGATGGTGGCACGAATGGCACCACACTCATCGTGTCCGAGAACGAGAATCAGGGGAACCTTCAAAACCTCAACGGCGTATTCGAGCGAGCCGAGGATAGTTTCGGCGATTACCTGACCGGCGTTGCGAACCACGAAGAGGTCGCCGAGGCCAACGTCGAAGATGATTTCTGCCGAAAGGCGAGAGTCTGAGCAGCCGAACAGGGCTGCGAATGGGCGCTGAACCTCTGCCACGTTCTCGCGGCGGTCAATATCTTGTCGAGGGTGAGAAGGCTGGCCACTGATGAAGTGCTGGTTGCCTTCGAGCAGGGCCGCCCAAGCTTCCTTCGGGGTTTGAGGGCGGGTGTATGCCATTACTTTGCCTCCAACTGCTGCTCGATCGACTTCGTGATTGCGGCGAACTGGGATTTACTTCCGGTGCCGTAGAGCTGAATGGCGTTGCCATCAACCTGGAGCATCCAAATGATGTCTTTGGTCTTGGCAGGTTCGTGGACTACCGGACTTTGGTAGATCTCCCACTTGTAGTTACTGCCCGGGTTGGTGAAGGTTTCGGCCAGAACTACATCTTTCATGGAAAGAGCAATCCAAGTTGGGTTCACGCCGAATGCGTGGGTTTCGCCGATGTATTCGTTTTCAGGTCCTACAAAACCAACCTCGAAACGTGGCACGGCGTCTACCGGCTGGCCCAGCCACTTGGCTTGGTTAGCCCACCAACCAGTTGGAAGTTCAGGAACGATAATCTCGTTGCCACTCGATTTGGTCGCTTCGGTGGCAACCGCGGTGTAGTCAATCTTTGGAATGCGTGAAGATTCATCGCGAGGAACTACTAGGACGATCATCAGAACCATAGCTGCGGTAGCCAAAAGCGAAAGCAGTAGGTTGTTCACCGTCTGCTTTGCTCTGCGCTCTTTGGCGCTAAGTTCGCTCAACTACTTGTCTTTCAGTGCTTCGTCGATCTTCTTCTTAGCGCCGGCTAGAAGACCCTGGCAGTGCTTGGCTAGCGCTTCGCCGCGCTCCCAAAGCTGCATGCTGCTCTCGAGAGTGGCTGAACCAGACTCAAGCTCGGTTAGAACCTGACCCAGTGCATCGCGAGCCTGCTCGTAGGAGAGCTTCGCGATGTCGTCGTTGTTTTTCTCAGCCATGATTACTCCAGTTTAATTCAGTTTGAGGTTGCTTGAATTTCGCCCTTGGCTAGGCGGATGTTTAGGGTGGTGCCGGCTTTGACCTTCGTGCCATCGAGAATTACGTGGCCATCTTTGTCGCGAACTACCGAGTAGCCGCGGTCCAGGGTTCCCTGAGGTGAGAGTGATCGCAGAACTCCGGCCTGGACGTTCAATGCCGCGGTTTCCTGGTCCAGGATGTATTGCACACTGCCAATGACCTCGTTGAAGGTCTGGTTTAGGTCGCGTTCTTTCTCGTC
>JBEGRZ010000037.1:0-11989 GCA_041180115.1 Actinomycetota bacterium
GAGGCTCTTCGCGACTGGGTCACCAATGTAGAAAACACCCACTACCTGCTCGGTACTGTGGCCGGGCCTCATCCGTTCCCAGAAATGGTTCGCGATTTCCACTCAGTGATCGGTGTCGAGGCTCGCGAGCAGATGCTCGAACAGTTTGGAACCCTGCCAACGGCTCTGGCCGCTTGTGTCGGTGGTGGTTCGAACGCAATTGGCCTTTTTCACGCGTTCCTAGACGATGCCGCTGTGGCCATCTACGGATTCGAGGCTGCCGGTGAAGGTATGGATACCGATCGTCACGCAGCGACTTTGAACTACGGAAAACCTGGAGTACTTCATGGCGCCCGTAGTTACATGCTTCAGGACGCTGACGGCCAGACCATCGATAGCCACTCGATTTCGGCCGGTCTCGACTACCCGGGTGTTGGTCCCGAGCATTCTTGGCTCAAAGACCTAGGACGGGCTCAGTACCGCGGAATCTCGGATGACGAGGCAATGCAGGCGCTGAGGCTCCTAAGTCAAACCGAAGGCATCATCCCAGCCATCGAGTCTGCACATGCTCTTGCCGGTGCCTTGAAGCTTGGCGACGAGCTAGGACCTGAGGCCACAATTTTGGTGAATCTCTCCGGTCGTGGTGATAAGGACATGGAAACCGCCGGTCGCTATTTCGGGCTCTTGGAGAACTAATGGGACAGGTAGCTGAACTTATTGCATCGCGCAAGGCACAGGGGCTTGGAACTCTAATCGGCTATTTCCCAGCGGGTTATCCAACACTTCAAGAATCGATTGATGCAGCGGTTGCGATGTGCGAGAACGGCGTCGACGTACTAGAACTTGGCGTTCCGTATAGTGACCCTGTTATGGACGGTCCTGTAATTCAAGCCGCCACCGTGGATGCACTAGCAAACGGATTCCGTTTGAACGATTTGTTCGATGCGATTCGTGCAATCAAGACCAGAGTGCAGACACCAGTATTAGTAATGAGCTATTGGAACCCGATTCTGCAGTTCGGTATTCGTGATTTTGCTACAGGCTTGAAAGAGGCTGGTTGTGATGGCGTAATTACGCCTGACCTCATCTTCGACGAAGCTTCCGAGTGGCTCCAAGTTAGTGAAGAGCTGGGGCTTGAGCGCGTTTTTCTTGCGACTCCCACCACAACTGATGAACGAGCTAAGAAAATCGCGGACCTCTCTCGAGGCTTCGTCTACTGTGTTTCAACGATGGGCACCACTGGAGCGCGTCAGGATCTCGATGCCAATGCCAGGGCAGTGGTTGCCAAGATTCGTGCAGCCAGCTCGGCTCAAATTGCTGCGGTTGGAATCGGCATCAGCACAGCGGAGCAGGTTGCCGAAGTAAATCAATATGCGGATGCCGCCATCGTCGGTTCGGTATTCGTGCGAGCATATGCATCTGGAGGTCTGCAAGAATTGACCGACACAACTCGTCAGATCGCCTCTGGCAAAGAAGGTAACTAGTGACTCATTTTCCTGATCCACCGTTTAGTACGTTCCAGCTCGGACCGTTCTCGATTCACATGTATGCCATCTGCATCCTGATCGGAATCTTTACCGCTTATCTAATCGGCGCTAGCCGTTTCAAGAAACGCGGCGGTGACACCGGGAAGCTGTTAGATGTGATTTTGTGGGCAGTGCCATTCGGTATTGTCGGCGGACGCCTATTCCACGTATTTACTCATCCTGGTGACTATTTCGGGGTGTACCCGGATTTGGCTAGTACGCTTTACCACGTGGTGGCGGTTTGGGAGGGCGGCCTAGCTATCTTCGGTGCGGTAGTGCTTGGCGTTGTGGGTGCCTGGATTGGTGCGAAACTCGCCAAAGTTCGTTTGGTCTCGGTACTAGACGCACTTGCACCCGGAATCATCCTGGCGCAGGCCTTCGGTCGCTGGGGTAATTACTTCAATCAGGAACTTTTCGGTCAGGCAACTGACCTCCCATGGGGTCTAGCTATTCCTAAATCGAATCCAGCATTCCCTAAAGAATTCACCGAGGGTACCCTGTTCCACCCAACTTTCCTGTACGAATTTCTTCTGAATGTAGCGTTTTTCGCCTTGCTCGTGTTCCTTGACCGCAAATTTGAACTTCGTTGGGGCAAACTATTTGCGCTCTACCTTGTGTTCTACTCGGTTGGTCGTTTCTTCATCGAGTCGATTCGACTCGATCCAAGTGGAGTTTTCTATGGACTACGAACCAACCAATGGTCTGCAGTAGCAGGAATAGTCATCGGTCTGGCTGTCTTCTACATCCAACGCCGCCGCCACACTGGCAGCGAGCCAAGTGTCACTTTGGACTAGTAAAACTAGCCGACCTCAAACCCCACTTTGGGATAGACTTTTTAGGTCTAAGCCACCCCTGGGCCAACGTTGTCCCTCCGATTAACGAATTGGAGCGTACAACATGACGAACCTGTCTCCGTTCAAGCGCTTCAACACAGCGCCTGAGGCAACCGGTCTTTACGACCCATCCCGCGATCGCGATGCCTGCGGTCTGGCCATGGTTGCAACACTTCGTGGTACTTCAGGGCACGACATCGTTGATACTGCGTTAAACGCTCTTCGTAACCTCGAACACCGCGGTGCCGTCGGCTCCGATGCTGGCACCGGTGATGGCGCGGGTATTCTGCTTCAGCTTCCAGACAAGTTCCTCCGTGACGTTGTCGACTTCCAACTGCCTGTCGCCGGGTCTTACGCTGCCGGAAATGTTTTCATTCACCAGGATGACTCCGTCCCAGTATTTCTCGCTAGCTTCGAAGGACTGGCGGCTGAAGAAGGCTTGACCCTAATTGGTTCGCGCGTAGTTCCTACCAACCCTGAAGTTTTAGGTGATCTTGCCCGCGCTGCGATGCCTCAAATCGTTCAAGTTTTTGTCTCCGGTAATGTGCGTGAACTCGAACTAGAACGCGCACTATTCCGCCTGCGTAAGCGTTCCGAGCGCACCTTAGGCGCGTACCACTGCTCACTCTCGGCGAAGACCATGGTTTACAAGGGTATGGTTACCACACTCCAACTGGAGCCGTTCTACCCAGACCTAAGCGACGAACGTTTCGAGACCACCCTTGCGTTGGTCCACTCGCGCTTCTCGACAAACACCTTCCCGTCTTGGCCGCTGGCTCACCCTTTCCGCATGATCGCTCACAACGGGGAAATCAACACGGTCAAGGGAAACCGAAACTGGATGGCTGCACGTCAGTCGCAGCTGAAGTCTGAGATTCTAGGCGATCTGAGCCAGCTGCTGCCGATCGTTACCCCAGACGGAAGCGACTCGGCTTCTTTTGATGAGGTTGTTGAGCTCCTTTACATGGCAGGTCGTTCGCTTCCACACGCCATGATGATGATGATCCCAGAGGCCTGGGAAAAGCAGACCGACATCGACGAAGCTCGTAAAAACTTCTACGAGTACCACAGTATGTTGATCGAACCTTGGGACGGACCGGCAGCGGTCATCTTCACCGATGGTTCGCTGGTTGGTGCCACGCTGGACCGAAACGGACTTCGTCCGGGACGTTATCTCGTCACCGACGACGGCCTGGTGGTTTTGGCTTCCGAGACCGGTGTCGCCGAGATTGATCCGAGCAAGGTAGTACGTAAAGGTCGCCTCCAGCCAGGCAAGATGTTCTTGGTTGATACCATTGCAGGGCGTTTGATTGATGATGATGAAATTAAAGCTGAAATTGCCGGAAGTCAGCCATGGGGCAAGTGGCTAGAAGAAAACCGCATCACCCTTGAAGAGCTTCCTGAACGCGAGCACATTGCGCACACTGCCGCATCTGTGAACCGTCGCCAGCGCACCTTCGGATACACCGAAGAAGAGCTGAAGATCATGATCGCTCCGATGGCTAAGACCGGTGCCGAACCGCTTGGAGCGATGGGTACTGACACCCCGATCGCCGCGCTTTCCGATCGTCCGCGTCTATTGTTCGACTATTTTGTTCAGCAGTTCGCTCAGGTCACCAATCCACCCCTTGACTCGATCCGTGAAGAAGTTGTTACCTCGCTCTCAACGGGGATTGGTCCGGAGCTAAACCTTCTGGACGCAACTCCTGAGCACGCCAGCCAGGTAATCCTTGACTTCCCAGTTTTGAACAATGACGAACTAGCCAAGATTAAACACATCGATGAAGTGCCTGAGCTAGGAGTTGCTTACACCGTTCGCGGTCTGTACCGCGTTGAATCCGGTGAAGAAGGTCTTTCGGCTCGTATACGCCAAATCTTCGAGGAAGTTTCAGCGGCAGTTGAAGGGGGAGCACGCTACCTCATTCTGAGTGACCGCGACAGTAACCACGATCTCGCCCCAATCCCTTCGCTGCTTCTCACCAGTGCAGTGCACCACCACCTGATTCGAACCGGAAACCGTCCACGCGTTGGTTTGGTCGTAGAGGCTGGAGACGTTCGCGAAGTGCACCACATTGCAGCCCTCATCGGCTACGGTGCAGCTGCTATCAACCCATACCTTGCCATGGAAACCGCTGAGCAGATGGTCAAGACTGGTTACCTCGCTGGTGTTACGGTCGAGAAAGCAACCAAGAACTTGATTAAGGCACTTGGCAAGGGCGTTCTAAAGATCATGTCGAAAATGGGTATCTCTACCGTTTCGTCGTACTCCGGAGCGCAGTGTTTCGAAGCCATCGGCCTTTCCCAGGAATTCATCGACACTTACTTCACAGGAACCACCAGTCAACTTGGCGGTATCGGTATCGAAGTGATTCACAAGGAGATTGCGGCCCGTCACCGCGACGCCTACCCGCTTGAGAAGGCATCGAACGCACACGAGGCTCTACCTAGCGGTGGCGAGTTTCAGTGGCGTCGAGATGGTGCTCCACACCTTTTCAACCCGGAAACCGTCTTCAAGCTTCAGCACGCTACACGTGAAAAGCGCTTCGACATCTTCCGCGAGTACACCAAATTAATCGACGACCAGTCTGAGCGACTAATGACTTTGCGCGGTTTGTTCGTGCTTCGCGAAGGAGTTCGCCCAGCAATTTCGATTGATGAAGTTGAGCCGATTTCAGAAATAGTTAGACGCTTCTCAACCGGCGCGATGAGCTACGGTTCAATCTCGAAGGAAGCCCACGAGACCCTGGCCGTCGCCATGAACCAACTTGGCGCGAAGTCAAACACCGGTGAGGGCGGCGAAGATCTAGAGCGGCTTCTAGACCCAACCCGTCGTAGCGCGATCAAGCAGGTCGCCTCGGGCCGTTTCGGTGTCACCTCAATGTACCTGACTCACGCCGACGACATTCAGATCAAGATGGCTCAGGGTGCCAAGCCCGGTGAAGGTGGCCAGCTTCCTCCTAACAAGGTTTACCCATGGGTTGCCAGAACTCGTCACGCTACCGCAGGCGTTGGTCTAATTTCGCCACCGCCTCACCACGACATTTACTCGATTGAAGACCTAAAGCAGTTGATTTTCGACCTGAAGCGCGCCAATCGTGCCGCTCGAGTCCATGTCAAACTAGTTAGCCAGGTCGGTATTGGTACCGTCGCCGCTGGTGTGGCAAAAGCCAAGGCCGATGTCATTCTGGTTTCCGGTCACGATGGTGGTACCGGTGCCAGCCCGCTGAACTCGCTGAAGCACGCAGGAACACCTTGGGAGTTAGGCCTTGCCGAGGCCCAGCAGACACTTATGGCTAACGGACTACGAGGACGCGTTGCCGTGCAGGTCGATGGTCAGATGAAGACTGGTCGCGATGTCCTCATCGCAGCTCTACTCGGCGCCGAGGAGTATGGTTTCGCCACAGCTCCTCTAGTGGTTGAGGGCTGCATCCTGATGCGCGTCTGTCACCTGGACACCTGTCCGGTTGGTGTCGCGACTCAGAACCCAGTTCTACGTGAGCGTTTCACCGGCAAGCCAGAGTTCGTGGTCAACTTCTTCGAGTTCCTAGCCCAGGAAGTTCGCGAGTACCTAGCCGCTCTTGGTTTCAAGAGCCTTGAGGAAGCGATCGGTCACACTGAACTTCTTGACATGAACCGTGCAATTTCACACTGGAAGTCTGACGGTCTAGATCTGAGCCCAATCCTGGCTGGTCCATCGTCCTCTGCAAACGACTCGGTTCGTCAAACCTCGATTCAAGATCACGAGCTCGAGCACCACTTCGACCACAAGCTCATCGCAGCGGCCAAGAGTTCCTTGGAGAATGGAAGTGCTGTTTCGATTGATCTTCCAATAACCAATGTCGACCAGGCTGTTGGGACCATGCTTGGCAACGAACTAACCAAGCGCTTTGGCGCAGATGGTCTTGCCGATGGCTCAATCAATATCCAATTAGAGGGTTCCGCTGGTCAGTCATTTGGAGCCTTCGTTCCGAAGGGTATCAAGCTCACCCTCACCGGTGACTCAAATGACTACGTTGGCAAGGGTCTCTCGGGCGGTATTGTTGCCGTTCGACCAAGCGAAAATGCAAACTTTGAAGCCGAGGAGAACATCATTGCCGGTAACGTCATCGGTTACGGTGCAACGTCCGGTCAGATTTATCTGCGAGGAATCGTTGGTGAGCGCTTCTTGGTTCGAAACTCCGGTGCAACAGCAGTTGTCGAGGGAGTGGGCGACCACGCGCTCGAATACATGACCGGCGGTGAGGCCTTGATCCTTGGTTCAACCGGCCGAAACCTGGGTGCCGGTATGTCCGGAGGCGTTGCATACGTATACAAGTTGCGCGCCGACCGCATCAACCATGAGGCTCTAGCGGCAGGCGAACTCCTTCTAAACGCTCCAGACTCTGCTGCCAAGGCACGTATTCGCGAACTTCTGGAAGCACACGTGGCGGCAACCGGCTCGAAGCTAGCCGTGCGACTGCTGGAAAACTTCGAAGAAGACGTCGCCGACTTCACGCAAGTTTTACCTCGCGACTACGCCAGTGTTTTGAAGATTAGAGGAGAAGCCGAGGCTAACGGCATTGATCCAGATTCGTCAGAAGTTTGGGGCAAGATCTTGGAGGTAACCAATGGCTGATCCACGTGGATTCCTGAAGATTACTAACCGCGAAACCGCAAAGCGTCGCCCGGTCGACATTCGCATCCGCGACTGGAAAGAGGTTTATGAACCTCGCGATCCAGCGGTCGTGACTTCTCAGGCGTCTCGCTGCATGGACTGCGGAGTTCCGTTTTGTCATCAGGGTTGCCCACTGGGAAACCTGATTCCTGAATGGAATGATCTTGTTTGGCGTGAGGACGCCAAGGGTGCCATCGAACGTCTACACAAGACCAACAACTTCCCAGAATTTACCGGTCGTCTTTGCCCAGCTCCTTGCGAGAGTGCCTGTGTACTCGGCATCAACCAGCCGGCAGTGACCATCAAGGAAATCGAAGTCTCGATCATCGAAGAGGCATTCGCTCGTAACCTCGTACAACCACACGCACCTGAGCGTCTAACCGGTAAGACTGTTGCCGTGGTTGGCTCAGGTCCTGCGGGTCTTGCTGCAGCACAGCAGCTAACTCGCGCAGGTCACACCGTTGCCGTATACGAACGTGATGCCGAAATCGGTGGTCTACTCCGTTACGGTATCCCTGATTTCAAGCTTGAGAAGCACTTCATCGACCGTCGTGTTGAGCAAATGGAGGCCGAAGGCACTCGTTTCCGCACCGGCAAGGCTATCGGCGTTGACATCAGCTGGGAAGAGCTTCGTAGTCGCTACGACGCCGTCTTGGTTGCTACCGGCGCTACGGTTCCACGCGATCTTCAGGTTGCCGGTCGTCACCTAGCTGGCGTTCACTTCGCCATGGATTACCTGACCCAGTCGAACCAGGTTGTTTCAGGTCTAGCCGTCAACGATCTAATCGACGCTGCTGGAAAGCATGTCATCATCCTCGGCGGTGGCGACACCGGTGCCGACTGCCTTGGCACTGCTACCCGCCAGGGCGCACTTTCGGTGACTACTTTGGCAATCGGCAAGCAACCTGCCAGCGAACGTACCCCGGGTCAGCCTTGGCCAACTTTCCCAACCCTGTTCGAGGTCTCAAGTGCCCACGAGGAATTCGGTGAACGCAAGTACTTGGCATCGACCGTTGAGTTCATCGGCGAAGCTGGAAAGCTAACCGGCGTGAAGGTTGCCGAAACCGAGTTTGTAGATGGTAAACGTCTTCCTAAAGCAGGCACCGAGCGTGTACTTCCTGCTGATCTAGTATTCCTGGCTCTTGGATTTACCGGAGCCGAGCTTGACACCATGGCTTCTCAGAGCGGAATCCTGGCCGATAGTCGTGGAAATGTTGCCCGCAATTCTGCTTGGGCTACTAACCTTGAGGATGTATTTGTTGCTGGTGATGCCGGTCGCGGTCAGAGCCTAATTGTTTGGGCGATTGCCGAAGGACGAGCCGCCGCTGCCTCGATTGATGAGTATCTAACTGGCAACACTGTGTTACCGAAACCTGTTCGTCCAAGCGACAGAGCTATTTCGGTCTAACTAATAACAAATGAGGAATGAATGAGACGCGCAAAGATTGTAGCGACCCTAGGTCCAGCAACTTCTAGCTATGAACAAATTAAGGGAATCGTTGAAGCGGGTGTAAACGTCGCTCGAATGAACCTGAGCCACGGTTCTTACGACGTTCACGAGGCCGTTTACCGCAACGTACGTCAGGTAGCTGCCGACACCGGCAAAGCTGTCGCAGTACTGGTTGACCTACAGGGTCCGAAGATTCGACTCGGTCGCTTCAAAGAGGGACCCGTCATGCTCGAGAAGGGCGCCACCTTCAAGATCACCATCGACGAGGTCGAAGGTGACGTTAACATCTGTGGCACCACTCACAAAGGTCTGCCGGGAGATGTAAAGCCTGGCGATGTGCTACTAATCGACGATGGCAAGGTGGGCCTTCGTGCCACCGCAGTTGACGCAACTACCGTTACCACCGTGGTTGAAGTACCTGGTCCGGTTAGCAACAACAAGGGAATCAACCTTCCTGGCGTAGCCGTGAACGTTCCTGCTCTTTCTGAAAAGGACGAAGCCGACCTACGTTGGGGCTTGAAGCTTGGCGTAGACATGATCGCCCTATCGTTCGTTCGTAACGCAGCCGACATCGTCCGCGTTCATGAAATCATGCGCGAAGAGGGCGTGTTCCTTCCAACTATTGCAAAGGTTGAGAAGCCTCAGGCCGTTGAAGCACTTGAGGAAATCATCGACGCATTCGACGGTGTCATGGTTGCGCGTGGAGACCTTGGCGTTGAGCTTCCGCTCGAGCAGGTTCCACTGGTGCAGAAGCGCGCAGTCGAGCTCTGCCGTAGATGGGCTAAGCCTGTAATCGTTGCCACTCAGATGCTTGAGTCGATGGTCACTTCTGCTCGTCCAACCCGCGCCGAGGCCAGCGACGTCGCCAACGCGGTGCTAGATGGCGCTGACGCTCTGATGCTCTCGGGCGAGACCAGCGTGGGAGAGTTCCCAGTTGAGACCGTTCAGACCATGGCTCGAATCATCGAATCGACCGAGGAAAACGGGCTAGACCGTATTCCGCCACTTGGTACACGTCCACATACTCACTCGGGTGCTGTATCGCTTGCTGCGGTTGAGATTGCCGAGCTACTTGGTCTCAAGTACGTTGCGGTCTTCACGGAGTCGGGCGATTCGCTACGACGTGTCTCGCGACTGCGTTCGAGCGTTCCAATCATCGCGTTCACCCCGAACGAGAAGATCCGTAATCGTCTAGCGCTAGTTTGGGGTGCGGAGACCTATCTTGTAGAGCCTGTTCTGCACACCGACCAGATGATCAAGCAGGTTGAAGACGTGGTTGTAGGTCTTGGTAAGTGCTCTGAAGGTGACGAACTTATCGTGGTCGCAGGTACCCCACCCGGCGTTCCTGGATCGACCAACTCTTTGCGCGTACACAGAATTGGTGACCCGACTCATAACTAGTCAGGTTGAAAAAGAAGGCAGACCCTTTTGGATCTGCCTTCTTTATTTGTGCCGAGAGTGGGACTTGAACCCACACGTCTTTCGACAAAGCATTTTGAGTGCTCCGCGTCTGCCATTTCGCCATCCCGGCTGGTGCAACTTATCAATGATACAGCGTAGTCTTGACACATGAATGAAACCGTAGCCAGAACCGTGCTCGTAGCCGAAGATGAGTCTCTCATTCGCATGGACGTCGTTGAGACACTGAAAGAAAACGGTTTCAATGTGATTGCAGAGGCTGCCGATGGGCAGGAAGCCGTTGATTTGGCAACCGAACATCGCCCGCAACTTGTAGTCATGGACATCAAAATGCCTCGACTAGACGGCATCGCTGCCGCAAAGGCCATGGCTGAGCTCAAGATTCCTGTGGTGCTGCTTACTGCTTTTGCTCAGAAGGAGCTTTTCGAGCAGGCTGCGGAGGTTGGTGCCATGGCTTACGTTGTGAAGCCGTTCAACCCCAACGATCTGTTACCTGCAATCGAAATCGCGCTACACCGTCACTCCGAACTGATCGCGTTTGAGAACGAGATTGCAGACTTAAACGACCGCCTCGAGACCCGCAAGTTAGTTGAACGTGCAAAGGGTCTACTGATGGCAAAGAAACTAGTTCCTAGCGAACCTGAGGCTTTCCGTTGGATTCAGAAGGCGTCGATGGATCGTCGACTAACCATGCGTGATGTAGCCAAGACCGTAATCGACCAGCTGGGGGATAAGGAGTAGTTACTTCTTATCGCGAATCAGATTGGTGATTCGTACCGTGCTAAGTCGGTTGTCGGAATCGTCGTAGCAAACAATTTCGTGAACCGTAAGAGTCTTCCCCAGGCTAATTGCCGTACAGACTGCTTTTACCGAACCCTCGCGTGCGGAGCGTGAGTGTGAAGCGTTGATCTCGATGCCAACCGCCACCTTGCCCATGGTGCCGGCCCAAACGTTAGCCGAGATGCTGCCAAGTGTTTCCCCGAGCACTAGGTAGGCTCCGCCGTTTACCAGCCCGAGCGGCTGACGGTTTCCCTCAACCGGCATGGTTGCAACTGTTCGATCAGCGCTTAGTTCAAGAAGTTTGATGCCCATTCGTTCGGCAAGTTCACCAAGACCCCTGGTCTTCAACAGGTTTTCGGCCGCTTCAGAAAGTTTGACATCAGTCATTTACAGGTCCCTTCGATGCCACAAAGTAGGCTTGCTTTGTGAACGATACCCAAAAGCCTACTCTGCTCCTCATCGACGGGCACTCACTGGCATTCCGTGCTTTCTATGCACTTAGTCCAGACAATTTCAAGGCACCGAACGGCCAGCACACCAACGCTGTCCACGGTTTCGTTTCGATGTTGCTGAACATTCTCGGCGCTGAAAAGCCGACCCATTTGGCGGTTGCCTTTGACCTTTCCAGAGAGTCATTTAGAACCGCCGAGTATCCGGAGTACAAAGGAACCCGTGGTGAGACACCACCAGAGTTCAATGGCCAGACAGAACTCCTTCACGAGGTGTTGGCTGCGATGAACATCCGTACCTTCACACGTGAAAACTATGAAGCAGACGACGTTCTTGCCTCATTCGCCGATCAGGCTGCAGATGCAGGTTATCGTGTACTCCTAGTTTCTGGAGACCGTGACACCTTCCAACTGATTCGCCCAGAGACTACGATTCTTTACCCTGTGAAGGGTGTTTTGAACCTGGCCCGAATGGACGACGCCGCGGTGTTCGAGAAATATGGCGTTCACGCGAAGCAATACCCAGACCTAGCCGCTTTGGTTGGCGAAAGCAGCGACAATCTGATTGGTGTTCCATCGGTGGGTCCTAAGACCGCCGCCAAGTGGATTACCGAGTACGGAAGCCTAGATGGGATTCTAGCCAACGCACATCTCATCGGTGGCAAGGTTGGTGAACAGTTACGTGAGCATCAAGGCAACGCCGTTCGTAATCGTCGTTTGAATCACCTCGTTCGAGATCTTGACCTGGGTGTTGAGTTTGAGGCTCTGCAACTCGGGTCGGTCAACGACTCGGCGGTAAAGGAAGTCTTCACCCGCCTTGGCTTCAAGTCACTGACCGAGCGGGTTCTGCGTTTGCGTGGTTCCGCGAGGTCGGGGGAGGCTTCCGAAGCCGAGGCTGA
>JBEGRZ010000038.1:0-10829 GCA_041180115.1 Actinomycetota bacterium
ACCTGCCAAATTTTGCTGATTCCAGTGGTGGTAAGTTCGTCTAGTCCGTCGGAGCCTCTAAAAACTAGTGCAGAGCGGCCACGAGCAGCCATTTCAGCAGCCATTAGCGGCGCAACGGCTTCATCAGCAACTCCCAACGAAGTAGCAATCGGCTGAGCTGGGTTCGCGAGTGGACCCAGGAAGTTGAAGGTCGTAGGAATACCCAATTCTCGACGGATTGGTGCTACGTAGCGCATAGCCGGGTGGAAAACCGGTGCGAAGAAAAAGGTTATACCCACCTTACGGAACACATCCGAAACACGTTCCGGTGAGAGATCAAGGCGTATTCCAAGCACCTCGAGCATTTCGGAGGAACCCGTTTTGCCGCTTGCGGAACGAGAACCGTGCTTCATCACCGGCACACCTGCCGCCGAGGTCAGAATTGCGGCCATCGACGAGATGTTTACAGTACCGACCATGTCGCCACCTGTACCAACGATGTCAACTGCTTCGTTTCCGGTGTCCAAGATGACGGCGTTCCGCAACATTACGTCTACGAGACCCGCTAGCTCGGTAGGAGTTTCGCCTTTTGAACGCAGAGCCAACATGAATGCACCAACCTGGGCTTCGCTGGCATCCCCCGCCATAATCTGGGTCATTGCCCAGTCTGCTTCGGCTCGCTCCAATTCGTGTTTGCGAAGGAGCTTGCCCAGAATTGCGGGCCAGTTGTTGGCTAAGGTCATGGAATACATATTAATCGCGAAATGGGGCACAAAACCTCCCAAAATTGCAACCCTGAGTATTGCCTGAGGGTTATGATTTACATATGTCTGCGACCACAGCTAGTTCAAAGCAAATCAATCGCCCGTCCCCTGTTTCTGTGGGCACAATCGTCTGGCTAGGCAGTGAAGTCATGTTCTTCGCCGCTCTATTCGCCATGTATTTCAGCCTCCGCACCGCTTCCCCAGAGCTCTGGGCAGCGGAAACCGCGAAGTTGAACGTTCCATTCGCATTGACCAACACTTTGATCCTGGTTGCGTCTTCGTTCACCGCTCAGTTCGGTGTATTCGCTGCCGAGCGCATGCAGCCTCGCGCAACCGGCCTCTCCCCTTTCAAGTGGGGAATGGTCGAGTGGTTCATGGTCTCGTACCTTCTGGGAGCAATCTTCGTTGCCGGTCAGGTTTGGGAGTACGCCACTCTAATCAGCGAAAACGTTGCTCTTGACTCCAACTCTTACGCGAGCTCGTTCTACCTAACCACTGGTTTCCACGCTCTACACGTGACCGGCGGTCTTGTTGCAATGCTTCTAGTGGTCGCTAGAACCTTTGCAACCCGCAAGTTTGGTCACGCCGAAGCAACCAGCTCGATTGTTGTGTCTTACTACTGGCACTTTGTCGATGTGGTTTGGATCGGTCTGTTCCTAATCATCTACGTTCTGAAGTAATCCGAAAGAGATACAAAGATGGCAAAAACAAAGAAGTTCTCGCGACGCAGCCCATTTGCTGCTGCACTCGTGGTTCTTGCAGGTCTTCTAATCAGCGGAGGCGGCTACGCTGTTGCAACCGCAGCGGTTACTGAAACCACTACAACTACGGCAGACCAGGCAACCATTGATCAGGGCAAGAAGTTGTTCCTGTCTAACTGCGCCAGCTGTCACGGTAAGAACGCTGAAGGTACTGCTAACGCACCTACCCTAATCGGCGTTGGCGCTGCCGCAGTTGATTTCCAAGTTGCCACCGGACGTATGCCGATGCAGGCCTCTGGCCCTCAGGCTGAAGTGAAGCCAGTCCAGTTCAAGCAAGAAGACATCGACGCGATGGCCGCCTACGTGGCATCGCTAGGTCCTGGCCCGGAAGTGCCTACCGAGGCTTACCTCTCGCAAAAGGGTGACGTGACTCATGGTGGCGAACTATTCCGCATCAACTGTGCGATGTGCCACAACGCAGTTGGAGCCGGTGGTGCTCTAACTCAAGGTAAGTACGCTCCTTCTCTGGACGGTGTCTCTTCGAAGCACATTTACGAAGCGATGGTTACCGGCCCACAGAACATGCCAGTCTTCTCGAACACAAACCTTTCCCCTGAAGACAAAACCGACATCATTACTTACCTTCAGTACGTACAGGACAACCCATCGATTGGTGGAGACGAGCTAGGTAACCTCGGCCCAGTCGTCGAAGGCCTATTCGTCTGGATTGGAATGCTCGGCGGAATCGTTTTGATCACCATTTGGCTTGGCGCCAAGTCTAACTAACCACAAGATAAGGAAACCTAAGTGGCTAAGAACTCAAAGGACCTCGAGGTGCACAACACCGAAGAGCACGAGTACGAAACCGGTTTGGCTGTTATCACTGCAGATAAGACTGGCGATCCTGGCATCGAACCGCACCGAGTTCGTATGACCGACAAGAGCACCAAGCATGAAAAGGCAGCAGTGCGACAGGTTGCAGGCTTGTTCCTGCTTTCGATTGTTGGTAGCGCATTCTCGATCTGGGCCTACTACGCATTCCCATTCGACGACGCCAACGCTGGTAGTTTGCGAATCAACACGCTTTTCCTTGGTCTAGGAATCACACTTGGACTATTCGGCATCGGTATCGGTGCTGTCCACTGGGCTAAAACCTTGATGCCAGACGCCGAAGTTTCGGAAGAACGTCACCAGACCCGCGGTAGCGAAGAAGTTCGTGCACGCGCAATCGAGATCATTCAGCTAGCTGACCAGGAGTCTGGATTCTCACGTCGTAAGCTGATCCGTCGCACCCTCTACGGAGCTCTTGCGCTCTTCCCGATTCCTGCAATCGTCTTGTTCTCCGACCTAGGTCCAAACCCTAAGGACACCCTTCGCCACACCATGTGGGGTGAAGGCAAGAAGCGTCTTGCTAGAGACCCAGACGGCACCCCAATCAAGGCTTCGGATGTTCAGATTGGCTCGGTTTTCCATGTGATCCCTGAGGGGCTTGAGAAACTTGAGGCACCTCACATGTTGAACGAAAAGGCTAAGGCTGCGGTTCTACTAGTGCGCCTAGACCCTTCTGAAATCAAGACTCAGAAACAGCGTGACTGGGGCTACGAAGGGATCGTTGCATACTCAAAGATTTGTACCCACGTGGGTTGCCCTGTAGCTCTTTACGAGCAACACACCCACCACCTACTTTGCCCATGCCACCAGTCGACCTTCGACTTGGCTAATGATTGTGCTGTGGTATTTGGTCCTGCCGGCCGCCCACTACCTCAGCTAAAAATTGAAGTTGACGCCGAGGGCTACTTAGTAGCTCCAGGTGACTTCGAAGAACCTGTTGGACCTAGCTTCTGGGAGCGCAAGGCATGAGTAACGCAAGCACTGCAAAGAAAAAGGGCGGTTTCCTAGCCGGAACCGCTAACTACCTCGACGAGCGCGTCGGTGTAGCTGGCATCCTGAAGGAATTCGGCCGCAAGATCTTCCCAGATCACTGGTCGTTCATGCTTGGTGAGGTAGCACTTTACAGCTTCCTAGTGCTTCTTCTTTCGGGAACCTTCCTTACCTTCTTCTTCAACCCTTCGATGACCGAGGTTGTCTACGACGGCGTTTACGGACCACTCAAGGGTGCCCACATGTCGGTCGCATACGCCTCGACTTTGGATATCTCATTCGAGATCCGCGGTGGTTTGCTGATGCGACAGGTTCACCACTGGTCGGCACTTCTATTCGTGGCCGCCGCTGGTCTACACATGCTCCGCGTGTTCTTCACTGGTGCGTTCCGCAAGCCTCGTGAAATCAACTGGGTTGTAGGTTTCGCACTATTCGTTCTTGGCATGGCGGGTGGATTCACCGGTTATTCGCTACCTGATGACCTACTATCGGGGAACGGTCTTCGAATCATCGACGGAATGATCAAGGGTCTTCCTTGGATTGGTGCATACACCTCTTCCCTACTGTTCGGTGGAGAATTCCCTGGCGACCAGATCATCCCTCGCCTTTACAGCCTGCACATCATGATCGTGCCTGCACTAATCATCGTCTTCTTAGCTATTCACCTATTCATGGTGGTAATTCACAAGCACACCCACTACTCGGGCGGCGGCAAGAAGGACACCAACGTTGTTGGTTACCCACTAATGCCTGTTTATGTCGCAAAGGCTGGTGGATTCTTCTTCATCGTATTCGGTGTGATCATGCTCAGTGCATCTCTTGTTACCATCAACCCAGTTTGGAATTACGGTGGCTACGACCCATCGCCTGTTTCGGCTGGTACCCAGCCTGACTGGTACATCGGATTCCTTGATGGCGCACTTCGTCTAGCTCCGAGCAACATCGAAGTCGTGGTTGGCGGCGCTACCCTTTCGTGGAACATTTTGCTTCCAATGATCGTTGGCGTTGGTTTCCTTGCAGTTGTAGCTCTCTACCCATTCCTTGAGGCCTGGATTACCGGTGACAAGCGTGAACACCACGTTCTTGATCGTCCACGTAACGCTCCAACCCGTACCGCTATCGGTGCTGCTGGCGTGACCTTCTATGCAGTCCTTTGGGCTGGTGCAGGTACCGACCTCATTGCTACCAACTTCAAAATGTCGCTAAACCACGTTCTGACCTTCATGCAGATCTTCCTTTTCGTTGGACCGGTAATCGCTTACTACGTAACCAAGCGTCTTTGCCTGAGCCTTCAGCGAAAGGACCGCGAGATTGTTCTTCACGGCCACGAGAGCGGACGTATCGTTCGTCTACCTCACGGCGAGTACGTAGAAGTTCACGAGCCTGCCGACAAGTACCAGATTTGGAAGCTCACTGATTACAAGGAGTACGCTCCTACCTTGGCTCGTCCAAACGCCAAGGGAGTAATCACCCTTCGCTCACGTATCCGTGCATCACTGTCTTCGATGTTCTTCGAAGACCGTGTGAGCCCGGTCAGTGCCAGCGAGATCGAAGCTGCTCACCACAACCACGGTGAACTGCACTAGGTAAACCTTGAAGAGGCGCTCAGGATTAGTCTTGGGCGCCTCTACTTTTTGAGTAAAGAGATCGAATGAGCAAACTGTACTTCCGACACGGGGCAATGAACAGCGGTAAGAGTACTGCTCTACTACAGGTTGCATTCAACTACGAAGAACGTGATCAAAAGGTTCTGATCGCAAAGCCAGCAGTCGACACCAGGGGCGACCGCAACATTGTCTCTCGCCTCGGCGTAGTTCGGGAGGTTGACTTCCTGATTCTGCCAGGTGACAACTTAAGGCAGCTAGTGAAAAGCTTTTCCGACAAAGAAAAAATAGATTGCTTACTTCTCGATGAGGCTCAATTCCTTAGCCGCGAACAAATCGACCAAGCAATGGAAATCGCAGTTCTAGATGGAATCCCGGTATTGGCCTATGGTCTTCGAACCGACTTTAAAACGAACGGCTTTCCTGGCAGCATCCGTCTTCTAGAAATCGCACACAGTCTCGAGGAACTCAAGACCATCTGCCGTTGTGGAAAGAAGGCGATGTTCAATGCCCGCCTACAGAATGGTAAATTCATCTTCGATGGAGCCCAGGTGGCCATCGACGGCGATCAGGTTACCTACGAATCGCTTTGCCCGAACTGCTACTTCGAAAAACTCGGTAAGTAATCGTGCTCAAGACTCTTCGTGAACTTCGAACGGTTCCTCACTTTTATCAACTTTTTCTAGCTAGAACTATCTCTAACTTCGGCAACGGTATTTCCCCTGTTGCACTTGCTTTTGGTGTTCTTGGCATTGCAGGTGCCGATGCCGCTTCGCTATCACTGGTTCAGTTCGCAAGAACCCTCCCTATTCTGCTCCTTCTTTTCGTGGGCGGAACTCTCGCCGATAAGTATGGAAGAGCAAGAGTAATGGGCATGGGAGACATGCTTCTGAGCGTTCTGATCATGGTCATCGGTATCTCGTTCATCCTCGGCTGGCCAAGTATCTGGCTACTAGTCGTGGTTGGTCTACTGGCGGGTCTTCTCAATGGAATTTGGTATCCCGCTTTCGCCGGAATGGTACCGATCATCGTTCCTGAAGAAAAACGACAAGGCGCTAATGCTGCTCTTGGTTTCGGATCCAACATCGCTTTTATGCTCGGCACCGTAAGCGGTGGAATCGTGGTCGCAACTCTAGGTCCTGGATATGCGTTAGTCGTGGATGCCGTGACCTTTTTCATCGCTGGTGCCTTGGTTTACCCTCTTCGCAAACTTCCCCAGCGTGGCCAGGTTGCCACCGGCGAATCAATTAGCTTCGTCAAGGAGCTAAAACTCGGCTGGATCGAGTTCAAGAGCCGTTCGTGGCTTGTTGCCGTCGTCATAGCATTCGCCTTCATCAATGCCGCTGTAGAGGCGCTGTGGGCCGTTTTGGGTGCTCTACAGGCAGCTGAGAGGTACGGTAACGGTCCTGCAGTTTGGTCGCTTCTACTAGGCGCCATGAGCATTGGATTCTTACTCGGCACCATTGTTGCGAACAAGATGCGCCCGAAGCACCCGTTAACCATCCTGATGCTTCTGATGTTGGCCTTGCCGGTCTACCTGTTCACCTACGCCACTGGTCAACCAATTTGGCTCGTATTCATAGCCGCTACAGCCATGGGTATCGCCCAAGACGTCTTCTACGTGATTTGGTCAACCGTGATGCAGCAAAACATTCCAGAAGACAAACTTTCGCGAGTAACCTCTTACGACACTTTCGGTTCGTTCCTGATTGGTCCACTCGGAATGCTCGTTGCTGGACCTCTTGCAATAATTTACGGAGTCCAGACCACAATGCTCTGGGCGGCTGGTCTTTCGCTTCTCGCTATCGTAGGTGCTTTGCTCGTACCGAGCGTTCGCAAACTCGAACTAAAGATCCACGACTAAAGAGCGATCCAATAGCGGCGCAGTGCCCGACCGTTCTCGTCAACAATATTTTCCAGGACGCCGCCCTGCGACTCAATGACAGTTACTGAGCCCAAGTTGTCATCGTTACAAGTGACAAGTGCAGAAGCAATTCCGAGAGCTTTGGCAATTGCTTTAGCCTGTCTCAGCATTTCGGTTGCATGGCCTTTGCGGCGATGACGTGGGCGGACCATGTAGCCAATGTGACCGCCGAAATTGAATAAGAAATCATTCAATTCATGGCGGATGGAAACGCGTCCGACGATTTCACCATCCGCCACTCCAAGGTAGAAGCTTGCTGGCACGCTGCCTTGAGCGAGGTTTTGTCCAAGGTGATGATCCTTGACGCGGACTAGCCAGCCGTTGAAGTCGGCGGGATCGTCTTGGAAACCATTTAGAAGGAAGCCGTCGTGCCCCTCGCTTTCCAATTCAGCGTAGGCAGCACGGAGGACCGCCTCATCGGCAGGTACAGGGAAGCGAAGTTCCAGCATGTAGGGAGTACGGGACTTGAACCCGTGACCGACGGATTATGAGTCCGCTGCTCTAACCGGCTGAGCTAACTCCCCTTGTCACAAGTAACTAGCCTAGTCGTCCTTGCGGATTCGACTGATTGCATCGGCGAGTGAACGGCTAATCTTTTTTCGCGCAGACTTGGTGCTGCGCAAAATAGTGAACCTTGCGTCGGTGAAAGTTTCCAAGACCTGCCCTCTTACTCCGTCCAGGCGTTCGATTACGCCGTTGGCGGCGCGACCTAGCCTTACCGAACCGAGAATAGGTTGGATGTTCTTTGGCTGTTCGGCCGTTTCACCGAAGTAGAACGCAAGATATTTGGCGAGAGCGTTCTCAATCGAGTGGTTCAATGCGGTTTGCTTGGCTGCAACTGCCAGGGACTGGAAGTTTTCCTCAGGCTGAGTGAACATTACCTGAATGGTCTTGGCTAAGTCGTTCGCCGAGTCTGGCTGGAACAGGAGCCCTGAGGTGCCGTCGGTTACTAGATCAGCAAGCGCTAGTGCCCTTGCCGCAATCACCGGTCTTCCGGCGGCCATCGCCTCAAGTGTTGCTAGGGATAGCAATTCCTGGGTGGAAGGCATTACGAAGGCCGAACTGCGTCCTAACTCTTCAACAACTTCGTGATCGCCTAATTCGCCCAGAAAGTGGATTCGTCGTTCGATCTTGAGCTGTGCAGCCAGTGTTTTCAGTTCATCCAGCTGAGCACCACCACCGATGATGTTCAAATCGAGCTTGAAGTCGCTCGGTAACTTTGCCATTGCCTCCAGCAGCACATAAACGTGCTTCTCGCGGTCCAAACGACCAACATATGTCAGAACTCGATCAGCTTGCTTAGGCGCTGGCAAATCGGTATAAACGGCAGGGTTCACACCACCGGAAACAGTTTGCACTGCGGCGAGCCCAGTTGATTTGGTTAGGAGTTCGGAGGCGATTCGACTCGGCGTGACTACTACGTCACAGAGACGCATTACACGACCGGAATCGGCAATAAGCGTACGTGCGAGAAAATTCTTAGCGAAGGCTGGGAGAACCAGAGCGTTTTCGACGAAAGACTTGGCGTCAACGTGATTAGTCGCAACCAACCTCAAACCTAGTTCCTTGGCTGCGAGTGCTGCGTGGTGACCGATGTTGATGTGTGACTGAATGTGAACCAAATCAGGGCTAATCGCCTTTAGGAGCCCCTTCAATTTGGAAGTGAGCGCAATTGGCGATACGAAGCGCTGAGCTGGCTGTAGCGGGATTCTGCTGCTCTTGAGGCGGTGAACGATGATTGGAACTCCATCGTGCTTTTCACGGAAGGTACCGTAAAGGCGCGAGGTTGCCGGTGCAATAACGTGAACCTCAATCCCCTGCAGCTGAAGCCCAACGGCTAGTCGCTTGGTGAAGTTAGCCGTTCCATTGTGATCCGGAGCAAAAGTATCGGTGGCCAGGACGACAGTGCGCGCGGTCATTTCTGAACTTTCAGCTCTGGATGAACATGGGACAGCAGCCAAACGCCAACTGTTGCAGCGATACCGGCCACAACGAAAATACCTATGATCATCGGGTCTGCGTTGGATGCCTCACCCAGAACCGCAATACCAATCGAGACGGCAATTAACGGGTCGATCACTGTCAACCCTGCGATAACCAAATCTGGAGGTCCGGAGGCATAGGCATTTTGAACAAACCAACCTCCTAAAGCCATAGCAAGAATGGCGGCAACCAAACAAGCAATTGTGAGCCACTCGAAATGCGATTGCTGGATGCGCTGAATAACTGATTTCACCAAAGTCGCCAAGATGCCGTAAAGCACTCCGGCTCCGATGATGAAAGTTAGAGCGTTCATGTGGTGACGCTGAACAAGGAACACGACTCCAAGAACCAAAAGCAGAATGACCAGGATGGTAAGGATGACAATCAGGTTCGAGTCGGACAGTTCTTTCTGGTCATCAGCAATCTGCGTAGCAAAGGCTACGAAGGTTGCGATACCGCCAGAACAAAGCGCAATAGCTACCCAGGTTGCCTTCGTGATTCTCTGCTTTGTAGAACGGGCATTTAAAAGTGCAGTGATAACCAGAGCCAAGGCACCAATTGGCTGCACCACAATTAGCGGAGCCATTGTCAGAGCCGCAATTTGGCAAAGTGCACCAAGCACTAGGAACGACATGCCACTGAGCCAACGTGGGTTTTTAGCTAAAGAAAGGAGGTGCTTGAAACCGACGCCACGCTTCTCCCCCGAAGCCTTGGTGGCATTTTTGGTAACTGAATCGTTTTGAAACTGTGCGCCGAAAGCCAGAAAGACTGCGGCCAACAGAGACAAAATGATTGCAATCGCGCGAAACATTGATCTCCTAATGGAATACGACCTTAAGCCTACTTGCGAGGGTCGGTTTTGCCATGTTCATCGGCAGGTAAAATTGTGGAATGACCATCAGACCAATCGTGATTTCAGGCGAGCCAGTACTGCATCGTCGAGCTGCAGAAGTAACCGAATTCAATCAAGAATTGCGTGACCTCGTGCGCGACATGTACGAGACCATGGACAAGGCGCCTGGTGTTGGTTTAGCAGCCACTCAAGTTGGCGTTGGCCTTCGCATCTTTGTTTACGACTACGCAGACGAGAACGGCGAACCGCGCCGTGGTGAGGTCATCAACCCAGTAATCCAGATCGGTCCAGTTTCAAAGGATTCTGCAGATGAAGAGACCGAAGTCGAAGGTTGCTTATCAGCACCAGGAGAACGTTTTCCCCTGAAACGAGCCGAGTGGGCAATTGTCGATGGCGTTGATCTTGATCAAAACCCGATTCACATCGAAGCCACCGGCTGGTTTGCTCGAATTATGCAGCACGAATACGACCACCTTGACGGAATCATCTACCTAGATAAGCTTCACAAGGAATGGCACAAGGAGCGGAAGCTAATGTATGCCGAGCACGCTTGGGGCCTACCTGGAAAGTCGTGGCTACCTGGCCGTGACAACCTAGAAGGCTAGACGAACTAGGGCAGCTACCGCTGCGGAAATCACAACCACCCCGATAAACGGCATCTTCAATCGAAGCAGGACTGCAGCGGCAACCAGGGCAACCATGCGACCGTCTAAGACGATTTCGCGGTTACTCACAAAAGTCTGAATTCCTACCAAAGCCGATAACAATGCGATTGTGATAAACCCAGCGGTCTTACTAAGAAACTTCGAGTCCAAGATGGAGTGCGGTAACAGGTACCCGAAATACTTCCAGGAGTAAACGGCAAGCGAAGCCAGAATTACCGCTAACCATGGAGTCATTGTTTACTCCGATCGGCGAGTAGACCGGCAAACACCGCCAGAGCGGCACCGGCCAGAACCGGAATACCGGTTGGTAAAACAAGCGACAGAAGCACACTGGAAACCATGGCAACGGCCCCTACGGTTGCGCCAACCAGTGATTGAAGACGCGGCCAGACGAGAGCGAAAAGAGCCGCTGCGGCAGCAGCGTCTAACCCGAAGTCAGCTGGATCGGAAATCAAATTCCCGAGAAACCCTCCGA
>JBEGRZ010000039.1:0-9602 GCA_041180115.1 Actinomycetota bacterium
GCGGGAGAACTCATTTAGTTCGCGCTTCATGGATGCCGCGATGATGGTTAGCGCAAAAACCGCCACGGCTAAAGCCAAAGCGACCCAAACGGCAACAAGCAGCACTACTTCTGCTCCGCCTCGTAGAAGGCTTCGAGGATCTCGCGCTGCAGGCCAAACATTTCTCGCTCTTCGTCTGGTTCCGCGTGGTCGTAACCGAGTAGGTGGAGGATTCCGTGGGTGGTGAGCAGTAGAACCTCGTTGATAGTTTCGTGGCCAGCAGTCTCGGCCTGCTTGGCTGCAACCTGCGGGCAAAGCACGATGTCGCCGAGTAGCCCGGGTGGAGTTGGCTCCAACTCAGTACCTGGACGCAGTTCATCCATCGGGAACGAAAGAACATCGGTAGGTCCTGGCTCATCCATCCACTGGATGTGTAACGTGGTCATAGCATCCTCGTTGACGAACTGAATCGCTAGTTCGGCATCTGGGTGAATGTGTAGCCGATCAAGCGCAAAAGACGCAAGGCGAAGAACACGCGCTTCATCTACGGATACATCTGATTCGTTGTTGATTTCGATGGTCATTTCTTCACGCTCTTTCTGGCTGCTGCTGCTTCAAACTTCCCGTAGGCGTCGACGATGCGAGCCACCAGTGCATGTCTAACAACGTCTTTCGAGGTCAACTCTGCGAAGTGCATGTCTTCCACGCCTTTTAGTGCCGCTCGTGCCGTCTTGAGCCCCGATTGACCGCCAGGTAGATCTACCTGAGTAGAGTCGCCCGTGACAACCATCTTGGAGTTGAATCCAAGCCTGGTCAGGAACATCTTCATCTGTTCTGGGGTGGTGTTCTGCGCTTCATCCAAGATGATGAAGCTATCGTTCAGTGTGCGTCCGCGCATGTAAGCAAGCGGAGCAACCTCAATTGTGCCGGTAGTCATGAGCTTCGGAATGGTTTCCGGATCTAGCATCTCGTGCAGTGCATCGAATAGCGGACGAAGATAGGGGTCAATCTTGTCGTTTAGAGTTCCCGGCAGAAACCCGAGTCGCTCTCCTGCTTCAACGGCCGGACGAGTCAGGATGATGCGGCTGATTTCTTTGCGCTGCAGCGCCTGAACCGCTTTCGCCATGGCGAGGTAGGTCTTACCGGTACCGGCCGGACCAATTCCGAACACGATTGTGTTGTTATCGATTGCATCGACGTATGCCTTTTGACCTAGAGTCTTCGGGCGAATGCTTTTACCTCTGGACGAAAGGATGCTCTGGCTCAAGATGTCTGCGGGTCTGGCCGAGTAGTTGGCGGCAACCATGCTGGCTGAACGGCGAATTTCTTCACTACCGAGTTCTTGCCCCTTTGCTGCGAGAGCAATCAGCTGCTCAATGATGACTCGTGCGGACTCGCAATCAGCTTCTTTGCCCGTAAGCGTAATTCGATTGCCCCTAGCCAAAGCGCTAAGACCTTGAAACTGCTGCTCGAGTTCCTTTAGGAGGAAATCATTCGGACCGATGATCGCAGGCGCTTCGACACTCTCGATCACCAACTCGAATTGCTGCTTAACCTGTTTTGCCATCAGTCCCTTGGGGTGCTACTGGTGATGTGACCGTGAACATGGAACACAGTTTGGCCCGCTTCGGCGCCAGTGTTGAACTGAAGACGGAATGAGCCGGTAGAGAGCTCGCTCGCGACAGAAGTTCCGAGCTTCACGAGGTCAACCAATATCTCTTCGTTATTGGCAGCCAGGTCAGCTACGTCAGAATAGTGACTTCGAGGAACCACAAGCACGTGAACCGGCTGACGAGGCTGGATGTCGTGGAAAGCGATGGCGTGCTTAGATTCGGCAACCAGTTTGGCTGGGATTTCTCCTGCAGCAATCTTGCAGAATAGGCAGTCAGTCATGTTTTCTCCTTACGACAAGTGTAGGTTGGCTAGTTCCAAAGACCGTTGGAACCAGCCAGATAGGAAATCGCAGCGAGACCTGCGGTAGAGGTTCTGAGTACGCCGTTACCTAAATGAACGATCTTGAATCCGCAGTTGGCAAACTTCTCGAGCTCGGACGCATCGATTCCGCCCTCCGGGCCTACAACTAAGGCAACATCACCGGAGAGAGAACCAAGGTCGGTGATCGAATTGGAACCAGTTGGCTCCAAAACAAGTATGGAGTCGTAATCGGCAAGCATCCCAGTGAGCTGTTTGGTGGTGGCCACAGGCATTACTTCTGGGTTCCAAACTCGCAGGCTTTGCTTCGCGGCTTCCTGAGCGATGGTTTGCCAGCGAATTCGCGACTTTTCAGCCTTGTCGCCTTCCCAACGGGAGATCGACCTGGCAGCCTGCCATGGAATGACCTTCAGCGCGCCAAGTTCTGTTGCGGCCTGAACGGCAAGCTCATCGCGGTCGCCCTTGGCGAGCGCCTGGACCAGTGTGAGTCGAAGTGCTGGAAGTTCTTCTTTGCTCACCTCAGATACCTGGACCACTAGAGAATTAGAAGCGGTACTGGCAACCTTGCCGGTGGCACGAAGACCTTGACCGTTGGTGAGCTGAATCCCCTCGCCAACTCGCATGCGACGAACCTGAGCCGCGTGCTTACCCTCTGGGCCATCGAGCGTGAACATGTCCCCCGCAGTCAAAGAAACTGTGCCAGGAACGGAAAACAGCGGAAGTACCATTAGCGACGCTTACCGAAGTGACCGTGCGAGTGTTTCTTAAGTCCTGCGGCATCACCCTTACGCAGCTTGGCAAACTGGCGCAGTAGTTCCTTCTGTTTGGAATCAAGCTTGTGCGGGGTTTCCACCTCAAAGATCACACGAAGATCGCCACGACCGGTGTGACGCAAACGATGCGAACCTTTACCTTTGACGGTTAGTTCGTCGCCACTCTTGGTGCCAGGAGATATCTCTAGATCTACCAATCCGTCAAAGGTTTCAATCGAAACCTGGCCGCCAAGTGCGGCATCGTGCATTGGAACGGTTAGTGTGCAGGTGAGGTCATCTCCAGAGCGCGCGTAGAAGTCGTCTGCCTTGACCGAGATGTCTAAGTAGATATCTCCGCTTGGGCCGCCGGCGAAACCAACCTCGCCTTGACCGGTCAGTTGCAGACGTAGACCGTCCTCAACGCCGGCAGGAATGTTGAGCTCTAGGGTGCGGGTCGCACGAACTCGACCCTGCCCACGACAGCCGGTGCAAGGAGACTCAACTACCTGCCCGTAGCCGCGGCAGTTGGTACATGGCTGAGAAGTCATTACATTGCCGAGGAGCGAGCGAACCTGACGTGAAATCTGACCCATTCCGCCACAAACGTCACAGGTTCGTAGGCTGGTGCCAGGCTGACAGCAGTCACCATTACAGGTTTCACAAACCACAGCCGTTTCGATGTCAATCGAACGCTCAACCCCGAAGACCGACTCGCGAAGGGTCAAATCGATTCGAAGCAGTGCGTCCTCGCCTCGCTGAGCACGAGAACGTGGACCACGTTGAGAACTGCCACCGAAGAAGGTATCAAAGATGTCGCCGAAGCCGAAGTTGCCGGCTCCACCGAAGATGTCGTTGCCACCCATGTCGTAGCTGCGACGCTGATTTGGGTCACTGAGAACCTCATAAGCATGCGTAACCGCCTTGAAGCGCTCCTGCGCCTCCACCGATGGGTTTAGGTCAGGGTGAAGCTCGCGAGCCAGCTTGCGGTATGCCTTCTTAATCTGGTCTTCGGAGGCATCGCGCGCGACACCCAATACTTCATAATGGTCAGCCAACTATGCTCCTAGGCTCTTGGAAAGATAACGAGCGATTGCACGAATCGCCGCAATGTTTGATGAATAGTCCATTCGGGTTGGGCCAATTACGCCAACCTTCGCAACGTTTTGAGTCTGGCTGCCATAGCCGGTCACTAGGACGCTGGCGCTGGAAAGACCTTCGATCTGGTTCTCTGAACCGATTCTGAGCGAAACAGCATCGCCGTCGGCTTCCATGTCTGAGATCAGACGAAGCAGCACAACGTGCTCCTCGATGGCGTCCAAAAGCGACGTGATGTTTCCACCAAAGTCCCCTTCGGATCGAACCAGGTTTGCGGTGCCGGCAACCATCAGCTTGTCTTGGCGGTTGGAATCAACCAGTTCCAAAAGCGGCAGAACCAAAGCTGTAAGTACTCGCGAGTGCTCTGGGCTGAGCGATGAGCCGAGATCCACGGTGAGCTTCGAGACATCGGCAAGCGCCGCTCCTCGCAGCTTGGAATCGAGCAGGTTGCGGAGTTTCGCTAGCTCGTCAGGTTCAATCGACGAGCCCAAATCCTGAACATGCTGCTGAATGCGACCGTTGTCTGAAACCAGGATGATTATGGCACGGCTATCACCGACCGAAACCAACTCAACGCTTCGCACCCTAGCGCCACCAAGAGTTGGGTACTGAATCATCGCGACCTGATTGGTAAGACGACTGAGTAGGCGAACACTTCGCCCAAGAATTTCGTCAAGGTCAACCGTGTCTGTAAGTAGTGTTTCCATTGCCTGACGTTCGGCTGCGCTGAGTTGCTTGAGTTCATTCAAGCGGTCAACGAATAGGCGGTAACCGAGATCAGTTGGAACACGACCGGCCGAGGTGTGTGGCGCGTGAATCAAGCCCTCTTCTTCAAGTAACGCCATGTCGTTTCGGATGGTCGCCGAGGAAACGCCGAACGCGTGACGTTCGATTAGGGCCTTCGAACCAACCGGTTCGCGAGTGCTCACATAGTCCTGGACGATGGCACGTAAAACCTCGAAACTACGTTCCGAAATCATTTCCACCTCCGGTTAGCACTCTTACTCCCTGAGTGCCAATATTACCTTTTGGCTGGTCAAAGTCCTAAAAGTTTGCGCAGCACAAGGTCTGCAAGGAGCCGGCCGCGCAAGGTAAGAATTGCCCTGCCTGAAAGCGCTGCGGAACCTTCAATCAGCCCATCAGCAATTAGCCCTGAAATTGCCTTGGCATTTTCAGGATTCAGTTCCTTGACGACTTCAAGCGGAAGACCTTCCCGAAGCCTCAGTTCGAGCATCGCCCGCTCTTCTAGGGCAGCGGTTGCATCGACAATTTCGCTATCAAGAACCGGCAACTCCCCTGCCGCCAGTGCCTTGGCGTAGGTTGTTGGATGCTTGACGTTTGACCATCGCTTACCGTTTAGATGGCTATGCGCTCCGGGACCGTATCCCCACCAGTCCTTACCCTGCCAATAGGCAAGGTTGTGCTTAGAAGTGGTTTCTGCATCACGAGACCAGTTACTTAGTTCATACCAGTGGAATCCGCTAGCTAGCAGAGCTGCATCGAGGTATTCGTACTTCTCGGCGGACAGTTCATCATCTGGCTCAGGAACTTCACCCTTGGCTATCAGCCTTGCCAACTTGGTTGCCGGTTCAACAATCAGCGCATAGGCCGAGATGTGATCTGTCTCCAGTTCGAGAGCCGCGCGAACGCTCTCTTTCCACTGCTCCATGGTTTCGCCAGGAGCTCCGTAGATCAGATCAACAGAAGTTTGGAAACCCAGAGCCTTGGCTAGAGCAACCGATTCGGCAACTTTCGCTGGGTTATGAGTTCGTTCAAGTGTCTTCAAAACCTCCGGCACCGCAGATTGCATGCCGAATGAGATTCGGTTGAAGCCCGCTCCCTTCAAGACTTGCAAGTAGGCTTCGTCGATGGTGTCTGGGTTTGCCTCGGTAGTAACCTCTGCTCCCGACTCAATCCCGAACGCTTCACGAAGAAGAGCAAGCGCAGTCGCCAACTCATCGGCTGGCAGCAGGGTGGGGGTTCCACCGCCGAAGAAAACCGTCGCGAGCGGGCGTCCTAGTATTTCTGATTTGGAAAGTTCGATTTCGGCGGCAAGGTTACTCAGGAACGCCGACTGCGGATAACCGTCTAGCTCGGTTGCGGTGTAAGTGTTGAAGTCGCAGTAACCACAGCGCACCCGGCAAAACGGAACGTGGACGTAGCCGTGCAGAGTGGACATTACTTCTTCTTGTCGCCCTTTTTCTCTTCCCCGGTGGAAAGAGCGGCGATGAAAGCCTCTTGAGGAACCTCAACGCGACCAACCATCTTCATACGCTTCTTACCCTCTTTTTGCTTTTCGAGTAGCTTGCGCTTACGAGAAATGTCACCGCCGTAACACTTAGCCAAAACGTCTTTACGCATCGCACGAATCGATTCGCGGGCAATGATTCTGGCACCAATGGCAGCCTGAATAGGAACTTCGAACTGCTGTCTAGGGATGAGTTCACGAAGTTTGCCGGTCATCATCACACCGTAGGCGTATGCCTTGTCTTTGTGGACAATCGCGCTAAAGGCGTCAACCTGGTCGCCTTGAAGCAGGATGTCGACCTTAACCAAGTCACCCTGCTCTAAACCAGCCTCTTCGTAATCGAGCGAGGCATAACCTTGCGTGCGGCTCTTGAGCTGATCGAAGAAGTCAAAGACGATTTCGGCAAGCGGCAAGGTGTAACGAAGCTGAACGCGGTCCTCACCCAGGTACTGCATGTCAATCATCGTGCCACGACGAGCCTGGCAAAGTTCCATGATAGTTCCGACGTAATCCTTCGGAGCCAGGATAGTTGAACGAACCATTGGCTCGAGAACCTTCTTGACCTTGCCGGTTGGGAACTCGGATGGGTTGGTAACCGTGATTTCCTCACCGTTATCCATGGTGACTTCATAAACCACCGACGGCGCGGTTGCGATGAGGTCAAGGCCGAATTCACGCTCGAGGCGCTCGGTCACGATTTCTAGGTGCAGTAGACCTAGGAAGCCACAGCGGAAGCCGAAACCTAGAGCTACGGAGGTCTCTGGCTCGTAAACCAGTGCGGCGTCGGAAAGCTTGAGTTTGTCTAGCGCCTCGCGAAGGTTCGGGTAATCCGAGCCATCGATCGGGTAAAGACCGGAGAACACCATTGGAAGTGGCTCGGAGTAGCCCTTGAGGGCTTCGGTGGCTGGCTTGGCAACCGTGGTCACGGTGTCACCAACCTTTGACTGGCGAACGTCCTTTACACCGGTGATGAGGTAACCCACTTCGCCAACACCAAGACCCTTGGTGGCTTCCGGCTCAGGCGAAGAAACACCGATTTCCAAGGCTTCGTGAACCGCCTTGGTAGACATCATCTGAATTTTCTCGCGAGGAGCAAGCTGGCCGTCGATCATTCGCACGTAGGTAACCACACCACGGTATGAGTCGTAAACCGAGTCAAAGATCATTGCTCTAGCCGGAGCGTTTGGGTCTCCAACCGGGTTCGGAACGGTCTTCACGATCTTGTCTAGCAGTGCGTCGACGCCCACACCGGTCTTGCCCGAGACTCGTAGGCAGTCTTCCGGGTTACCGCCGATTAGGTTGGCAAGTTCTTCAGCATATTTCTCAGGCTGAGCGGCAGGAAGGTCAATCTTGTTGAGGACCGGAATGATTTCTAGGTCATTTTCCATGGCGAGGTACAGGTTCGCCAAGGTCTGGGCCTCGATACCCTGCGCTGCGTCAACCAAAAGAACTGCGCCTTCGCAGGCTGCCAGAGATCTCGAAACCTCGTAGGTAAAGTCAACGTGCCCAGGTGTGTCGATCATGTTTAGCGCGTAGGTTTGACCATCAACTTCCCAAGGCATGCGTACCGCCTGAGACTTGATGGTGATACCGCGCTCACGCTCGATGTCCATGCGGTCAAGATACTGGGCACGCATCGAGCGATCATCGACGATACCGGTCAGCTGCAACATACGGTCTGCCAGCGTCGACTTACCGTGGTCGATGTGGGCAATAATGCAGAAGTTGCGGATGAAATCCGGGTTGGTTTTTGCCGGCTCTAGCCTGGTCTTAGCGCGTGGCGACAAAATCTACCTCTTGGAATTCGAAGACTGGGGTTCGTCGAGATTTCGACAACCCTTACATTCTCGCACAAATGCTTGCCCCTGTCCCCTAACCCCTGATAGGCTTGATGACTGTTACGAGTGAGTGTCTCCATTCGAAGCAATTCCCAAAAACTAACTTTTTGAAAGTGAACTATGGCAAACATCAAGTCGCAGGTTAAGCGCATTCTTACGAACGCGAAGGCAACTGAGCGCAACAAGGCCGTAAAGAGCGAGCTAAAGACCGCTATTCGCGCCGTACGCGAGGCTGTAACCTCTGGAGACAAGACCGCAGCAGAAACCGCACTAAAGACCGCTGGTCGCAAGATCGACAAGGCTGTTTCGAAGGGCGTAATCCACAAGAACCAGGCAGCAAACCGCAAGTCGGCAATTGCTAAGAAGGTTTCTTCGCTGTAAGCAAGATCTTCAATAAAAAAATCCCGCGAACTGTTTCGGGGGATTTTTTTTATCCAATGACTCGGTCTTTACCGGAGTACCAACCGGAGACAACCTGAACCGCAGTGATACCGATGAGCAGATAAATACTGATTTGCCAGCTTCCGGTAACAGAGCCTAGCCAGCCGAACAGGAAGGTACCGGCCGCAGCGATTAGATAACCAATACCTTGAACGACCGACGAAAGAATCGTGGTGAGTTCCATCGACTTCGCCCTTGTTGCAATCAGGCTCAGTGAGAGCGGGAAACTCGATGCCTGGCCAATTCCAATCAGAATGACCGCGGGAATCCAAAGTCCAAAAACCATCAAAACCATACCGAAAGCGGTTAGCAACGAAATCAAAACGCCTTCAACTGCCTGGTTAAACCACTTTTCAAGCATGGGAGCGAGAAAGAATCGAACCGGAACGCCAATGATGGTCATTAGCGAAAGCAAACCACCGGCGCCGGCAGGATCAATGCCGGAGGCGATAGCCACGGTTGGGAGCCATGCCAAAAGGGCATAAAAACCGAGAGACTGTAAGCCGAATAACACAGTTACCCACCAGGTAATCGGGGAACCCCAAACTGCCTTCCAGTGGGCACCGTGGTCATCGTGCGAAAGCTCCGTGGCAGACTCGTGACCCTTTAGCAGCGAGAAACTTAGCGCAACGGCAAGCAGCGTTGGAAAGGACCAAATCGCAAGAGAGAACTGCCAACCACCGAAAGAGGCCGAAGGGAAACTGATTGCCGCGGCAAAACTTGCGCTTGCGGCTAGAACCGTGGTGTAGGCCGTGGTCATGACCACAACCTTGTCTGGGAAACGTTCGCGAACGATGCTTGGAAGTAAAACGTTTGCCACTGCAATCGCCAGACCGGCAACTGTTGAACCAATCAGCAACCCGTAGAAACCAACGTATGGCCTGACCGCAACGGCCACCAACAAAATCGCCAGCAGATAAACCATGCTGTGATTGATTCCAAAGCGGCGAACCAGAGCCGGAGAAGCAAAGGCACCAAAACCAAAGCACAGTACCGGAACCGCGGTGAGAATCGCCAGCTCGGTGTTGGAAACCGCAAGGCCAGCTTGAATCTGCGAAAGAATCGGACCAATTTGAGCTACGGCGGGGCGCATAACAAAAGAAATCGCAAGAACTGTTACCAACGCCAACCAGTGACGCTGTTTGCTCACGCCCTACCTCTAGACGCGATAAGCAGAAGAAGTTGTTCAGTGCGATAAACGGAGTCACGCTCGCCGCCCTTGGCCGCAGCATCAGCATCTGCAAGAAGACGCAGGGCACGGCTTAGGCCCTCATCGTCCCAGCTACTGCTTGCCTGTCTGGCCTGATTGAATTGCCA
>JBEGRZ010000040.1:0-9553 GCA_041180115.1 Actinomycetota bacterium
TGGTCGGAGCGCTGCTCGTGCTGAGCCTGCTGGTGACTCCGGCGGCCGCCGCGGTTCGCGTGAGTTCGTCGCCGTTCATAATCCCGATTCTCTCGGTGCTCTTCGCCGGCATCTCGGTAGTTGGCGGCATCCTTCTGGCGCTAGGTTCCAGCTTGCCAGTTAGCCCATACGTCACCAGCATATCGTTCCTGATTTACCTGGTCTGCAGAGGAATCGAGTGGGTGAAGAGCAGATGACCGCAAAGCGCAACACCTGGCAGAAAGATGCCGTAAAGCATGCTCTGGGCGAAGCCGCCGGTTTCGTTTCTGCACAGCAGCTCCACCTGGTACTTCGCAACCATGGTTCGACCATCGGTTTGGCTACCGTCTATCGAGCGCTCGCGGATCTTGCGACAGCCGGCGACGCCGACAGTCTGCAAAGCAAGGATGGCGAACTGCTATATCGCGCCTGCGGAACCGAACACCACCATCACCTAATCTGCCGAACCTGCGGTAAGACCGTGGAGATCGAAGCTTCCAAGGTGGAAACCTGGGCAGACGAAGTGGCCAAGTCACACGGATTCACCCAACCAAGTCACACCATCGACATTTTCGGTGTTTGTGCCTCTTGCAACTAACGATTACCTATGTCTACCTTTAGTAGTAAGGGGGAATTATGAAAAATAGAATCACTAGGCTGCAAGCCTTGGCGATAGGTCAATTGGCTCTAGTCGGGTCGGAAACGGTTCTAGGAATACTAGCTATGACCGCTTTTCCGAATGAGGGCGGAAACGGGATCTTCAACACCTTGGTTGCAATGTTGCTGTTCGCTTTTGCAATTCCTGCAGTCATGACTTTCATGTCGGCAGGAACACTAGCGCTACCGAAGGAGCGAAGTTCCGAGCAGGCACGGAAATCGGCGTTCGGCACTCAAAAGGGTTTATTCGTCCTCTGCATTGTGCTGCTGGTTCCTAGCATCGCACTGGCACTCAATGGATTTGTCTTTTTCGCCATCAACTGCGTGCTGGGCATTGTGCTCTGGCCACTCATGAAAAAGGAGATTAACGCATGAAAGCTCTGAAGGCACTGGCCTTGGTTCAGTTGGCAATCTACGTTGTGCTGTTCGTCTTACTGGCGTGGCCTAGAACAGAAACCTGGGGAACCTTTCACTGGGGAGACGGAATCAAGGAAGTATTAGTGCTTCTGTATGCAGCGGGTGGCGGAACTTTGATTTATTCAGCTATCGTCTTTCTAAATTTCGGCAACAAGATCAGCAAGGCGCGTCTGCAACAGGCGAAATTGGCACAGAAGACCTTGTTCATTGCCTGCTGCGCTGCCGTCGTTCCAATCTCATTTATCGCTATGAGTAACCTTTTCGAGTACACAATTTTGCTGGCAGCGACCTTAATTGGACTGCTGTTTTTCCCAATAATGTTGACTCTGGTGAAAAAGGCTCAAGTCGCCAAATAGCCTTGGGAAACTTGGACTTGATTAAGCGGTATAAACTCGCCTAAACTTATGAAGTTGCTTTGAGCAACAAGGTTTTTGTATTCAAGCCAAACCAACTCCCACAAATCTAGGGTGCATTCGGCTTGCCAACAAGGAGATGAAATGTCAGCTTACTGTCAGGTAACTGAAACTGGCCCACAGTTCGGCCACCACGTTTCGCACGCCCAGAACAAGACCAAGCGTCGCTTCAACCCAAACATCCAGAAGAAGACCTACTTTGTTCCTTCGCTAAAGCGCAACGTCACCCTAAACCTGAGCGCACGCGGCATCAAGGTTATCGACGCTCGTGGTATCGAGTCGGTCGTGGCTTCGCTGCTTGCCCGTGGCGAGAAGATCTAAGGAGTCACAGCTAAATGGCTAAGAAGGACAAGGACATCCGTCCAATCATCAAGCTAAAGTCGACTGCCGGCACCGGTTACACCTACGTAACCAAGAAGAACCGCCGCAACGACCCAGACCGTATCGTTCTGAAGAAGTATGACCCAGTTGTACGTCAGCACGTCGAATTCCGCGAGGAGCGTTAATCCATGGCTAAGAAGAGCAAGATCGCTAAGAACGAGCAGCGCAAGGTTATTGTCGAGCGTTACGCAGAGAAGCGCCTGGCACTAAAGAAGGCTCTAGTTGACCCAAACAGCACCGACGCACAGCGCGAAGAGGCTCGTCTAGGTCTACAGAAGCTTCCTCGCAACGCTTCGCCAGTTCGTGTTCGTGGCCGCGACGCAATCGACGGTCGTCCACGTGGTTTCCTAAGCAAGTTCGGTGTTTCCCGTGTGCGTTTCCGCAAGATGGCACACAACGGTGAACTTCCAGGTATCACCAAGTCGTCCTGGTAATTCAAACTTTGTCAAAACCGCTCCCGAAAGGGGGCGGTTTTGCTTTAACCCCCGAAAATAAAGGGATGTAGACACGCCGAGCGAAATGAACGCTGAAAAATACTGGGGGTCTAGATTTATAGCGACTAAACATAGTCATTCTTTCTAGACATTGGAGGGCCAAATGGCTAACACTCTAAACAAGGGCGAGCTAGTAGCCGCCATTGCTGCACACACCGGTGAGTCGCAGGCTGCCGTCAACCGTGTTGTTGACGCTCTATTCGAGACCATCGCTTCGACCGTAAAGAAGGGTGACAAGGTCACCATTCCTGGTTGGATCTCGGTTGAGAAGGGTCACCGTGCAGCTCGCACCGGTCGCAACCCACAGACCGGCGCAACCATCCAGATTGCTGCTTCGAACACCGTTAAGGTTTCGGCTGGTAGCAAGCTAAAGGCTGCTGTTAAGTAATTCTTGACACCTTAGAGGGCGTCGGCTTCGGCCGGCGCCTTCTGCTTTAAGATGGGTATGTGAAGCTCACCCAAAACCCCAAAGCCCTAGTGATTGCGCAGTTCGTGCTCTTGGCTTTCATTCTGTTTTGGCCAGACGACCAGAGCGGTTTCGGTCTTCCTGATTTCCTCTTCGAATTCATTGGGGTCATCTTCTTCATCATCGGAGGTGCTTACGTATTTCTGGCACTGAACTCGATCTACCGAAACTCTCTTCCTCGTTTCGAAATCAAGGACGTGCCATCTCTGAAGCGTGCGCTGAAAGTGGTTTGGCCAGAACCTGCAGAGGAAGCCAAGCTGGTAACTACCGGAGTCTTCAAGCGCTCGCGCCACCCGATCTACTCGGGGCTACTTTGGTTGGGATACGGCATCGGCTTGGCCAGTGGTCCGTGGCCTCACCTATTCTTCGCAATCGCGCTTCACGTCGTCCTCTTTTATAAGTCCAACTACGAAGAGGCGCTGCTTCTCAAGAAGTTCAAGGAATACAAAAAGTACATGACCGTAACTGGGCGCTTCTTGCCTAAGGGCGACGAGTGATCAAACGCCTTGGCGGCGTTCTTGCTGTTTTAGTTTCGGCTGCAATCGCGGTCTGGCTTTCGCTAAGTTTCACCAAGGGCAATGCGCCGCTAGCACTGGGTGACCCTGGCGATTTGGTTCGCTGGGCTCAGCCGATCATGCAAAGCGCAAAGAATCTCGCGATTGCCATGACGGTCGGAGCCCTCGCCCTAGGTGCTTGGGCCTACCCACAGGGTTCAAACGAATTACAAAAAATGCTTCGACGTGCGTCGATCGCAAGTGGCGCCTGGGTGGTTCTCGGAGGGGCTCACTTGCTTCTCACCTTCCTCTGGGTGACCGGTGTGCCGCTTTCCGGTTCGGATGAGTTCGGCCAGTCGTTGCTGCAGTTCGCCACCGAAATTGAGCTGGGTCAGGCACTATCGGTGAACATCGCATTCGGTTTGGCGATCAGCCTTATGGCGCTGATGGTCGCATCACTTCGTTCCACGTTCTTCCTGGCTGCTCTTTCGGTAGCGGGTCTCGTGCCGTTGGCCCTGATTGGGCACGCCGCTGGAACCGCTGGCCACGATGCCGCAGTGAACTCAATGGGAATGCACTTGGTCGCCGTGACCATCTGGGTTGGTGGATTAATCGAGCTAGCGTTTGTTAGAAATTCAGAAAATTTCTTGGCTTACGCCAAGAGGTATTCAACGCTCGCGCTGCTCGCGTTCCTAGTTACAGCTGCCAGTGGTGTTGCCGCGGCTGCCCTGCGGATTGCCGACCCGAAGTACCTTTTCAGCGAGTGGGGAATTTTGGCAATCGCCAAAATCGTGATTCTGGTCGTCCTAGGTTTGTTCGGTGCTCGTTATCGTCTGGGTTTGTTGAAGTCAACCGCTTTCAATTCGTCCGCGTTCATCAAGTTGGCTTTTGCCGAGCTTGCTCTAATGGGGCTTGCGTTTGGAATTGGGGCTGGTCTGAGTCGATCGGAGACCCCTAGCAGCCAATTGCCGGTGCAAGATGCGAACAGCCCGGCCGTGATTCTGACCGGTTCCGTGCTACCGCCTGAACTTACTGTTGAGCGCTGGTTCACCGCTTACAAGATCGACTTGGTTTGGCTGACCATCGCGGTTGGTGCAACCGTGCTCTACGTCTGGGGAGTTCGAAAGCTGAGAAAGCGCGGAGACAAGTGGCCGATTAGTAGAACCATCTCCTGGGTTCTCGGCATGCTCTTACTTGCATGGATTACCTGTGGTCCGCTAAACGTTTACGAGCAGTACCTGTTCAGCTCGCACATGCTCGCTCACATGATCCTGACCATGGGCGTTCCGGTGTTACTAGTTCCTGGCGCCCCGGTAACGTTGCTGCTGCGAGCCAGCGATGTTCGTCATGACGAATCTAGAGGTTTACGCGAATGGGTACTCTGGGCGGTTCACACTCCGTGGGCCAAGCTGGTCACGAACCCAATCTTTGCCGGGATCAACTTCGCGGCATCGCTGGTCATTTTCTACTTCACCCCATTGTTCGCATGGTCAACCAAAGACCACCTGGGGCACGAGTGGATGATCGTACACTTCCTCATCACCGGCTACCTATTCGTGCAAGCTCTGGTTGGTATCGATCCAGGTCCAGCCAAGATTTCATTTGTCCTTCGCCTACTGCTTTTGATTGGCACCCTAGCTTTCCACGCCTTCTTCGGGTTGTCGCTGATGAGTGGGGAAGCACTCCTTCTGCCTGAATGGTACGGAGCCATGGGACGTACTTGGGGTGAGTCGCCGCTCGAAGACCAACACACCGGCGGTGCGATTGCGTGGGGCATCGGAGAAATGCCAGCCGCTGTGCTTACGATTATTGTCTCCATCCAGTGGTTCCGATCGGACGTTCGCGAGGCTAGACGTCTAGACCGAGCGTCGGACCGCACTGGTAATAAGGATTTGCAGGATTACAACGCCATGCTCCAACGCTTGGCTGAACGCGACAGGGAAAATAAGTGAGTGTAGACATTTCGCTTTCGAAAGAGCAGCTGGCTCTATTCGAATTTTTGGAGAAAGAGTCTGACCACGTTTTCGTCACCGGTCGCGCTGGTACTGGTAAGTCCACCCTGCTCAGCTATTTCGTAGACAACACCCAGAAGAACGTTGCCGTCGTAGCCCCGACCGGTGTGGCCGCGTACAACGTTGGTGGCCAGACCATCCACTCGTTCTTCAATGTTCCGTTCAATGTGGTCTACGGTGTGACCCCGCTGGCCAAACACCTCCACGGACGCACCCGCGACATCCTGCGCTCGATCGACACCCTGGTCATCGACGAGGTTTCGATGGTCGATGCCGACCTAATGGACGCAATCGACACCATGTTCCAGATCGCTCGAGGACGTACCAAAGGCCCGTTCGGCGGCGTGCAGATCGTTCTGTTCGGCGACCCTTATCAGCTATCTCCGGTGCCGATCAAAAAGGACATCGAAGGGTACGACTACTACGTGGAGACCTATCGCTCGCCGTGGTTCTTTGACGCCAAAGTTTGGCGCGAAGCAAAGTTGCTTCGCTACGAGCTTCACGAGAACTTCCGTCAGCATGACGAAGAGTTCATTGGAATCCTGAACGCCATCCGTGATGGCAGTGTCACCCAGTCGATGCTGGACCGCCTAAACGCAGCCGGTAATCGCTACCCGGAGAATCCAGACGTTATCCGTCTCTCGGGAGTGAACAACCGCGTGAACAACCACAATGCCAGCCGACTAGCGAATATTCCAGGGATCACCAAGACCTTCGAGGCTTCGATTCCAATTGGGGAACTCAAGAACTTTGGCGCAAACCCGCCTGCCGATGTTGCTCTGCAACTCAAGGTTGGCGCACAGGTCATGTTCATCAAGAACGATGACCAGAGCACCACTAAGACCGACGCCGGTATGACTCGTCGCTGGGTAAATGGAACCATCGGTCACGTCACCGAGATTGTCAGCCACAACCACGTCAAGGTTGAGGTTGATGGCGAAGAGTTAGACGTTCATCCATCGTCGTGGGAAAAGATTCGTTACTCAATCGAAGAGAACTTCGACGAAGCGACCAACCGCTTCAAAGAGGTTCTGGTTCCGGAGACCATGGCTGAGTTCCGCCAGATTCCGCTTCGCCTAGCGTGGGCAATTACCGTACACAAGTCGCAGGGTATGACCTACGACGAAGTGGTGGTTGAGCTCGGTGGTGGCGCATTCGCAGCCGGCCAGACCTATGTGGCGCTGAGCCGTGTGCGAACCCTTGAGGGTCTATACCTAACAGCTCCGATTACCCTGCGCGATGTGATGGTGGATGCCAACGTGAAGCGCTTTATGGAAGAAGCAGAGAGCCCTCGCTACGAAGGTCTATTCTGAGGCTTTAATGCGTGCACTTTCTAATGCAACTTTGCCTACTTTGGAAATTGCAATTCGATCCGCAACCAATTCCATCAGCTCGTCGGTTTCGCTCTGAAGTAGTTTTGAAGCTCGGAGTTTCGGAGTGACGGCAGCTATGAATCTGCCTGTGGCTTTGAGTGCGAAGTGGTTCTTTTTGATGTGAGCCCATTCGTGCCAAAGAGTTGCTTCAAGTTCTTCGTCGGAAAAAATTTGAAGCGCTAAAGCGCTTATGTAAATGCCACTTCGTGGCTTAATTGGAGCGGCGAATGCGAGGACCACGGGCACCTCAATTCGAAACAACGGCACCCCTTCGAATTTGCCCGTAGGGGACCCCGCCATTCCAAGATCTGGCTTTTCCTTCTTTGCAATTGCGAAGTAGTTCTCGGTGCGTTGATTTACCAACGCCAAGGCCATTCCGCCGAGCCCGAGCGCCAACCACAGTCCGATTTGGCTCAAAACTTCTGCAAGCACAACCTTGCCGCGAACAGACTCCTCAAGCAATTCGATCAGCGACCAAACAGTCACGGCAATCGCACCGATCGCAATAACTAAACCAAATGTGAATGTTCCGAACCAGGCGAAGAGTCCGAAGCCTGGGTTCCTGCGGAATCGTCCTCGATAAATCTGGGGAGCGAGCGCGGTGATGAGCACCAGCATTTCGATTGCTAGTGGCACCAGAACTATTGGCGCGCGCAAGTTACTTTTCTAGGCTCTTACGAAGTGCTTGGAGTTGCTTTGGGCTGAGCGATTTGGTGAACTGCGCAAAGGCAAGCGCAGGGTTTCCGGCTTCGCCTAATAGTTTGAGCATGAGAGCGGCGTTGTGAGCTTCGCGGCTCTGCGCGGCTGAGAACAGCAGGTTGCGTCCGCCAGCGCTTTCACGCACGACCATTTCCTTGTCATTCAGCCTCGAGAGCACGGTCAGAATAGTGGTGAGCGCCAGGTCATTACCGCTCTCGTTTACGCGATCGAGAATCTGCTGAGAGGTTATCGGTTCTTTGGTGCTCCAAAGTGCGTCCATGACCAGCGATTCCAGTTCGCCCTGTGCTCGTTCTCTTTTGCTCATGAAGTAATTCTACAAAGTGTCGACCCATTAGCCGGGGTGGGTTTAGGTAACCTAGACACATGCTTATGTCAGACCGCGATATCCGCGCAAGTATTGAAGCCGGCCAGATTGGCCTGGAGCCATTGGAGATGGGGCTGCTTCAGCCTTCTAGCTTCGACGTTCGCCTAGACCGTTTCTTCCGTCTTTTCGATAACCACAAATACGCCTACATCGACCCAGCCGAGGACCAGAGTGATCTGACCCATCTAGTTGAAGTAGCGGCAGACGAAGCATTTATTCTTCACCCAGGTGAATTCGTTCTGGGTTCCACCTACGAATTTGTAACCCTCCCAGACAACATCGCCGCCCGTCTAGAGGGCAAGAGCTCGCTCGGACGCCTTGGTCTTCTGACCCACTCGACCGCTGGCTTTGTTGACCCTGGCTTCAAAGGTCACGTGACTCTGGAATTGGCGAACGTCTCTAACCTTCCAATCAAGCTATGGCCTGGCATGAAGGTTGGCCAGCTCTGCTTCTTCCAGCTTTCGAGCCCGAGCGAAACCCCTTACGGCAGCGAGAAGTACAACAACCGCTACCAGGGACAGCGCGGACCAACTGCTTCGCGCAGCTTCCAGAATTTCTATCGAACCGACGTAGGTAACGAGCCGCTGGAGCAGCAGTAGTTTGTTCTACAATTCGTAGAGTAGTATTTCTACGAGTTGTAAAACAATCAAAGGAAAATGATGAAAAAACTAATTGCAGCCGTAATAGCACTTTTTGCGGTACTCACTTTCAGTGGTTGCACTGCCAGCAGTCCACAGGAAACCACCTCAACAATCACAATCACCGACGCCTGGGTTCGCGCTAGCGAGTACTCGGCAGAAGCCGGCGGCATGACCGGAATCTTCGGCAAGTTCACCAACAACTCGGATAAGACCGTGATCATCACCGGCGGCGAAACTGACATGGCAATGATGGTTCAAACTCACGAGGTAGTGAACGGCATGATGCAGGAGAAGAAGGGCGGCATTGAGATCGCCCCTGGTGAGACGGTGACCCTAGAGCCAGGTGGCCTCCACATCATGATCATGAACATCAAGAAGCCAATCGTGGCAGGCGACAAGTTGGGCTTCACCTTCAAGTTTGACGGCGCAGATTCCCAAACCCTAGAGCTAACCGCAAAGGTCAGCGAAGGTGGAGACGAAGAATACAACGAGTGATTTCACGCAGAACCCTCCTAACGGCATCTACCGCGGTCGCAACGGCCGCGGTAGGTGCCGTTACCGGTTCCAAGCTTCAGGCAGATGCATCGGCACTTGCTGCCGAAACCGCAGTAGGTGCTCAGAGCGTTAGCCCATTTGGCAAACACCAGTCTGGCATCGAGCTCGAACTGCAATCATTCTCACGCTTCATGGCATTTGATGTTCTACCCAAAACTTCGAAGGCGGATCTGCTGCGTTGGGCGGAACTAATCACCGACGACATCGAGAAGCTGACGTCTGGTGAACCGGTACTAGCCGATCCAGCGGCCCAGTTCGCAGGCAAGCCTGCACGACTCACCATCACCATCGGCTTCGGTCCGGCGCTTCTGCAGAGATTAAAAATTGAAACCCCTGCGGGGTTTGAACCACTGCCGGCTTTCGCCGTCGATGAGTTGAACCCCGCCTACTGCGACGGCGACATCCTGATTCAGGTAAGCGGCGATGACCTGCTTACCCTGTCGCATGCCGCCAGAGCCTTGACTCGTGATACCGAGACATTCGCCACCCTTCGCTGGTCGCAGGCGGGTTTCACTAACTCGCAAGGAGTGACGAAACCGGGGCAAACC
>JBEGRZ010000041.1:0-8582 GCA_041180115.1 Actinomycetota bacterium
AGAGCAACGCTTACCCGAGACGAAGTCGATGTCTAGGGCACCCGGCCAGTATGCAGGCTCTTCAGTTTCGGTAGGTGTTGGCTTAGTTGGCGGTGGGTTTATGGTGATGCCTGGGTCGATAGGCATGCTGCTATAGGTCGGCGCGCAACCGGTCAACACCATAATCAGAGTTAGTGCGATGACTACGTATTTGGATTTCCCCATAAGCAAAGACTACGGGCGGGGAGCGACTTTGATTTGGAGTAAAATTATTGAGTGCCCATTCGGGCACAGCTCCCAGTAATTGAGGAGGGGCTACTATGCCTGCAGTAGTTATCGTTGGCGCCCAGTGGGGCGATGAGGGTAAGGGTAAGGCGACAGACCTACTCGCCGAGCACATCCAGTATGTTGTGAAGTTCAACGGCGGTAACAACGCCGGTCACACCGTGGTTATTGGCAACGAGAAGTATGCACTTCACCTGCTTCCTTCGGGCATTCTGACCCCAGGCGTCGTCCCTGTTATTTCCAACGGTGTGGTCATTGACCCAGCGGTTCTGTTCGAAGAGCTAGATGCTCTAAACGCTCGAGGCATCGACACCTCGCGTCTAAAGATTTCGGCTAACGCCCACGTCATCACTTCCTACAACGTGACCGTTGACAAGGTGACCGAGCGCTTCCTAGGTAAGCGTGCCATCGGCACGACCGGCCGTGGCATTGGCCCAACATATGCAGACAAGATCAACCGTGTTGGTATTCGCATCCAGGACCTATTCGATGAGAGCATCCTTCGCCAGAAGGTTGAGGCCGCTTTGGTTCAGAAGAACAACCTGCTGACCAAGGTTTACAACCGCGCAGCGATCAAGGTTGACTCGGTCGTTACCGAGCTTCTTGGTTACGCTGAGCGCATTCGTCCGTTCGTATGCGACACCGCTCTTGAACTACACAACGCACTAGAGCGCGGCGAAGTTGTTCTATTCGAGGGTGGTCAGGCGACCATGCTCGATGTAGATCACGGAACCTACCCATTCGTTACCTCGTCGAACGCTACCGCTGGTGGTGCTTCGACCGGTTCGGGCATCGGCCCTTCGCAACTCAAGAGCATCATCGGTATCGTCAAGGCCTACACCACTCGCGTTGGCTCTGGTCCGTTCCCTACCGAGCTGTTCGACGAGTCGGGTGAGTTCCTTCGCAAGACCGGCCACGAGTTTGGTACCACCACCGGACGCCCGCGTCGCTGTGGTTGGTATGACGCTCCAATCGCCCGCTACTCGGCTCGCATCAACGGTCTAACCGACTTCGTTCTCACCAAGCTAGACGTATTAACTGGACTGAAAGAGATCCCAGTTTGTGTTGCCTACGACGTCGACGGCGTTCGCCACGAAGAGGTTCCGGTTAGCCAGAGCGACTTCCACCACGCGAAGCCAATCTACGAAAACTTCCCTGGCTGGACCGAGGACATCAGCAAGTGCCGCAGCTTCGAAGAGCTCCCTAAGAACGCACAGGACTACATCCTGGCTATCGAGAAGCTCAGTGGCTGCCGTATTTCAGCAATCGGTGTTGGCCCAGCTCGCGACGCAATTATCGTGCGTCACGACATGCTCGCTATCTAGTAGTTACTCTCTAACAACTGCGGTGAGCTTCGCCCAGCGAACGATCGATTCGCCTTCGCTGTCAAAAACCATCCCAGCGTGAACGTAGCCACCGGCATCTGCCGCTGTTGTGAACCAGTCGGTGGAACCGGTAACGCTACCCATAAAGGTCATGGCTGAACCTGCAACTATGTTTGCAGCCCCGTCAGCAGTGGCCGAAACAACAGTAACGCGAGGGCTGCGAGCACTAACTTCCAGGCGCCACTTGACCAGGCTTCCATCGGTTTCTGGGGTTAGGAAAGCTGCAGATAGGTAGACATTGACCGTGTTGGAGACGTGCACATAGTTTGGATTCCAAAGGGAACGGTTGCAACCATCTACTACGTTTGAGTACTCGCATTCTTGCCAAAGTTCATAGCCAGAAACCACTGGCATGGTCTTGGTGACCTCTTTGAGAACGTAAATTTCCGCTAGTAGTACCTTTGAGTACGTCAGGTAGCCAGCCTTTGAGCCGGTGATCTTTAGGTGAATGGTCTTGTGCCAGTCGGCAGTGGTCAACTTGTAGGTAGCGAGAGTGGCTTTGGAAATTGGCTTGCCGTCGCGGTACCACTGGTAGGTCACTCGGTCGGGGGTTACATCCCAAACCGGTGCTGTGACCAAAGTTACGTTCGTTCCAACAATTGGGCTCGCGGTCAGGGTTGGCTCGTTGGTAATTTCCAGCGTATTCAAAACCGACTTAGCCATGGTTGTTGTGGTGACCTTAGAAGCCAGGCCATCATAGGAAACGATTTCGGTGCAGCTGATCTTCTTACCAACCATCGCCGAAGTGATTGTAAGTACGTCATTGGTGGCACCAGCAATGTTGACTCCGTCAGCCTTCCACTGGAGAGCCGAAGATGCAGTGCCTCCGTCTGCTGAAGAGAATGGCAGGGTTGTGTTCTGGAAGTATGAGACTTCCTGCCCAACCAGGGCTTCTCCGCCGATCCAGCCCTTGTAGGTAACGTTCACCTCACCGATCTTGATTGGGGCCGAGGTGAAGGTGTAGGTCTTGTAACCATCCTGTTTGGCGGTCACAACAGCCTTAATGGTCTTACCAGCAAGGTTGGCGGGAATAGGGTCAAGTCCGTCTAGGGTGCTGATGACCTTGGTGCCCGAGTACCACTTCACGGTGACATCAGCATCGTCCCGCAAGTAATAAACGGCGATGGTTTCGCCTACCGCAGGCACACCGAGCAGAGTCACGTCAACATTCAAAGCAGGCAGTGCTGCTTGCGCAGGAGTCACTCCAACCATGAGCGATAGTGCGGTGAAGATTCCAGCGAGGAATGCGACGTGCTTTTTCATATGACCCCTTTGTGCTCAGTAGTGAAAGCCTAGGTTACTCAGCCTTCTTAGCCTGTTCGATTTCTACGGTTTTCCGTATGTTTTCGACCAGTTCATCGGCCCACTTTTTCGCCGCTGCCGCACCGTTGCTGTAATAGTTGAATGCGTATGCCGCTAAATAGCCTGGCCCGAACATGTTGATGTCTGGTGATTGTAGACCCGAGGTTCGTGCCTGGTTACTGACTGCGATCTTCACGTTGAAACCGTTTGGACCTGGTTCTAGGGAAACCACCTTGTCTAGGTCCCAATCGCGCACAAACTTTGCTCCGGAGAAGATGATTCGCTGGTTGGTGAAAATTGCCTTGCCAGTGTCGACAGCCATTAGTTGCTCCGGGTTCTTTGTGAACTGCCCACCCTGTCCGCCAACGTTCCCGCGGATGCTACCGAACAAGGGAAAACTCACGCCGGCGTTGGTGCCAGAGTAGGTGGAGCCAGTGCTCTGGTATTCGGTGAGAAGCGTGTATGGAAGGGTAGCCAATACCTTCTCATCTTTATTCAGGGAAATAGCCAAGCTAGTGTCTTGGAGTTTGCCTTCGGCGACGAGGCTCAGCTGGGTTGCCTGGTACTTGAGGCCTTCGAGGAATTTCTCCTGCTTCTTAGCGCGAATCTGATAAACAGCAAACCAGATTATGAGACCGACAACGATTAGCAAGACCCAGCCGGCAGGCGTAGACATAAGCGAGACGATAAAACCGCCAACAATCAGGAGGCTAAAGACGCCCCAGCAACCCACTTTTTGATTCACGTTTCCCCATTTCGAAAAGTTACTCTCAGCCTAGGCAACATCTAAGACAATTAAGTGGTGGACGCCAACGACTACATCGAAAACGAGACCGACGAGGTCATCGAGTCGTGGGGTTTGCCCGTCAACAACCGCGGACATGTGCCGTTTTATCGGATGCTTTATTATCCAGACGTCTACGACCTTCGTCGCTGTGGTTATGAATTGGATCGCTTCACAGACCTGTTTGAGCTACTCGAGAACGCCCGGGTTTCTCACGCCCGAGTGGTTCACAAGCTACTGCACACCGATTCGTCCACGATTTGGGATGTTGAAGTGGCGAGACAATACGAGTTCGCCGTTTGGCAGAGCCTTCATCGCTACGGTCTAGCTGATGTACCGCCAATCTTGCGCAAGATGCTCGGTCAGGCGTTCCCAGGAGATTCGATCACGCACTACGCGGAAGACCTAATCACGATCTTCTTTTGGTCGCTGCTGGCCATGCTGGCTAGAGACTACGCGTGGCAGGCGCCGGAGCTTGAAAAGTATGCGGAATACCTAGAATTTCCACTCAAGGCTGCCTTCGGCATCGAAGCCCTTTTGATCGCCGCCTGAGTTTTCCACAGCCCCGTTTTAGAGCCCTATTCACTGAAACACTTTTCTTGTGTCATTCGGCCGCAGGGCTGGCATTGGCAAAGAAAAAGGCCCGCTACCACGGGCCAATCCTTTGTTTCCTTGAAGGGGCAGAAGCCAACCCGCTTCCTATCCATCACAGGAACAGGTTAGCAATTCATTCTTGTTTCGGCAAGGAAGATTACTGGCTTCTGCGCATCCTTCTCGGCGTCGCGGAGAGGGGAGGCGCTAGATGAAAATCTGGTTCCTAGAACTTCTTAGGGCGATCATCGCTGGCTTGCTTGTTCAAGCCATTGTGAGGGTCGTTCTTTGGATGATCGGCTAGCCGATACTGGGCTGGGCGAAAGCCCAGTCCAGTCTTTAGAATCAAGTAAGTAAATGGGTTTCGGGCAGGGCTAAGATTGTTCGTATCCGAATAAAACTAGTGAATGGATGAGCAATGGCGCTGAACGAAGCCGACCTTTTGGCCAAAGTACCTACCGGTCTTTACATCGACGGTAAGTGGGTTCAGGGTCACGGTGAACAGCAGATCAATGTTGAGGATCCTGCCACTGGTAAGACTCTCCTAACCATCGCTAACGCGAATGCCGAAGATGGCATGGCTGCCATGAAGGCAGCGGCCGATGTTCAGGAACAGTGGGCTAAGACTTCACCTCGCGAACGTGCCGAGATTCTTCGCCGCACCTTTGAGATTGTGCGCGAACGCTCGGAAGAATTCGCAACCATCATCTCGCTAGAGATGGGTAAGCCTCTAGCTGAGGCCCGTGGCGAAGTTACCTACGGCAACGAGTTCGTGCGCTGGTTCAGCGAGGAGGCTGCTCGCATCGGTGGTCGTTTCGGTTCGAACCCTGAGGGTACCGGCAAGATGATGATTACCAAGCGCCCGGTTGGCCCAGCATTTGCAATCACCCCTTGGAACTTCCCACTAGCCATGGCTACCCGCAAGATTGCTCCAGCCATTGCCGCCGGTTGCACCATGATCGTCAAGCCTGCAGAGCTCACCCCGCTAACCACCCTTTACTTCGTGAAGGCTCTGGAAGAGGCAGGGCTTCCTGCCGGCGTTGTGAACGTAATCACCACCAGCACTTCATCGGCCACCTCGGGCCCGATCATCGCTGACCCACGACTACGCAAACTTACCTTCACCGGATCGACCGGCGTTGGCGTAAAACTTTTGCAGCAAGCTGCAGTGAACGTGCTTCGCACTTCGATGGAACTCGGCGGCAACGCTCCGTTCCTGGTGTTCGAGGACGCCGACATCGATGCCGCTGTAACCGGCGCGATGCAAGCCAAGATGCGCAACATCGGTCAGGCCTGCACTGCGGCCAACCGCTTCATCGTGCACGAGGCTGTTGCCGATGAATTTGCCTCGAAGTTTGCCGCCAAGATGGGCGAGCTAAACCTAGGTCGCGGTGTTGAGGATGCCACTACCTGTGGCCCGGTCATCAACTCGGCCGCGCAGGAAAACATGCAGCGCCTGGTTGACCTAACCGTCAAGGAGGGTGGCGACGTGGTTACCGGTGGTTCGACCTCTGGCGACGCCGGTTACTTCTTCAAGCCAACCGTGCTTGCGAACGTTCCAGCGGACGCATCGATCCTGAAGGAAGAAATCTTCGGCCCTATCGCTCCAATCGTTCGCTTCAAGAATGAGGAAGAAGCGGTTCGCCTAGCGAACGACACCGAATACGGTTTGGTTTCCTACGCCTTCACCAAAGACCTTGCTCGTGGCATGCGTTTGGTTGACTCACTGGAGACCGGTATGTCTGGTTTGAACACCGGTCTGGTTTCGAACGCTGCGGCACCTTTCGGGGGCGTCAAGGCTTCGGGTCTTGGCCGCGAGGGTGGTTCCGAAGGTATCGAAGAGTACCTAGAGACCCGTTACGTGTTGGTTCCAAACCTCTAAAATGTTCCAGTTCCGCGGAGACCGAAGCAGCCTTCTCAAAGACCTGGCTACCAGGGTCTCGCAGGTTTGGTCGAGCTTCGATCAGGCCCGTGACGGTGAGCCGGAGATCAGCAAAAACACGCTTGCCGTGCTGGGTGAAGACCTTCCTCGTGCCGGTCGCGGTGAAACCGAAGCGCTTTCTCAGGCCGTGGACATTCTCGACCAGTCGCTCGCTCAGAGTCGTCCTCGTTTCTTCGCTTACATCGGTTCGTCTGGGCTCGAGATGGGTGCGGTTGCAGACTTCCTGGCTTCAAGCTACGACATCAACCTAGCCGTGGATTCCAAGGCTGCCACGATTTTGGAACGACAGACCGCTCGCTGGGTTGGCCAGTTCATTGGCTACGACGACAACGCGAAGGGCCTGTTCACCTCTGGTGGCACGATCAGTAACATCACCGCGCTGGCTGCCGCTCGTACCCGTAAGTTTCCAGATTCTCGCAAGAACGGTGTGACCGTTCCGGTTGCCATCTACTGTTCAGCCGAGGCTCACTACTCGAACATTCGCGGTGTGGAGCTGCTCGGTTTTGGAAGCTCGGCGGTGCGCTCGATCGCGATCGACTCTGATCGACGGATGGACCCAGCCGCATTCGAGGCTGCCATCAAGGACGACCTAGCAAACGGTGTGGTTCCGCTGGCGGTCATCGCTTCGTCGGGAACCACTTTGACTGGAGCAATCGACCCGCTGGATGCGATTGCCGACATCTGCGAAAAGTACCAAATTTGGATGCACGTCGACGGCGCCTACGGCGCACCAGCGGCTGGCACCGCCAAGGCTCGTGCCAAATTTGCCGGGCTCTCGCGAGCCGACTCGGTGACCATCGATGCCCACAAGTGGCTGTTCGTTCCAAAGGCTTGCAGCATCGTGCTGATGAAGAACTACGAGCCGCTAGTTCGAACCTTCAGCCACAACGAGGCCTACATGCCGCACGACTCCGATGAGCCAAACGCGGTAGATATCACGCTCGAGTACTCACGCCCGGTTCGTGCGCTCAAGATGTGGATGGGTTTTGCAACTCACGGCGCGGACGAATTTGAGCAGGCCATCACCCAAAACATCGAGCTGGCCGAACTGACCTACGACCGCGGTGACGCAGCCGATGACTTCCGCGTGCTACCGAACCGTCCACAGCTTTCGATTGTGCCGATTCAGTATGCTCCGGCTGGGGTCAAAGACGTCAGTGCTTTCAACCGTCGCATCTATGAACTGATCATGGAAGACCTGCGCATCTACATTTCGCCGGCCGTGATCGATGACCAGGTTTGGTTGCGTCCCTGCTACACCAACTTCCGCACAACTGTTGCGGACGTTGATGCGATGTTCGAAGTGATTCGCGAACTCGGTGACCGAGTTGCAAATGACTTTAGTTAGAGGCTGCTTCTAGCTCATAATCGAGCTCGGCACGAATCGCCTCTGGTAGGTGGGAACCAAACTGACGGAAGTAGATTTCGTCATCGTCTAGCTCTGCCAGTAGCTGATCCTTAGGCATAGCGAGCAGCTGTGCTGCGTCAGACTTGGCAAGTCCTAGCTCCTCAACGCCCAGGTCGGAGAGCTTTGGAAGCATGCCGTAAGGAGTCTCCTCGGCTGTAACCTTGCCCTGAATGCGTTCCATGATCCAGCGAAGTACGCGCGCGTTCTCGCTGAACCCAGGCCAGATGAACTGACCGTCTTCGTTCTTCAGGAACCAGTTCACGCGGAACACCTTTGGAAGGTGTGGAACCTTCTCGGCCATATCCAACCAGTGCTGCCAGTAGTCGGCCATGTGGTAGCCGGCAAACGGAAGCATTGCGAACGGGTCGTGACGTAGCTTGCCAACGGTACCTTCGGCGGCGGCGGTCTGCTCGGAAACCATGGTGGCTCCAAGGAATACGCCGTGCTCCCAGCTCTTGGACTGCATGACCAGCGGGGCACCGCTCGAGCGACGACCGCCGAAGACGATTGCGTCTAGTGCAACACCCTTCGGGTCTTCCCAGTCAGGGCTGATGGTTGGGCAGTTAGCGGCAGGAGCTGTGAAGCGACCGTTCGGGTGAGCAGCCGGAGTTCCCGCTGCCGGGGTCCAGAACTTTCCTCGCCAGTCAATTAGGTGCTTCGGCGGAACCTTGGTCATGCCTTCCCACCAAATGTCTCCGTCATCGGTGAGTGCAACGTTGGTGAAGATGGTGTCCTTGGCGATTAGTTCCATGGCAACTGGGTTCGACTTCACGCTGGTGCCAGGGGCAACACCGAAGAAACCGTTCTCCGGGTTGATGGCACGAAGGCGACCCTCTTCATCAGGGCCGATCCAAGCGATGTCGTCGCCGATGGTTTCAACCTTCCAACCAGGCAACGACGGCTGAA
>JBEGRZ010000042.1:0-8278 GCA_041180115.1 Actinomycetota bacterium
CCGCAAAAGCATCCTGACCGTGGACCGAATCGTTTTCGTTGGCTTAGATGACCAAGGACGCCCTACGCCTCACGGCTTCACGGAGGTCACCACCGACCGCGACCGCATTCCCCAGGATCACAGCTAGCCGCCAGCGTTGTGAATGACTTTCAGGCAGTCAAGGCACTACCAACCAAACTGGTCTAGTCCTTACGGGCTGCGCGGGTGAGGGCGGTTAAAAAGAAAAGGCCCGTACCAGCGGGCCAATTCCTAAGCCACCAGAGCGGCTAACCCCGTAAAGGAAAAGCCCCGATCTCACTCGAGGTCGGGGCTTTCGCTATTTCCATGTAGTTTCGTGAGTCTCGAAATTGTGAGTGACTACGAGTTCGCCATTTTTATAGGCGAGTACGGAGTCGCTGCAAAGCTCCTGAATCCATTCGAACGTGCCGTTGCCGAGATCAAGTTCCTTGCGAAGGGCAAGGTAATGCTTGTAAGTCTCGAGAGTCGATCCCGCTACACCTTCTTGCTCATCACGGGATAAGTCGGCGTAAGACAGCGGTTGAGGCAGCCAAGACTTTCCGTTTGGGCTAAATCCATTTGACGCATTGCGTCCGTACTCCCATGGCAGTGGCACGCGGCAGCCGTCGCGACCCACGCGCTGTCCGTTGGTTCTGGCGAAGGTTGGGTCTTGGCGGTATTTGGGTGCGAGATTGGTGTGCTCTGGAAGGCCCAGTTCTTCTCCCTGATAGAGGTACATCGAGCCCGGTAGACCGAGGGTGAAGAGGGTGGCGGCCAGCGCCTTCTTGAGGCCTAACTCGGCGTTCGGCTGTGGGTCATTCGGCCCAACTCCGTCGGATGCAGTGGCTCGTCCGTAGTCTCCGCCGAAGCGAGAGGCATGGCGCATGACGTCGTGGTTTGAAAGCACCCAGGTGCTCGGAGCGCCAACTCCTCCGAACGCTTCGAACGATTCGTTGATGGCGGCCTTGACCGAATTCAACTCCCAGCCGGCGTCTAGGTAGCGGAAGTTGAAGGTCTGGTGAAACTCGTCTGGGCGTACCCATTTGGCCATGAAACTGAGCGGAAGCACATAAGCCTCGCCGCACATCGCGCGCTCGCCAGGGTAGCTGTCCAGAATCTTTCGCCACTTGCGGAAGATCGGGTGAACTTCTTCCTGGAACCACATCGGAGGTACTTCTTCGCCCTCGATGAAGCCGGCTCCAGCGCGGTCAACGTATGGATGGTCGGGTAGTCCTTCGGCCTTGGCCATCGCGTGAGGTTGGTCAACGCGGAAACCATCGACGCCGCGATCCAGCCAGAAACGAAGGATCTCTTCGAACGCCTCTTCAACCTTCGGGTTAGCCCAGTTCAAATCTGGCTGCGACGAATCAAAGAGGTGAAGGTACCATTGGCCGTCGGCGGTTCGTGTCCAGGCCGGTCCACCAAACATTGACTTCCAGTTGTTCGGCGGAGTTTCGCCATCGCGGAAGTGGTAGAACTCTCGCTCGGGAGATCCGGGTCCTGCAGCCAGTGCGTTCTGGAACCACTCGTGCTGGTCTGAGGTGTGGTTTGGCACTAGGTCGATCAGTACTCGAAGCCCAAGTTCGTGAGCTTTCGCTAGTAGGTCATCGAAGTCGTCGAGGGTTCCAAACAGTGGGTCAACATCGCAGTAATCGGAGACGTCGTAGCCGGCATCCTTTTGCGGGGAACGCTGGAATGGAGAGAGCCACACGGCATCGACGCCGAGGTCTTTCAGCGCGTAGAGCCGCGAGGTAATGCCAGGTAGGTCACCGATGCCGTCGCCATCGAAGTCAGCAAACGATCGAGGGTAGATCTGGTAGATGACGGCGGAGCGCCACCAATCTAAGCGAGAGCGATCCATGCGGTCTGGTCGATTTCGAGCAGTGGGTTTTCACCGAGGTCGTGCTGAGAAGTGACCAGCACCTCGCCCTTTGGCAGTACCACTGGGTCGCTACCGAAATTCGCGATAACCGCAACACCCTTGTTCACAAAAGCGATCGAGTTTTCATTCTCCAACTCAGGTGCCCAGCGGAAGTCACCAGCACCTAGACCAAGTTCCTTACGAACCTTCAGTGCTCGCTTGTAGAGCTCCAGAGTTGAACCTGCAACACCGCTCTGGGCGTTGCGAGCCAAGCGCTGGAACGCCTCAGGCTGCGGTAACCAACTCTCACCGTTAGCACTGAAACCGTTGGACGCATTGACGCCGGCCTCCCAAGGAAGTGGCACGCGGCAGCCGTCGCGGCCAACGCGCTTACCCTTGGTGCGGAACCACGTTGGGTCTTGGCGGTATTTGCCATCCAAGGTTGAGTGCTCAGGAAGGCCTAACTCTTCACCCTGATAGATGTAGGCGCCACCGGGAAGGGCGAGCATGAATGCGCTCGCAGCCCTTGCACGGCGAAGCCCAAGTGCTTCATCCGGCTGTGGGAAATCCGGGCCAATGCCGTCACCCTGCGGAGGCAGAGCGCCATCCGGGTAAGCGAGACGAGTGGCGTGACGAATCACGTCGTGGTTTGAAAGCACCCAGGTGCTCGGCGCTCCAACCTTGCCGAACTCCTTGAGCGACTCCTCGATCGAACGTCGCTGACCTTCCTTGGTCCACGCGGCAAACATGTAGTCGAAGTTGAACGCTTGGTGATATTCACCAGGACGAACCCATTCAGCCATTCGCTTTAGCGGTGGAATCCACGCTTCGCCGGCCATGATTCGGTCGTCGTAGCTGTCAATGATTTTGCGGAACTTCTTGTTGATCTCGTGAACCGCTGGCTGACCCCAGTAAGGGTTTTTGCGCTCTAGTTGTTCGATCGTGAGGTTCTCTTCGCTCTTCGAGCCACCCATCTCGGTTGAGAAGTCTTCGGTATCTGGAAGGCCTTCGCGCTTGATCATGCCGTGGGCTACGTCGATGCGGAAACCGGCAACACCCTTGTCTAGCCAGAAGCGGAAGATGCCCTCGAAGTACTCCATAACCTTCGGGTTGTCCCAGTTGAAGTCTGGCTGGGTGACGTCGAAGATGTGAAGGTACCACTGGCCTTTTTTGCCGTTAGCTTCGCGAATGCGGGTCCAGGTGCTGCCGCCGAAAACGGCAGGCCAGTTGTTCGGTTCCTTCCGGCCGAACCAGCCCTTGCCGTCACGGAAGATGTACATGTCGCGCTCAGGTGAACCAGGCCCAGCTTGGAGTGCCGCCTGGAACAGTGGGTTCTGGTCAGAAGAGTGGTTCGGCACCATGTCTACGATGATGCGGATGCCCTTCGCGGTCGCCTTCGCAAGCAGCGAATCAAAGTCGTCCATGGTTCCAAACAGCGGGTCGATCTGGCAGTAATCGGTGATGTCGTAGCCGGCATCCTTCTGCGGGGAAAGCATGAATGGCGAGAACCAGATTGCGTCGATGCCCAGCTCAACCAGCGAATCTAGGCGAGCCTCGACGCCCTTTAGGTCACCGATTCCGTCGCCATTTCCATCGGCAAACGAGCGTGGATAAATCTGGTAGATGACGGCGGAGCGCCACCACTCTGCGTTTTCTGGGGAACTAAAAATGATCTCGTTTGCCATACATACAAACTTAGTGATAATCTCTTCTGGTGTCTGAACGCCTAAAGCGATAAGCACAAGCCGCCCCGATAGCTCAGTGGTAGAGCACTTCCATGGTAAGGAAGGGGTCGACAGTTCAATCCTGTCTCGGGGCTCTGCGGCTGGGTAGCTCAGGTGGTTAGAGCACACGACTCATAATCGTGGGGTCGCGGGTTCGAGTCCCGCCCTAGCTACCAACATTTCTCTACATCTCTCACTCCACTCAAACAAGTAATCTTGACTTGTGGTTAATCCAAATGTTGAGGGCAAAAAATACCCTGCTACCGCTCCTTACCTGGTCGGTCGTGAGAAGGTTCGCGAGTTCGCCCACGCGGTCAAATCTGTAAACCCTGTAAACCTCGACGTCTTCGCTGCCCAGGCGGCCGGTTATTCAGACGTCGTAGCCCCACCAACTTTCGCGGTGGTCATTCAGGAGCGCTCGCTAGCTACCGTGCTGGCAGACCCTGAGGCAGACATCGACTTCAGCCGTGTGGTTCACGGCGACCAGCGATTCGTTCACGTTCGCCCAATCGTTGCCGGTGATGAACTTACCAGCACCCTCAAGGTCGCAAGCGTGAAGTCGCTCGGCGGTCACAGCATGGTCACCTTCGACACCGAAATCTTCGATGCGGAAGGCTCGCTGGTCTGCACCGCAATCTCCACCCTCGTAGTTAGAGGAGGCGAGTAATGACTCACATCAACATTGCTTCCCTTGAAGTTGGCCAACTCATCGGCTCCAAGGAGTTCCTCCTAACCCGTGACTCGCTAGTTCGTTACGCCGGAGCCTCTGGTGACTTCAACCCGATTCACTACCGCGACGACTTCGCGAAGTCAGTTGGCCTAGACGGCGTTCTCGCCCACGGAATGCTCACCATGGGCGTTGCCGTTCAGGTTGCAGCCGATTGGGTTGGCGATGCCGGCAAGGTTATCGACTACGGCGTGCGTTTCACGAAGCCTGTTTTCGTTGATGCAGAGCACGGTGCGGTCGTCGTGGTCACCGGCAAGATCGGCGAGATCGATGCCGAAAACGGAATCGTTCGTGTTGACCTCAGCGTGATCTACAACGAGACCTCGGTGCTCGGCAAAGCTCAGGCGAAGGTTCGCCTCTAGTTCATGCAGCCACTCAGCGAGCTCACCACCATGCGCGTCGGGGGAACCCCGGCCAGCCTGGTGAAGCCGCAGACTCGCGAAGAGCTAATCGCCGCCTGCCTCGAGGTTTGGGGTTCCGGCGAAGACTGGCTAATCCTCGGTGGCGGGAGCAACATTGTGGCCGCCGACGAACTGCCAATGCTCAACGTAATAAAGGTGGAGACCACCGGCATCCAGATTGACGAGAACCCATTTGGCGCGGTCATCCGCGTGCAGGCAGGTGAAAACTGGGACGACTTCGTGGCTCACACCGTGGCCGCCGGTCTCACCGGCATCGAAGCACTGAGCGGCATTCCTGGATCGGTTGGTGCCGCTCCGGTTCAAAACATCGGTGCCTACGGCCAAGAGGTTGCGGATGTAATCACCCGCGTTGAGTTCCTCGACTACGACACCTATGAGACCGAGATCATCGAAAACAAGGACCTCGGCTTCGGCTACCGCGACTCCATCTTCAAGCGCGGTCGCACCGGCTGCATCCTCTGGGTCGAGTTCAAGCTCACCAAGAGTGCGCTCACCGAGAAGACCCAGCGTCTGATCGAAGCGCTGGATGACACCGACGAAAGCCCGCTCGAGGTTCGAAAGCGCGTGCTTCGCGCTCGTCACACCAAAGGTATGGTCCTCAACGACCCAGACCACGACACCTGGTCGTGCGGCTCCTTCTTCATGAACCCGATAGTGCCAAGAGCCTTCGCCGCCGAGATCAACGAAGCCTGCCCTCGCTGGGAAGTTGCTAACGAAGACATGCTCAAACTCAGCGCAGCCTGGCTAATCGAGAACGCCGGAATCGGCAAGGGATTCTCTCTCCCGCACTCGTCCGCCGGAACTTCGTCTAAGCATTCGCTGGCAATCACCAACCGCGGAGAAGCCACGGGGGAACAAATCGTTCAGTTGGCACGATTTATACAGATGACGGTTTCGAACCGCTTTGGCATTAACTTGGTACCAGAACCAAATTTGATCGGATTCTAATGAAGCGCATTCACCCAACTAAAGAGAAGCTCATCGAGACCATGGCTGAGCTCATGAACGACCGCGCCCTCCACGACATTCAGGTTGATGATGTCTTGCGCGAGTCGAACATCTCCAAGGGTTCGCTCTACCACCACTTCGAAAACTTTGAAGACCTCACCGAAGCCGCTCTAATCACTCGGTTCTCAAACAATGTCGACCGGTCCATCGAGTTGGTTGCCGGTGCTGTGCACGAGGCCAAGAACGCGGACGATTTCCTAGAGAAGATCATTTACGTCACCACAGTCACTCAAGGACCAGAACGTGCTCAGTTCCGCTTGGAGCGAGCACGAGTGATCGGTCTCAGCGTCAATTCGCCTAAGCTCGCCAAACTTCTCGAGACCGAACAGGATCGCCTCACCGAAGCGATGACCGATGTGGTCCGCGAAGGTCAGGTCAAGGGCTGGGTTAGTGACAAGTTCGATCCAAGGACCATCGCGGTATTCATGCAGGCCTACACCCTAGGGCGCGTCATCGACGACGTGGCCAGCCCGATGCAATCGGTTAAGGGCGACGACTGGAACGAAGTAATTAATACCGCCGTGAAGTCGCTGCTAGCGATTTAGCTAAAAAGCTTCTGCAAACGCTGAATACCCTCAAGTAGCGGGCCATCGCCTAGCGCGTAGCTCATGCGAACGTATCCAGAAGGACCAAACGCCTCACCAGGAACCAGCGCAACCTCAGCCTTTTCCAGGATGTAGTCGCAGAGTTCTAGCGAGGTGTCTCCGTAACCCTTACCGAGTAGCGCGGTGACGTCGGAGTAAACGTAGAAAGCTCCCTGCGGAGTAGGTGCTACCCAACCAGGAATCTTGTTCAACTCTTCAACAGCCAACTTACGACGACGGTCGAATGCCTCACGCATCGCCAAGACCTCGTCCTGTGGTCCGGTTAGAGCAGCAATCGCAGCACGCTGCGAAATGTTCGAGACGTTCGAGGTTAGGTGGCTCTGTAGGTTGGCGGCTGCCTTGATGGCGTCAGCCGGGCCACACATCCATCCCAGTCTCCAACCGGTCATCGCGTAGCTCTTGGCAACACCGTTCACCAAGATAGTGGTGTCGATCATTTCTGGCACAACTTCGGTAACCGAGTAAGCCTTGATGCCTTCGTATACGAGGTTCTGGTAAATCTCGTCTGAGATGATCCAAACGCCGTTGGCGTAAGCCCACTTGCCAATCGCCTCTACTTCATCGCGGGTGTAAACCGAACCGGTCGGGTTCGAAGGTGAGCAGAACAGCAAAACCTTGGTTTTGTCGGTGCGTGCAGCCTCAAGCTGAGCCACGGTCACCTTGTAGTTCTGGTCGGCACCTGCGAAAACTTCAACTGTCTTACCGCCGGCCAAAGCGATCGCCTCAGGGTAGGTGGTCCAGTAAGGAGCAGGAAGCAGAACCTCGTCGCCCTCGTTGACAATCGCCTGGAACGCCTGGTAAACCGCCTGCTTACCGCCGTTGGTCACAACGATCTGCGAGATGTCGTAATTGGTTCCTGAATCCTTCAGAGTCTTGTCGGCAATCGCCTGACGCATCTCTGGCAGACCAACCGCAGGGGTGTAGCGGTGATTCTTAGGGTCCTGAACAGCCAAAACAGCTGCCTCGACGATGTGCGAAGGAGTTGCGAAGTCTGGCTCACCAGCCGCGTATGAAATAACCGGGCGACCGGCAGCCTGAAGGCTCTTCGCCTTTGCATCCACCTTCAAAGTGGCAGATTCAGCAATGGCAGCAATTTTCTTAGAAATGCGAGGAAGTTCACTCATGGTTTCCAGCCTACAATCTTCCCTTGATTACGGGCATAGTCTTGCTTCTAACACCGAAAGAGGAGCCATGCGCAAACTTCTTAGCACCATTACCCTAATTTCAATTTCCCTCCTTGGTTTGCAAGTAATTCCGGCCAATGCCACAGGCTGTGTTTCAGGGGGCAGCGGAACTGCGGAATCCCCAATCGTCATTTGCAACGGAACCGACTTTTCCGCATTAAAGTCAGCCACCTCGGGTCACTACGTTCTCGGGGCAGACATCGATCTCATTGGTATGGAATGGAACAGTAATTCCGACTTCGATGGAACTCTCGATGGGGCAGGACACACCGTCTATGGGCTTGAACTTGCCTCAAACGGCAGCACTCTGGTAAACGGTTTATTCGACGACCTGGGCGAATCTTCGGTAATCAAGAACCTCAGGATTATGGAGTCGTCACTCACAGTGCAGAGTAGAAGCTATGCCGGATTCCTGGCCTATTCCATAGCGGGTCTGGTCGATAACGTTCAGATTGAAGGAACTATCTACACCGACTCCACCTACACGGCCGGATTTGCAGGTCAACTAAATGGCGGAACCATCTCTAATTCGATTTCGAGCGTTCACATCCAACACTCAACATCGGGGTATGTCAGTGGGTTTGTTGGCACTAACAATGGAAGCCCCTCGTGGAACCCCGGCACTATTCGAAATTCGATGTTCATTGGTTGGTTCACTGGAGGCTGGCAAAACCCGATTTCGCTCGAATCGATGCCTTGGTGGGACCACCAAACCCAACCAAATCCACCAATGCCAACTTGCGAATCAAT
>JBEGRZ010000043.1:0-8247 GCA_041180115.1 Actinomycetota bacterium
GTGATGGCGTGAAGGTCAACGATGACGTAGTAGCAGTTGTAGTCATCCTGCATCTGGGTCCAGTTCACCAGGGCGCCTAGATAGTTGCCGAGGTGGAGGGAGCCAGCCGATGGCTGCATGCCCGAGAGCAGGTTTGGCTTAGTCATTGTTCAATTCTAAATTGTGTAATCGACGGTAACGGGAGAGTGGTCGGTCCATCTGGTGTCATAACTTGGGGCTTTGTGCACCCTGTAGTTGCTAGCGGTTTTAGCCAGGGCTGGGGTTGCTAGGTGGTAGTCGATGCGCCAACCGGTGTCGGTGTCGAAGGCTTGGCCGCGCTGTGACCACCAGGTGTAGGGGCCAGGCTGATCTGGGTGAGCTGCTCTGCCGATGTCTACGTAGTTCAGTTCGTTCAAGAACTTGTCGAAGTAGGCACGCTCTTCTGGCAGGAAACCGGAGTTCTTTAGGTTGCCCTTCCAGTTCTTGATGTCTAGTTCGGTATGACCAACGTTTAGGTCGCCAACGATCAGGGCTAGGTTTCCGTTACGGTTTAGTTCGTTGAGTCTTACGAGCATTTGGTCGAGGAATTTGTATTTCTCGATTTGCTTTGGGGTGTCAACCTCGCCGGCATGAACGTAGGTGGAGACGACGGTTAGGGTTTTGCCGTTGATTGTGAAGTCTGCTTCGAGCCAGCGGCCTTTGGAGTCGAATTCTTCTGGGCCGAATTCTGTTCTTGTGGCTATTGGTTTGAGTTTTGAGAGGATGGCTACGCCGGCGCGACCTTTGGCAGTTGCCTCGTCGAGGTAGATATTGGCTTCAGGCCAAATGTCTTGGGCGACAGCTTCTAGGTCTTTGAGCTCGGCTCTGACTTCTTGAAGCGCAACGATGTCTGGATTGTTGGCTTTGATCCAGTCGCCGAGGCCTTTGCGGTGGGCGGCGCGGACGCCGTTGACGTTAATGGTGGCGATGCTAAGGGTCATGCCCACAAGTTTAAATGCTTATGTAGACGTAGCCGTTCTTGACGCTGGCCGTGTATTTTGTAAGCGCACGTCGGGCAGGACCCCTGCCAGTTGGAGAACCGGTGTTTGGATCAAAGCTTTGAGCGTGTTCTGCGCAGAAGATTTTGCCAGAGCGAAGAGTGCTGTTGAGAGTTACAGGTTCGTGAGAGCAAACGCGACGGAAGGCACGGTAGGTGGTGCTGGTTGGGCGTGTGATCAAGATGGACTTGCCTGCCACAGTAACGGTTTTGGCGCTGCCAACGGTGATGGTTGTCGCCCTTACTGAGGTTTTGTAGCTGGTTGCAGCTTCCGCAGCGGTGTCGCCGAGAGAGGTTAATCCGATTCCGGTAAGAATCGCTGCTAAGCCACCTAGGACCGCCTTGCGGCTAAGGTCGCCGCTCTTGTGTTCGTGGGATTCGCAGGCCCCCATGCAATTGTTTTCCATGCCCCAAATCTAATTGCGGAGCCATGGTTTTGAGTCGGTTATTGCTCTTCGTACAGCAAACTCACAGGACCTTGATGGTCTTGCTGTATTGAACTGTTTCTGGTTGGTTCGGTTTAGTCAGGGTGATTCTCAGCTTGACCTTTTTACCGGTCAGGTTTTTGTTGGTTTTGAGCGTCGGCTCGGTGGCGTCCTTGATTGGGGTCTTGCCGATGAACCACTGGTAGGTGGCTTCAACTTCTGGTTCCCAGATCTCCTGAATGGTTGGAGTGATTCGCTCGTTGGTTTTTACCACTGCTGGAGTTTCGATGTCGAGCTTGACCGGGGCTCTTCTGTTGAGGAAGTCGTTTAGAGCGTTTTGTCTGAGCTTCAAGAAGTCGTCGATCCAATTGATACGAATAGTGTTCGCTTCAATCGATGTGCGAGAGACGTCGTTCTTGAGGTTATTGGCCGTTAGAACTTTTTCGGCGATGGTGTTTTTGAAGTTTAAGAGTTTGATTCGTTCGACGAGCTTGCTTACATAGGCGCCTTGGCGAAGCAATTCATCGTGGCAAGGTTTGTAGGCGATGCAGTGTAGGAAAAATGAGTTTTGAGAGGTCGCCTTGCTTGAAGTTGCCGGGTTGGTGGCGTCCCAGTTCAACTGCTTCTTAGGTTCCTTCGGGAAGGTCTGATCGGAGCCCCAAGGAATTAGGGTCATTTTGCCGTCATCCTGGAAGTGAACGTAGTGGTTGTTTTGGTTGTAGCCAGTGAATCCGTCGTAGTTGCTTAGAAAAATATCTATGGCCATGTACCGAAGTACATTCTCCAAATCAACCTGTTTTCTAAACTCATCCCACCACTGTTCACCTTCGAGCATGTGGAGGTTGAGCACGTTCGAAATGTCATTGCGGTCCATAACATCGCCGATATTTGCCTCGTAGCAGTTGCTGCTAGGGACCATGTTGCATCGGATCGGGCCAGAGTACAGATGACTGGTGTTGTTGAACCATCGCTTAAGCATGGTCTTGTCGATCGATTCGACGTTGACGTAGAGGCCGAGATATGCGCCGTCTAGTTTGACTCGTGCATATCCAGTTCGCGGCGCTGGGATACCTGCGGAACGGAAGAGTTTGTAGGCAGTGGCCTCGTGAAGCATAGAGAAGTCTTGCATCATTGCGTTGAGCGTGAGGCGCTCGAGACCCATGAAGGTTTGCCCCTCAACAAAGGCGTCGAACTTAATTTTCATCGAAAGCTTTTCGAAGCGACGGGTGTAGGAGCCCTTTTGGCGAACGCCGACGTTGCGAATGACGTGGTATTTGTTCGAACCGGCTAGGCGAATTTTTACATTCGCTTTTCGGTATTCGTCACTGTTCAGATAAGGCTTAGTAAGTGACGGGCCGCCGAGTGAGCGAATGATCTCGATGTGGACGACGCGAGTTGGGTTGAAAAGCTTCGCGGCTTCGTCTGCGATGGCAGTTTGGGTGCGGACATCGGCCAGTGCAGGTTGCGGGGCAACCAACAGACCGAGAATGAGAGAGGCGCTGAGAAGAGCGCTCTTGAGCCCACGAAGCATTAGGTTAATTTTACTTGCGGGTGCTTGGGTAACGGCTGTTAAGGCTTGCCGCGCAGGATGGCCTGCTTGACCTCTGCGATGGCGCGAGTTACCTCGATGCCGCGAGGGCAGGCCTCGGTGCAGTTGAAGGTGGTGCGGCAGCGCCAGACACCCTCTTTGTCGTTCAGGATCTCTAAACGAACATCGGCAGCCTCGTCACGCGAATCGAAGATGAAACGGTGTGCGTTGACGATGGCGGCTGGGCCGAAATACTGACCGTCGGTCCAGAACACTGGGCAGCTCGAAGTACAGGCTGCGCAGAGGATGCACTTGGTGGTCATGTCGAAGCGCGAGTGGTCCTCGGCGCTCTGAAGGCGTTCCTTCTCCGGCTTGTCGCTGGCGATAAGGAAAGGCTTGATGTCTTTGTAGGCCTGGTAGAAAGGCTCCATGTTGACAACCAGGTCCTTCTCAACCTCGAGGCCCTTGATTGGCTCGACGTAGATTGGCTGGGTGATGTCCAGGTCCTTAATCAGGGTCTTGCAGGCTAGGCGGTTGCGTCCGTTGATGCGCATCGCATCCGAGCCACAAACACCGTGAGCACAAGAGCGACGGAAGGTTAGCGAACCATCCATCTCCCACTTGATCTTGTGAAGTGCATCTAGGACGCGGTCGGTTGAGTGAACTTCGACGTCGAAGTCTTCCCAACGTGCTTCCTGGCCGTCTTCTTTGTTGAAGCGACGCACGAATAGGGTGACGGTGAAGCTGCGAACTTCGCCGGCTGCTACTGGGGCTGTTGCTACAGATGCCATTAGTACTTACGCTCCATTGGCTGGTAGTTGGTGATGGTGACTGGTTTCCAGTCGATCTTGATGTTAGAAGCTGGCTTCTTGCCGGTCTTGCCGGTGTTGTAGGCCATCGAGTGAAGCATGAACTTCTTGTCGTCGCGCTCTGGGAAGTCTTCACGGAAGTGGCCACCGCGGCTTTCGCGACGCTCCTTCGAGGTGAAGGCTAGTACCTCGGCGAGGTCTAGTAGGAAGCCAAGTTCGATTGCTTCAAGAAGGTCGGTGTTGAAGCGAGCACCCTGGTCTTGAACCTGGATGTTCTCGTAACGAACACGAAGTTCGGCGATCTTGTTTAGCGCTTCGTCGAGTGACTCTTCGGTGCGGTAAACCTGGGCGTTCTTGTCCATGGTTTCCTGAAGTTCCTTGCGAAGCTGGGCAACCTTCTCGGTTCCGCGCGAGTTTCGAGCCTTCTCGATCAGTGCGATCACGTCGTCGGCGGCGTTCTTTGGAACTGGAACGTGCTTGGCGGTCTTGGCGTATTCAACCGCTGCAACACCGGCACGCTTACCGAAGACGTTGATGTCCAGAAGCGAGTTGGTGCCCAGACGGTTTGCTCCGTGGACGCTTACGCAGGCGCACTCACCAGCGGCATAGAGACCAGGAACAACCTTCTTGTTATCGCGGAGAACCTCGGCCTGAACGTTGGTTGGGATACCACCCATTGCGTAGTGTGCGGTTGGGAATACCGGTACTGGCTCGGTGTAAGGCTCGACACCTAGGTAGGTGCGAGCGAACTCGGTGATATCCGGAAGCTTGGCATCGATGACCTCTGGTGGGAGGTGGGTGAGGTCAAGCAGAACGTAGTCCTTGTGTGGGCCAGCGCCGCGACCTTCGCGAACTTCGTTCGCCATGGCACGGGCAACCATGTCTCGAGGAGCTAGGTCCTTGATGGTTGGTGCGTAACGCTCCATGAAGCGCTCACCCGAAGCGTTGCGAAGGATTCCACCTTCACCACGAGCAGCTTCAGAAAGAAGGATGCCTAGACCGGCTAGACCGGTTGGGTGGAACTGGTAGAACTCCATGTCTTCCAGCGGAAGGCCCTTGCGCCAGATGATGCCAACGCCGTCACCGGTAAGGGTGTGAGCGTTCGAGGTGGTCTTGAAGATCTTTCCGAAACCACCGGTGGCGAAGATGATCGACTTGCCCTGGAAGACGTGGATGTCTCCGGTGGCCAGTTCGTAGGCAACGACCGCACTTGGACGCTCTTCGCCATCAACCTTGTTCATCACTAGGTCAAGTACATAGAACTCGTTGTAGAACTCGATGCCGAGCTTCACACAGTTTTGGTACAAGGTCTGCAGAATCATGTGACCGGTGCGGTCGGCTGCGTAGCAGCTTCGGCGAACTGGAGCCTTACCGTGGTCGCGAGTGTGACCGCCGAAACGACGCTGGTCGATCTTGCCGTCTGGGGTGCGGTTGAACGGCAGACCCATGTTCTCTAGGTCGATCACGGCCTGAACCGATTCCTTAGCAAGAATCTCGGCTGCGTCCTGGTCAACCAGGTAGTCGCCACCCTTTACGGTGTCGAAGGTGTGCCATTCCCAGCTGTCTTCTTCGACGTTGGCAAGAGCTGCAGCCATACCACCCTGAGCTGCACCAGTGTGCGAACGGGTTGGGAACAGCTTCGAGATAACGGCGGTCTTGGCGTGAGGCCCTGCTTCGATGGCAGCACGCATACCGGCTCCACCGGCACCGACGATGACGACGTCGTACTGGTAGTTGTGAACCTTAGGCTTACTCAATTGTGTGGCTCGCTTACTTTGCAGTGCAGAACTCTGCAGGTAGAAGGTGGGTGACGCTGGTGTCGCCACATGGGTCGAAAGTGGTGGTAACCAAAGTGCCTAGGACGATCAAAAGGACACAGATGGTCACTAGCGAAACGTTTAGGAACTTACGGATTCCCTCGCGGTTGGTGTAGTCGTTGACGAGGGTGCGCATACCGTTGGTGCCGTGGATTAGAGCAAGCCACAGCATCAGGGTGTCGTATACCTGCCAGAACGGGTTGGCCCACTTGCCGGCCACGAATGCGAAGTCGATTGCCTTAACGCCGCCACCCGAGAACATGTTCACGAAAAGGTGACCGAAAATCAGAACGAGTAGAACCGCGCCAGATCCACGCATGAACAGCCACAGTAGCTTCTCGCGGCCAGCCGACTTGCGACTGCGTGGGCTCTTAGGAGTCTCGATGGTAACCATGTTTACTTACCTGCCTGCATGTACTCGAGGACGTGTGCGATGTGGCGTGGAGCGAAAGCCGCGAACAGGATTACTGCTAGGGCGATGACGATCCAGAACATCACGCGGTGGTACTTGGCACCCTTTGACCAGAAGTCAATCAGGATGATTCGCACACCGTTCAGCGCGTGGAAAAGAATGGCTGCTACAAGACCTAGCTCGCCGAAGCCCATGATTGGGGTCTTGTAGGTGGCGATGACCAAGTTGTAGTCCTCAGGCGATAGACGAACCAGAGAGGTGTCTAGCGTGTGGACCAGTAGGAAGAAGAAGATTGCGACGCCGGTGATGCGGTGGAGTACCCACGACCACATCCCAGTCTTGCCCCGGTAAAGAGTTCCGGTTGGCTTAGATGGCACGATGCCTCCTGTGTTTCAACTTTGAAGCGATTTCTCAAGTCTAAACCGAATTTCCTGCGAAGTTGTTCCAGCGGCCAGCCTTAAACTTGTCTCCGTGCCAAAAACTTCAAGCGAATCTAAAGTGCGAGCCATTGCGCTCGCGAGTTTGTTAACGCTTACCTTGACCGGCTGTACTTCTCTACCTGCGGATGCACCGGTTGACACGATTGAATACAAGACCTGTCTGATCACCCAAGACGACGCGATTGGGCTCGCTACCGGGCTAAACGAGCTTGCCGAATACGGCGTGAAGCAGGCCGTGGTCACGTACGGTGTTGGATTCGAAGGTGTGTCTTCGAGCAAGACCAAATACGCTTCGGACTTGAAGTATTTGGTAAAGAAGAAGTGCAACTCGGTAGTTGTTTCCGGTCCAGACTTTGCTCTCCTGGTGGGTGCTACCGCGTCGGCCAACCCAGATATCAACTTCCTTTACATCGGCGCCGCCCAGAATTCGGAAAAATACGATGGCAGTATCGGCAACCTTGCGGTCTATGAGGTTGACCTTTTTGAAGCTGGCATGGTTCAGGGTTATGTAGCTGCCGCTATCTCGAAAGTTCATCGTGTGGGGCTCTATCAGCAGCCGGTATTAGCCGATGGCGGCATCCAGGATGGAGTTCGTGCCGGGGCTCGTATTTTTGACCAGACCAACGGCACACAGACCTCGGTGCTCGATGTCGTGGCTTTGCTAGCCGATTACTCGATGCCTGGTTCAGTGGATGTTGCTCTGATTCCTTCCAATGCCAACCTTGACGTTGCCATTCCTGAGCTTGTGAACTCCAAAGCGAACATCATCACGCTCGGGGGCGATGCCTATGAGAGTGATGTTTTCAAAGAAGTGCGTTCGCAACTGTTCGCCTCGGTTCGCCCAGAAGTGCCAACCCGAATCATGGAAATGGTTGCGGCCGACTTAGAAGGTGAATTCATCGGTGGAACCCTTGGTTCAACCACTGCCACTTTTGGAAATGGCGGCATCAAGCTAACCCCTGAGCACGAGCAGAACTATCCGGCAGGGCTACTCGATGCGATCAAGCACTTCACCCTCGACTACGAAACCAAGACTCGCTAGAAAGAAAACAATGAACATTCGCAAACTGCCAAAGATTTCGCTGCACGACCACCTAGACGGGGGCTTGCGCCCACAGACCATCATCGAGCTGGCCGAGAAAATCGGTTACGAGTTGCCTGCTAACAATGCGGCCGACCTTGAAGATTGGTTCCACGAATCGGCTAACTCTGGTTCGCTGGTTGAATACCTGAAGACCTTCGATGTGACCACCGCGGTCATGCAAACTCGCGAGGGTCTGACTCGCGTTGCGCGCGAGTTCGTCCTAGATCTTCACGAGGACGGCGTAATCTACGGCGAGGTTCGTTGGGCTCCAGAACAGCACCTAGCTGGTGGTTTGTCTCTTGATGAGGTTGTTGAGGCGGTTCAGGACGGCCTCGAGCAGGGAATCGACGAGGTTGAGGCTAAGGGCGGATACATTCGCACCGGTCAGCTAGTCACGGCAATGCGCCACAACAACCGCGGTCTAGAGATTGCCGAACTTGCCGTTCGTCACCGCGACAACGGCGTGGTTGGCTTCGACATCGCCGGAGCCGAGGCCGGTTTCCCAGCCAGTAACCACAAAGCTGCGTTTGACTACCTGGCTGAGAACCTGTTCCCAACCACGGTTCACGCCGGTGAGGCTGATGGCGTGGAGAGCATCCGCGACGCAATCGTTTCTGGCCGCACCCTTCGTCTCGGTCACGGTGTTCGCATTTACCAAGACCTACTGATGCGTGAAGAGGGCGAAACCGATTTCGTTCAGCTCGGTGAAGTTGCCGA
>JBEGRZ010000044.1:0-7842 GCA_041180115.1 Actinomycetota bacterium
TCGGCACCCGCATCCAACTAGGAGAGTTGATTAATGTTTTTCTACTGCACCCTTGCCAAGGAGAGCCTTCTGGCGTTCGCGCGCCTTGGCATAGCCCTGGTAAGCCTTCTGAGTGCTCTCTACGGTCGAGATTGGTGAAACTGGAACATCCCACCATCCTTCTCCGTCTGGAGCGTAAATCAGAGGATCGTTGTTGATGTGAATCAACACCGGTCCCCCGGTGTGAGCCTTGGCCTGAACCATGGCTGCCTTGAGATCCGCAATCGAGTTTGGACCCGGCTCAACTCGAATTACTTTCACGCCGTAGCTCTCAGCGTTCGCTGCGAGGTCGATCGGTAGAACTTCACCGTGCTCGTGAGTGTTGGTCTTGGCATCACGGAAGCGGTATTTGGTTCCGTAGCGCTGCGAACCGACGTCCTCGGAAAGGTGGCCAATCGATGCGTATCCGTGGTTTTGAATCAGAACAGTGATGAACTTGATGCGTTCGGCAACAGCGGTTAGCAGCTCGGTGTGCATCATCAGGTAAGAGCCATCGCCAACCATGACGATCGAATCGCCCTTTTCCTTAGCCCTTGCAACACCCAAACCGGCGGCAACCTCGTAGCCCATGCACGAGAATGCGTACTCCACGTGGTAGCCGAGTTCAGACTTTACTCGCCAAAGCTTGTGAAGATCGCCAGGTAGTGAACCGGCTGCACAGATGACGGTGTCGAACTCGTCCGAAATCTCGTTCACGGCCCCGATGATCTCTGGCTGGCCAGGTAGCTCACGCTTCTGATCAACGAAAGACTCGTCAACGGCCTGATCCCAAAGTTTCTTCTGGTTTCCGTACTCCTCGCGGAATTCGTCGGCAACCTGGTAGCCGGAAAGAGCATCAATTAGCTCGACGATGGTCTCGCGAGCATCGGCAACCACTGGCAGACTCGAGCCGTGCTTGAAGGCGTCGAAACTAGCGATGTTGATGTTGATGAACTTCACGTTCGGGTTCTGGAACGCGGTTCGCGAAGCGGTGGTGAAGTCTGAGTAGCGAGTGCCGATACCGATGATCACATCGGCGTCGCCAGCGATGCGGTTCGCAGCGAAGGTGCCCGTGGCACCAACAGCGCCTAGGTTCTGTGGGTGCTCCCAGTGCAGCGAACCAACGCCGGCCTGCGACATTCCTACTGGAATTCCGGTGGCTTCTGCAAGGTCCTGCAGTTGCTGGTTTGCATCGGAGTAAATAACTCCACCACCGGCAACAATCATTGGGTTCTTGGCCTTCTTGATAACCTCGGCTACTTGCGCAACCACTCCGTGGTCTGGACGAGGGCGACGGATTACCCACTCGCGCTCGGCAAGGAACTCCTCAGGAACATCGATGATCTCTGCCTGAACATCTTCAGGAAGGGCGATGGTCACCGCTCCGGTCTCAACCGGGTCGGTCAGCACGCGCATTGCTCCAAGCAGTGCCGAGTAAAGCTGCTCTGGGCGCTGCACGCGGTCGAAGTAGCGGCTCAGTGGCTTGAAGGCGTCGTTGACGGTCATGCTCGGGTCGTGAGGAAGCTCTAGCTGCTGAAGCACAGGGTCAGCTACGCGGTTTGCGAAGGTGTCCGACGGAAGCAGTAGAACCGGTAGACGGTTGGTGGTTGCCACGGCGGCTGCGGTTAGAAGGTTCGCGGCACCTGGACCTACCGAAGCGGCACACGCGTAGGTGCTACGACGACGTGTCATACGAGAGTAGGCAATCGACTCGTGGCCCATTGCCTGCTCGTTGCGAGCCTGGTGGTAAGGCATGGCCTGTGGGTCGGTCTCAGCCTTCTGCAGCAACGCTTGAGCGATACCGGCAACGTTTCCGTGACCGAAAATGCCGTACATTCCCTCGATGGTGCGAACACGAATGTCGCCATCAACGGTGTACTGGTTGCTTAGAAACTCAACGATCGCCTGACTGACGGTCATTCTGCGAGTGCTCATTGTTTATCTCCTTTAGGCTTCGTAAGGAAGTCGTGGGTCTGGGTCTTGGGCTTGCCAGGTATCGCGGATCCAAGCGTGGTTTGGGTCGTCCGTGATATTCCAGCTGCGGTCCGGGTCTGGTCCGGCCATGATGTTGAAGAAGTAGAGGTCGGCGCCAGGAGCTGCCGAAACCGGGCCGTGCCAGCCGAATGGAACGAGACCGACATCGCCAGAGCGAACTTCTTCTAGGACGTCGATTTCGCGCTCGTCCGATGCGTAAACGCGAAGCAAGCCGTAAGGGTCGCTGTTTACCGATGACGAACCGCGGGTCTGAGCGGCCTCGAAGTAGTAAATCTCTTCCAGGTTCGACTCAACACCAGGAACGTAGGTGTCGTGCTTGTGAGGTGGGATGCCAGACCAGTTTCCGGCCGGAACGATTACCTCAACCACGACAAAGCGGTCGGCGTCTAAGACTTCCGGAACCCCGAAGTTGTGAACCTGTCGAGACTCACGACCAGCACCTCGCACAAACACCGGAACTTCTTCGCGAGTAATGAGGCGAGCCGGCTTCGCGTTCTTGGCTGGAGCTTCGCCAACAGCAACACGACCGTCGCCAGAAATCTTTACCGCGGTGTTTACAGGAACGTAGAGCAGGTCGGTCGTTCCGTGGAACACCGATTCACGACCGCGGAGGTCGGCAAGCTGCCACTCTCCCCCGTCGATGCTGTACTCAACATGCAAACCCTTGCCCTCAAGAGCAAAGATGATGCGCTCGTTGACGCCAGCCTCAAGAGTCAGATCTTGGTTTGAAACCGATCCCACCCGCAGGCCGGTGTGCTGCCAGCCTGGCAGGGTGCCGTCTACGACAACATCCCAACCCTGCTTGGCAAGCTCACCGCTGCGATAGAACCAGGTCATTTCGTTAGTTCTGTGGGAAGCCCAGGTTGATTCCACCGTGGCTTGGGTCAAGCCAGCGGCTGGTGATTGCCTTGCCACGGGTGTAGAAGTGAACGCCCTCAACACCGTGTGCCTTGGTGTCACCGAAGGCCGAGTTCTTCCAACCACCGAACGAGAAGTAAGCAACTGGAACTGGGATTGGTACGTTGATACCGATCATTCCAACTTCGATCTCGTTCTGGAAACGGCGGGCGGCTCCTCCGTCGTTGGTGAAGATTGCGGTTCCGTTACCGAAAGCACCGTTGTTGATTAGCTCAACACCCTCTTCGTATGACTTCACGCGAACGATCGAAAGCACTGGGCCAAAGATTTCCTCGGTGTAAACCTTCGACGAGGTTGGTACGCGGTCGATCAGGGTTGGGCCAAGCCAGAATCCGTTTGCGTCGCCGTCCACGTTGATGCCCCGGCCGTCAACGACAACCTTCGCGCCATCGTTCTCTGCGATCTCAACGTACGAAGCAACCTTGTCGCGGTGTTCGCGGGTAACCAGTGGGCCCATGTCGCAGTTGCGTCGGCCGTCACCGATAGTTAGCTTGCCCATGCGCTCCACGATCTTCTCGATCAGTGGGTCGGCAACTGGCTCAACTGCAACAACAACCGAGATTGCCATGCAACGCTCACCGGCAGAGCCGAAACCAGCGTTGATTGCCGAGTCGGCAACTAGGTCTAGGTCGGCGTCTGGAAGAACCAGCATGTGGTTCTTGGCTCCACCAAGTGCCTGAACGCGCTTGCCGTGCTTGGCACCCTGCTCGTAAACGTACTTCGCGATTGGGGTCGAACCTACGAACGAGATTGCCTGAACATCAGGGCTCTCAAGTAGTCCGTCAACCGAAAGCTTGTCACCCTGGAGAACGTTGAATACGCCATCAGGTAGACCGGCTTCCTTCCATAGCTTTGCCATCCAAAGCGCTGCGGTTGGGTCCTTCTCCGAAGGCTTTAGAACCACAGTGTTTCCGGTTGCGATAGCAATCGGGAAGAACCACATTGGAACCATTGCTGGGAAGTTGAACGGGCTGATTACACCGACGACACCAAGAGCCTGGCGGGTCGAGTAAACGTCAACGCCGGTCGAAGCCTGCTCGGTGTAGAAACCCTTTAGTAGGTGAGGCATGCCACAGGCAAACTCCACGACTTCCTGACCACGGGTGATTTCACCGAGTGCGTCCGAAAGAACCTTGCCGTGCTCCGAGGTGATGATCTCGGCGAGTTCACCCTTCTTAGCGTTCAGCAGTTCGCGGAACTTGAACATGATGACCTGCTTGCGAGCCTGCGACATGTCGCGCCAAGCCGGGAAGGCTTCCTTTGCCGAGGCAATTGCTGCATCAATCTCTGCCTGGTTGGCAAGAGCTACTTCCTTGGTAACAACACCAAGTGCTGGGTCGTACACCGGTGAGGTGCGTCCCGACTTGCTAACAACTTCCTGGCCGTGAATCCAGTGGTTTACTACCTGAGTCATTCTGTTTCCTTATTTTCCGTGAACCAGTGCCACCGCGGTTGCGATTGCACCTTCGACGTTTCCGTCTTGTGGGTATAGCAGGCTACGGCCGACCATTAGGCCGCGTACGCCTGGAAGTTTGAGTGCGTCTTCCCACAACTTGTAGGTGTCGGCTGGGTCTCCAACCGGGTCTCCTCCAAGAAGCAGGGTTGGCAGGGTGGTAGAGCGCATGACCTCGGCCATGTTTTCAACTACCGGCAGCTTCAGCCAGGTGTACTGGCTGGAAGCTCCGAGACCGCTCGCGATGGTGACCGAAAGGATGGTCGCCTCGGTTGAGAGGTCGTTCACGATCTTGCCGTCTACCCACTTGGAGATGAACGGTTCGACCAGGATTGGGGTCTTGGCTGCTACCGCGTCATTGATCGCGTTCGCGGTGTAGTCCAAGGTCTTTGCGGTGTTTTGGTCCTCAAAGTTGATTCGGGTTAGGGTCTTGGCCATGTCCAAGCCTTCGCGCGCGATTGCTTCGAAGTTGTGCGAAGCGAAGCGGTCGTCCATCTCGAAGATGGCACCCTTCAAACCAACACGGTTCATCGATGCAACTGCAAGCTTTCCATCGAGTAGTCCGAGCAGAGCCAAGTCGTCCAGGATGTCAGGAGTTGCCAACACACCATCACAACCAGGGTTTCGAAGTGCGATTGCTAGGCGGTTTAGAAGTTCGTAGCGGTCAGCCATCGCGGTTGCGTCGTCGCGCACTCCAAGGGCACCGCGTGCGGTGTGGTCGGCTGCAATGATGAAGATCTTGCCATCGCCTTGAAGGATTTCGCGGCGCTTACGGCTCTTGTACGCCTGGGCGATAGCCTCAGGGTTGGTTGCGCGAGTTTCGCGAAGTTTCTCGAAATCTAGGCTCATCTCTATAGTCCCTTCAGAACTTCTTCAACTTCGGCTGCGGTTGGCATAGCGGTCGAGCACTCTAGGCGGCTTGCAACCAAAGCGCCGGCAACGTTGGCGAACTTGAGCATGCGCTCTAGGTCCCAGCCCTGTAGAAGCCCGTAGCAGATGGCTCCACCGAAGCTGTCGCCAGCTCCGAGGCCGTTTACAACATCGACGAAGTATGGCGGAACTTCTACGGTCTCGGACGAAGTCTTAGCCAAAACGCCCTTCGGTCCCTGCTTCACGATTGCTAGTTCTACGCCACGCTCCAAAAGTGCATCGGCAGCTCGCATTGGTTCGGTCTCGCCAACGGCAACCTGGCACTCTTCCTTGTTACCAATGGCAACAGTTACGTGCTCAAGCGCTCGGCTAACCTGTGCGGTTGCCTCTTCTGGCGAGTTCCAGAACATGGTGCGGTAGTCGAGGTCAAGAATGGTGTTCGACTTGCGGCCACGAGCTTCCCAGGCTGCGAAGTGTGCACTGCGGCTTGGCTCCTGCGAAAGACCGGTCACGGTCGACCAGTAAATCTTGGCGTCGCGGATTGCATCTAGGTCTAGTTCTTCAGCCTTGATCTCAAGGTCCGGGGCCTTTGGCTCGCGGTAGAAGTAGAGCGGGAAGTCATCTGGCGGGAAGATCTCGCAGAACACGACCGGGGTTGGAAGACCGGCTACTCCCGTAACGAATTCGTCGCTAACGCCAAGACGCACTAGCTCGTTGTGGATGAACTTGCCGAATGGGTCGTTTCCGGTTCGGGTAACCACAGCCGACTTCAAACCGTATTTTGCAGCGGCCACAGCAACGTTGGTTGCCGAACCACCTAGGAACTTGCCAAACGAAGTGACGTCTTCGAGACCCACACCGACCTGCAGCGGATAAACATCTACGCCCACGCGACCGATTGTGATCACATCAAACTGGCTCATTAGAACTCCATCAGTAAAGACTTTGTTATTACATTATTACATTAGCACTAACATAGTGCAATTTAGAACCAGCGATTTGCGTTGTATTCCGCAAAAACCTCTCGGATAGTTCCACTCTTCGAGCGAATCGCGATGCTGTGAGTCTTGATAATCGGCCCCTTGCGGCGCACGCCCTCAAGTAACCCACCATCGGTAACACCGGTCGCAACGAAAATCGTGTTGTCGCTGTTGACCAGCTCGTCCATCTCATAAACGTGATCAAACTTCAAGCCGTGAGCCTCACCGCGAGCGCGCTCCTCATCAGACGTAGGCCACAGGATACCCTGGACGATTCCGCCAAGACCCTTCACAGCACAGGTAGTCACAACACCTTCAGGCGAACCACCAATACCAACACAGAGGTCAATGCGCGAGCCGTAACGTGCCGCGTGAATACCGCCGGCAACATCACCATCTAGAAGCAAACGAGTACCAGCACCGGTCGCACGAATCTCTTCGATTAGTTCTGCGTGACGAGGACGGTCCAAAACAGCAACGATAACGTCGTCAACCGATTTGCCCTTAGCCTTCGCGATAGCACGGATGTTCTCGCCAATCGGCTTACGGATGTCAACCACGCCAACACCCTCAGGGCCAGCGACCAGCTTGTTCATGTAGAAAACCGAGGACGCATCGAGCATGGTGCCCTTATCGGAAACCGCAATCACCGAAAGGGCGTTCTGACGACCGGCAGCAGTCAGCGAGGTTCCGTCAATAGGGTCAACCGCGATGTCACACTGAGGACCACGGCCGGTTCCAACCTTCTCACCGTTGAAGAGCATCGGGGCGTTGTCTTTTTCGCCCTCACCAATCACAATCTGACCGTCGAACTCGACAGTAGAAAGGAAAGCTCGCATGGCATCAACCGCTGCCCCATCGGCAGCCAACTTGTCACCCTTACCAATGAAAGGCGTGGCGCGAATAGCCGCAGCCTCGGTTGCTCGAACCAGCTCCATCGCAAGGTTGCGATCCGGGTGCAGTGGCGAGTTAGTGTCCATAATCGAACTCTAATACTCAAAAGGTCTATTTGTCTTAACAAACTCGCAATTGAGACCTTGACGTAACACTTTGTAATTCATGAAAAAAGAACCAGACGCCGTCCTAGTCTTTAACCAGAATCCCGAAAGGACCGATCATGGCTATTTACGACAACATCACCCAGGTAGTTGGAAACACTCCTCTGGTTCGCATCAACCACATCAACGAAGGCCAGGCCGAGATCCTAGCCAAGCTTGAGTTCTACAACCCAAGCGCTTCGGTCAAGGACCGCATCGGTATTGCCATGGTTGACGCAGCGGAACGCAGTGGCGAACTAAAGCCTGGCGGTTCAATCGTTGAGGCAACCTCGGGTAACACCGGTATCGCCCTAGCCATGGCCGGTGCCGCTCGCGGCTACAAGGTCATCCTGACCATGCCTGACTCGATGTCCAAGGAACGTCGCACTCTTCTTCGCGCCTACGGAGCCACCCTGGTGCTAACCCCAGCCGCCGAAGGCATGAAGGGCGCGGTAGCCAAGGCCGAGGAAATCGCAGCGACCGAAGGTGCGGTAGCCGTTCGTCAGTTCGCTAACCCAGCCAACCCAGAGATTCACCGCAACACCACCGCCCAGGAAATCTGGCGCGACAC
>JBEGRZ010000045.1:0-7298 GCA_041180115.1 Actinomycetota bacterium
CGATGGTAGCAGACGGATCTTGTTAGTCACAAGAACAACCTACGAGCTGTGAAAAACCGGCGCTAGTGGCCTGGAATAGCTTGTGGATAACCCTTAGTCAAGCATCTGCGTGGCGGCAAGTTCCTTGTAGAGCGGAGTGCTCTTCAGGAGCTGCTTGTGGGTACCGGTGCCGATTACCTTGCCCGATTGCATGACGATGATCTGGTCGGAGTCCACCACGGTTGACAGGCGGTGGGCAATGACGATTACCGTGCGATTCTTGGCTACGGCGTCTAGAGCCTCGCGCATGCGCTGTTCGTTGAGGCCGTCTAGGCTCGCTGTGCTCTCGTCGAGTAGCAGGATCGGTGGGGCTGCCAGCAACGCTCGGGCGATAGCTAGGCGCTGACGTTCACCGCCGGAGAGCATGATGCCGTTTTCACCAACCTCAGCCTCGAGGCCACGCTTGTCGCGCTTTAGAACGTCGGTTAGGTTGACCTCTTTGAGAACCTTCTTCAGTTCGGCGTCGGATGCGTCTGGCTTGCCGATGAGCAGGTTGTCGCGCAGGGAACCAGCTAGGACGGGTGCGTCCTGTTCAACATAGCCAATCTGGGCGCGAAGGTCATTTCGGGAGATCTGGGTAACCGGCTGGCCGTCCATCAGGATCTGTCCGGAGGTTGGCTCGTAGAAGCGTTCGATGAGCGAGAAGCTGGTTGATTTACCAGAGCCCGATGGGCCAACGATGGCCACGCGAGTTCCGCGCTCAATTTTGAAGCTAACGTTGGTGAGCACCTCGGCATCTCCGTAGCCGAAGTTGACTTTCTTGAATTCGATGGCGGTGGAGTTGCTGCCTTTGCGCTTCTCTTGGCTCTTGACTTCTTCGTTGGTCTCTTCGAGTTCAACGTCCAAGACCTCTTGGATTCGGGCGAGTGCGCCGAGCGCGCTCTGGATGCTCGAGTAGGCGCCGAAGGCCTGGCCGAGCGGGCGGCTCATAGTGAACATGAGGAGCACGAAGGTGATTAGGTTGGCGATTGAGGTGTCGCCGTTGGCTACGCGGTAGCCACCAACACCTAGGACGGCGATGAACGCACCCTGGAAGGCGAGGCCCGCAATCGGAGTGACCGCTGCGTTTAGCTTGGCGATCTTCACGCCCTGTTCGTATGCTTCCTGGGAGTTCCGCGTGATTTCCTGTGATTCGCGTTCTTCGGCTCGTGCCGCACGGATGGTTCTAACAGCTCCGAGGGCACGCTCCACGCTGGCAGCCATGTCGCCAACGCGGGTCTGCGCCTTAGTGGTTGCTTCCTTGATCTTGCGCGAGGTGAAAGCAACCGATGCAATGGCGATTGCGATTACTGCCAAGGTGATGCCCAGAAGCAATGGATCAATAACAGCCATGGCCACGATCGAACCTACGAAGATCAGCACGCCACCGGCGGCGTCAACGAAACCCTGGGTGAGTACAGCACGTAGCAGAGTCGTGTCGGAGCCAACACGGGAAACCAAGTCACCCGTTCTGCGGAGGTCGTATTCCTTGATTGGTAGGCGAAGCAAGCGGTTCGCCATCCTGGTTCTGGCCGAGAGAACCACGCCTTCACCGGCTTTCGCCAACACGTAGTACATGAGACCACCGGTAATTGCGGTGCCGAGCAGCACAGCAACCAGGCCGATCGCCCAGCCGGCCACGTCCTGTTTGTTCTGCACGGCGTCGATGAGCTTTCCAACAATCAGTGGCTGACCCAGGTTCACCACTGCGCCAACGATACTCAGAAAGACGGCAAACCAAAGAGCCGGCTTGTGCTCCATTAGGTATGGCCAGAGTTGGCTGAATTTCGCCTTCGGCCCGTCGTTAGCTGGATTTCCGCTCGGTCCGCCGCGGCGGCCTCTGCCCATCATGCTCATAGTGTTTCTAACTCTTAGGATTACTTCTTTATTGCTTCGTTTAGTAGGTAGTTGATCTCTTGGAACGAGAGGGCGTCGGTGTAGGCGGTGTTCTTCGAAAATCGCTGGTAGTCCATGGTTTTAAGCACCTTCAGCGCCTTCGGGTGGTTTAGTTTCAGGAACATGCGAGTGGTGTTTGCTTTGCGCTCGAACTCTTCGTTCACCTTTCCGCACGAGTATCCAAACACAGTAAGTGCGATGTCGGCTTCCTCCGGCTTGACCTTGGTGACAAATCCGCGATCCTCGATTTTCACCAGTTCACGCTGTTCGTCTTTTCGCTGCCAAACCTGGAAGCAGGTTTTCAGCAGGTTCTTCTGGGTGATCAGAGTGTGGGTGTCGTCCACGTAATCAATCTGCAGGTCTTCATCGAGAAGTAGGTGGAAGTTGCGATTCAGGCGATTGATAACCGACCACTTCCGCCAGGAACGCGGGACGATGAACGCGATGTATTCGCTGTGCTCGGCGGCCCGATTGAAGAATGGAATACTCAACGAATTGTTGCGCCCAAACGGAGGATTTGAGATGGTCACCGCATTTTTGAGCTTCAACTCGGTCTCGAGGTAGTCGCCCTTACCAACGGCTCGATGCTTCGGTTCGATGTCGACGCTCAGCACTTTTTTGGCGCCGGCAAGCTTTGCCGCGTCGACGAATGCGCCGGTTCCTCCGGCCGGTTCCAGCACCGTACGGGAAGAAAAGTCGGGGATGAGCGCTTTAACCTTGAGTACCAGCTCGGAGGCTAGTTCCCTGGGGGTGTAGTACTGCTCCTTGCCGGTTACCCTGCGATTGCCAAGTTTGGCACGCGTTGGTGTTAGGGTCTTAGCCGGCATGTATCTAGGCTAGCAAGGTAGGAGATATCGTGGCTAAACCAACTGAAACTGAATACGTTATTCGCGCGAACGGGCTTCGCAAGACTTACGGTGATTTCGTTGCCGTCGAGGGTATTAATTTCGAGGTTAAGCGCGGGGAAGCCTTCGGTTTACTGGGTCCGAACGGTGCCGGAAAGTCGACCACGATGCGCATGATTACCTCGACGCTTCAGCGCTCGGGTGGCGCGTTGGAGATCCTCGGTAAAGACCCAGACAAGTACGGCCCTGAAATTCGTAGCCACATTGGAGTTGTGCCACAGCAAGACAATCTGGACCGCCAGCTTTCGGTTTGGGAAAACATCTTCGTCTACGGTCGCTACTTCGGTCTTAGTCGCAAGTTCCTAAAGACCAAGATCGAGGAACTTCTCGCCTTCGCTCAACTCGAAGAGAAGCGCAGCGTCAAGAGCGAAGAACTTTCTGGCGGTATGAAGCGCCGCCTAACCATCGCTCGCGGTCTGGTTAATGAACCTGAGGTTTTGCTTCTGGATGAACCAACCACCGGACTCGACCCGCAGGCTCGCCACGTTCTCTGGGATCGCCTGTTCCGCCTCAAGGAACTTGGTGTCACTCTAGTTCTCACCACCCACTACATGGACGAAGCGGAACAGCTCTGCGACCGCCTAATCGTGATGGATAAAGGCAAGATCATGGCCGAGGGTTCCCCTGCGGAACTCATCAAGAAGTACTCCAGCAAGGAAGTACTCGAGGTGCGATTTGGCTCGAGCGGAAACGCAGAGGCTGCCAAGAAACTTGAGAAGGTCGGCGACCGACTCGAAATCCTTCCAGACCGAATCCTCGTTTACACCGAGAACGGCGAAAAGGCATTGGAGAAAGTAACCAAACTGGGTCTCAACCCAATCACCTCGCTGGTGCGTCGTAGCTCGCTCGAAGACGTCTTCCTACGTCTCACGGGAAGAACCCTGGTTGACTAATGTCTGACATCTTCGCGAACTGGCAAGGCGCCAGCAAAATCGTTGACTCCGAGAAGGCTATTCGCTGGGGTGCGGTTTACGTTGCCATGGCCCGAGGTCGCGAATCGTTCAAATGGTGGGTGCCAATGCTCACCTACGGCATCGGTCACCCGGTTCTCTATCTAATCAGCATCGGCATTGGTTTAGGTTCGATTGTCGCTGAGACCCAAGGCCTGGTCGATGGCGTTCCGTACATGGTCTTCCTAGCCCCAGCTCTGCTGATGGCTTCGGCTCTGCAAGCCGCCGTGGACGAAACCTCGTTCGCGATCCTGCAAGGCTTCGAGTGGGAAAAAGGCTTCTATGCCATGAACCAAACTTCGGTTGCCTCCAAGCAGATCGCAACCGGAATCATGTACTACGCCGCATTCCGCGTCTTTTTTAACTCGTTAATCTACGCGGTCATACTTGCGATGTTTGGAGCGATGACTTGGGAAGCAATCCCTGGGCAGCTTGCGATAGCGATGCTAGTTGGAATGAGCTTCGGTTTTGCAATGCTTACCTACTCCAGTTTTATCGCTGGCGAAGGGGACTGGCTGGTACTCGCCATGCGTTTTATCATCGCCCCGATGTTCATGTTCTCCGGCACTTTCTATCAGCTCGAAACCATGCCAGAGTTGGTTCAAAACCTAGCCTGGGTCTCACCACTCTGGCACGCCACCGAACTAGCCAGATCACTCAGCTACGGTTCTAGCGACCCCTACACTCTCTGGCATATCGTCATCCTGGTAGCCATCGGAGTTGTTTCAGCCACGATCGTCTACCCTCAGTTCGTTAGGAGGATGGCAAAGTGAGTTTCACCTCTGCCGCGGTTTCAATTGCAGAACGTCGCGCCAACAAATATGGCGCCAGCATCTTCGCCGGTCGTCCTGGTTCGATCGCAGAGCGCAACCTTCGCACGCTACGTTCATCGAGCGGATTCACTTTCGTCGCAGGCTTCATCGAGCCGGTGCTATTCCTGATCGCCTTCGGCTACGGTGTCGGTGGCATGGTTGGAAACATCACCGACGGATCCGGTCAAACCTATTCGTATGCCGCCTACATCATGCCGGCGCTGCTTGCCACCAGTGCCATGAATGGCGCCATCTTCGATAGCACCTGGAACGTTTTCTTCAAGATGAAGTTCGCCAGACTCTACGAGGGCATGCTCGCGACGAGTCTCGGCACCCTAGACGTAGCCCTTGGTGAGATCGGCTGGGCTATGGCCAGAGGTTTCGTCTACGCCATCGGCTTCGTCACTGTAGTTGGCAGTCTCGGCCTGATTCCATCGCTGGCGGGCGCCGCGCTATCAGCCGTTGCCGCAATGATCGTTGCCTTCGCATTCGCCTCGGTTGGCATGGGAATCACCAGTTACATGAAGAGCTTCCAGCAACTTGATCTGGTCACATTCTTCCTGCTCCCGATGTTCCTGTTCTCTGGCAGTCTCTTCCCGCTCACCATCTTCCCTGAGTGGGCGCAAGTCATGATCCAGGCACTGCCACTACGACAAGCCATCGAGCTCGTCCGCGATTGCATGAACCTAAATCTCACCACTGCACTTCTCGGCCACTTCGCCTACTTCGCGGTAATGATAATCGGCGGGTTGTATTTCACAACCCGCCGACTAACTGCTTTGTTCTTGCGCTAAGTCTTATAGACCAATCACGGCAAGAGAGATGTTCACGATGGTGAGCAGGGCGATAACTGGTACAGCCCACTTGGCGGTCTTTTCACGCTTGTTGTAACCGTAGGCGATGAAGAAGATGGCGGTGATCACCATGCTCTTGATACCGATTACTAAGTGGTTCAGCTTTTCGTCTGGTTCGGCGATAGGCAGAAGGCCAGTCATAGCCAAACCGGTGACCAGCATTAGCCAGGCTCCGTGAAGGATGCCGGCGTTGATTTCCATTCCGGTTTTCATGTTCTTCATCTGGTAGAAGAAACCGGAAAGCAGAGCTCCAACACCGATGATGTGAAGCACCAAAAGAATTTTGATAATTAGTTCCATGACTTCAGTCTAGCCATCGTGATTGCGGCTTCAACGGCTTCAGCGCCCTTGTCCTCCGAGGAACCTGGAAGGCCTGCGCGGTCCAGTGCCTGCTGCTCGTTGTCCACGGTCAGCAAACCAAAACCGATTGGCACGCCGTAGTCCAACTGCACGCGAGTCAATCCGTCGGTCGCCGAATTACAAACATATTCGAAGTGCGGAGTTCCACCGCGAATCACAACACCAAGAGCGATGACCACCTCGGCGCCATCCTCGATGGCCATCTGAGCGGCGAGCGGAAGCTCAAACGCTCCCGGCACTCGCATCACCGAGTAAACATCATTTCCTGCAGCCTTCAAAGCACGCTCAGCACCGGCTAAAAGCCCTTCGGTGATCTCGGTGTGCCACGAAGTTACCACGACGGTAACGGCCAAGCCCGATGCATCAATCTGAATCTTTGGAGCTCCAGCACCACTCATTAGTTCACAACCTTTACTTCGTCAGGGATCAGATGACCCATCTTTTCACGCTTGGTCTCTAGGTAGCCTAGGTTCTCTCGAGCCAACCCGGTGATTACCGGAACATACTCAGTAACCGGGATTCCGGCGTCGTCCAAGAACTTGCTCTTAGCAGGGTTGTTGGTCATCAGGCGAACCGAAGTAACACCTAGGTCACGCAGGATCGAAACCGCAGCTCCATACTCACGAGCCTCAGAAGGAAGGCCTAGAGCAAGGTTCGCCTCAACGGTGTCGAGCCCCTGTTCCTGAAGCGAGTAGGCCTTTAGCTTGTTTAGAAGGCCAATACCTCGACCTTCCTGGCCGCGCAGGTAAATCACCACACCACCGGCTGGTGAAGCAGCGATCTCATCGAGAGCGAAGTCAAGCTGCGGACCACACTCACACTTCAACGAACCGAAAGCCTCACCGGTGATGCACTCTGAGTGCATGCGCACCAAAACGTTCTCGCCAGTTGGGTTTCCCGAGATGATCGCCACGTGATCTGCAGTGGTCTTTAGGTCGTAGTAACCGCGAAGTCGGAACTGCCCGTGTGTGGTTGGCACATTAGCCTCAGCCTCAAAACGAATTCGGTTGGTCGGGTTGTGGCTGTGGTCCACCTCGTGGTGGTTGATGTAATCAATGAGCTGCTCGATGGTAATCACCGGCAAACCAGACTCAGCACCTACCTCCATCAACTCCGGCAGGCGCATCATCGAACCATCGGCAGAGACCATCTCACCAATAACACCAACAGGGGAGAGCCCAGCTAGCTTCATCAGATCAACAGCAGCCTCGGTGTGACCAGCACGACCCAAAACACCCAGTGGGTGAGCACGAAGCGGAATCAGGTGACCAGGACGGATGAAATCCGAAGCCTTAGCATCCGCAGAAGCCAAAGTACGGGCAGTCAAAGCACGGTCATAGGCCGAAACACCAGTCGATTCACGCGAAGCGGCATCCACCGAAACCGTGTAGTTGGTTCCGTGAGGATCCTGGTTGTTCTGAATCATCTGTGGTAGCTCTAACTCATTCGCTCGAGCCTCTTCCATCGGAGCACATAGGAAACCGGTGGTGTGGCGCACGATCC
>JBEGRZ010000046.1:0-6614 GCA_041180115.1 Actinomycetota bacterium
ATGGGCGTCGTAATCGGCGAAACCGCAATCATCGGCGACGACGTACTGATCTACCACGGCGTAACCCTCGGCGGAGTAGTCAACAAAGCCGTAAAACGCCACCCAACCATCGGCAACAAAGTAATCCTAGGAGCCAATGCAATCATCCTCGGTGACATCACCATCGGCGATGGAGCAAAGGTTGGCGCTGGTGCAATCGTGGTGAAGGACCTGCCGGCCGGCAAGGTCGCGGTATCTCCTACCGCGAAAGTTCTCTAACCTACCGCCGAATCCCAACCTCGCTCTGGGAGCGGGCTTTCATCTATATAGACACCCTCACCCTCGCTGACCACACCGATTGGCTTAAAGCCGCGAGGTGGAGTTACGCCAGCTGGGAAAGTGGCGAGCAAGCTGTGGTCTTCTCCCCCGAACAAGATCCAGTCGAGTGAGTTCAGTTCGAGTCGTCCGGCAACGTCATCGAGCACGGCGCAGTAGCCGTCCATGGCTTGCTTGTTGATGGTTAGCCTTACGCCACTGGCCCGGGCAATGCGGTGGGCGTCCTTGGCCAGGCCGTCTGAGATATCCAACATCGAGGTGGCATCGGTTGCGAGGATACCTAGCTGGATTGGCGGATGTGGTCGCTTTTGAACATCGACCCAGTTGTCGTAAGCCGCGATGGCGTCGTGGTTGCCGCTTTGAAGTAGGCTCAGGCCGGCTGCTGCCTGGCCTAAGGTTCCTCCGACGGCAAGGATGTCACCTGGCTTGGCGCCGGTTCGAAGAATTGGTTCGCGAACTTCGAGGTCGCCATGAGCGGTTACGGCGATGACGATTTGCTCGGAAGCGGCAAGGTCTCCACCTACGATTTCGGTGCCTGGTGAGAGTGCGTCGAGGGCTGATTGAAGACCATCAGCGAATTGTTCTAGCCATGTGATTTCGGTGGTCTTAGGAACTGCGAGTGCAACTACCAGCGCTGTTGGGGCTGCACCCATCGCCGCGACATCGGAGATGTTGGTGGCAACGGCTTTCCAGCCGAGGTCGTAGGCAGAGGACCATTCGGTCTTGAAGTCGTGACCCTCGATCATGGTGTCGGTGGTGACCACGAACTGGTTATTTGAGGTTCTCACCACGGCTGCGTCGTCGCCGGAGCCAACGATGGCGTGGTGGCCCTTTTTGAGGCGTGAAACTGTGCGTTTTAGAGCTTCGTTTTCGCCAATACTGGCCAGCGTTTCAGGTTTGGTCACAAACCAAAGGTAGCCTGTTATTGATGAAGTTTCTAAAACTGTCGGTGCTTGTTTTGCCACTACTGCTCGCTGGTTGCGCTCCAACCGTTCACCTATCCCCTGCCGAAGAGTCAAATGCGTTGGCGTGTGCTGATGTGATGGTTCGTTTGCCAGATGAGGTTGACGGTTTGACTCGTCGCGCTACCGACGCCCAGTCCACTGCTGCTTGGGGCGAGCCGACTGCGGTGATCTTGCGCTGTGGTTTGCCTGAAGCCACTGCGTCATCGCTACGGTGCATCACTCAGGGCGATGTGGACTGGCTGGTTGACGAGACCGAGGCACCTTTATACCGATTCATTACGTTCGGCAGAAGCCCTGCGACCGAAGTGATAGTTGACTCTAAGAAGGCCGTGGGCGTGAACGTGATTGACGCCATTTCAGCAGTGGTGGTTACCCAGCCATCAACCGTGCGCTGCGGTTAGCGTTCTAAAGCTAGCTCAATCAGTTCGGTGATTAGGTCCTTGTAGTCGATTCCCGAGGCTTTCCAAACCAGTGGGAACATCGATACCGGCGTGAAGCCAGGCATGGTGTTCACCTCGTTGACCAGGAATCCTTCTTTCGTCAGGAAGAAGTCGACACGGGCTAGACCTTCACAACCCAGGGCGTTGAATGCCTTTGCCGAAAGCTCCTGCATTTCCTTTAGCTGGTCGGCAGGTAGTTCGGTTGGGATCTTGAGGTCAACTGCTCCGGTGTCTAGGTACTTGGCTTCGAAATCGTAGAACTCGCGGCCGGTGACCACGATCTCGCCGGCGAGGCTAACTCTAGGCGCTGAGCCGTTTCGTCCTTGGAGAACTGCACACTCCACTTCGCGTCCGTCGATGCCGTGCTCGACAACCAGCTTGTTGTCTTGTTCGAAGGCGTCTTTGACTGCCTTAGCAAAATCGCGCATTTCCTTGACTTTGGAAACGCCAACTGACGATCCGGCACGGGCTGGCTTGACGAAAAGTGGAAGGCCACCAAGCGCCTCAACTTCTTTGAGTTTGGCTTCCTTGTTCTGTTCCCACTCGTGTTTGCGGATGACCACGTGAGGAGTTACCGGAACTCCGGCTGCTACGAAGAGCGCCTTGGTGAATTCCTTGTCCATTCCGGCTGCTGAGGCCAGGACGCCGTTGCCAACGTAAGGCATGCCAATCAGTTCAAAGAAGCCCTGGATCGTGCCGTCTTCGCCATAGGGGCCGTGAAGCACTGGGAATACAACGTCAATCTCCCCGAGGGTGTGGCTTACGCCAGATGGGTCGGTGTAGCGAAGTTCCTTGGTTCCGGCGGCTGGCCACTGGATGGTCTGACCTTCGAAGTTGACCTCAGGTAGTTCGTTCGGGTTGAGGGTCCACTTCATCGGGTCATCTTCGGCAGGGACGAAAACGCCACCACGAGTGATGCCGATTGGAACCACTTCAAACTTGTCGCGGTCGATTGCACCTAGAACGCCGCCAGCAGTGACGCAGGAAATCGAGTGCTCGCTGGAGCGACCACCGAAGACTAGGGCGACTCTGAGTTTCTTATTCACTGGCTGGCTCGTCTGACTCGTGAGTTAGCGCAGGTGCAATGTCCTTAGGTTCCATGCGGCCTTCCATTACGGCCAGCACCTGCTCAACGATTGGCATGCGCACACCCTTTTCTTCAGCGAGCTTTAGAACCGGGGCAACGCTGGCTAGACCTTCGGCGGTTTGGCTTAGACGGCGGGTGACTTCCCGAAGAGTGTAGCCCTTGCCGAGCATTTCACCAGCCTTGTGATTACGGCTGAGTGGAGACTCCGAGGTTGCAATTAGGTCACCTAGGCCGGCAAGACCAACCATGGTCTTCTTCTTGGCGCCGTGCGCCTTAGCGAATCTCGAGATTTCGGCAAGACCGCGGGTCATGATCGAAGCTTTGGTATTTTCACCGTAGCCAACGCCATTCACGATACCGATGGCCACCGCAATCAGGTTCTTGAGGATTCCACCGAACTCGGTGCCGATTACGTCTTTATTGGTGAAGGTGGTGAAGTAATCGTTGCTCGCAGCAGTTGCAACGGCACCGGCTGCTTCTGGATTGGTGCTGGCGGCAACCGAAGCGGTTGGCTGCTCCTGAGCGATCTCAAGACTCAGGTTCGGGCCAGAAACTACGACCACGCGCTCGTCACCAACGTTTAGAACCTCTTTGATGACCTCGCTCATGCGAAGGCCGGTTTCCTTCTCCACGCCCTTCATGAGGCTTACTAGGACGGCATGCTCTGGAATCGCTCCTCCCCAGTCAGCAAGGTTGGCACGAAGGGTCTGCGACGGAACAGCGAGGTAAACCTGTTCGGCTCCGGCCATGGCTTCGGCGGCGTTGTCCGTGGCAAGAAGATCCTTTGGAAGGCGGATACCAGGCAGGTAGTCACCGTTGCGGTGCTGGGTGTTGATTTCTTCGACGACGTCTTCGCGGCGTGCCCAGATGACCACCTGATTGCCGGCGTCGGCCAGAATCTTGGCGAAGGTGGTGCCCCAAGAACCGGCACCCATAACTGCTACTTTTGGCATTACTTTTTATCCTTCTTCTGGGCTTTGTTAAAGTTCCCGAATTGGCTCTGACCGTGATCGGCTGGATCGTAAAGCACATCTGGAGCTTTTTCGCCGCGCAACAGCTCGACCTGCTTGGTGATTGCCTTCATCACTACTGCGGTGGCTTCCTTCAGCTCCTCGGTCGAAAGCTTACGTCCACGATATTTGTCGAGGTTGATTTCGTCACCAATCTGAATGCGTACCTTGTGCCATGGCTTTGGTTTGATTTTCTTGGTGTAAGTCGGGAGTACAACTTCGCTACCCCACTGCCCAACCGCGATGATTGGAGCGCCAGACTCGATTGCCATACGAACGGAACCTGTCTTGCCACGCATCGGCCAGCCGTTAGGTTCACGAGTGAGTGTCCCTTCCGGGAAAATCGTGATTACGTGACCGGCGTTTAGGAACTTGTAGGCGGCTTCCATTGGGTCCATGTTGCTGCGACCGTTGCGATAGACCGGAACCTGGCCGGCAGCAATCAGGAGTGGGCCGAGTAATGGAACCTTGAACAGGTTTCCCTTAGCCAGAAAGTGTGGGCCACGCTTAATGCCGAAGAAAGTGCCATAGGCAACCGCTAGTGCGTCTAGGTGGGTTACGTGATTGAAGCAGAGGATGTAGGCGCCATCCTTGGGGAGCTTTTCTTTGCCGAGTACCTCGACGCGAAAGAGTAGGCGAACCAGCGGCCCGAGAATATTCGCGACGAGACGCATCGCGAGTGGTCGGTCGGCTTCGACCACCTTTGGCATTTTGAATTCGACGTCTTTCGCCATGAGGCTACTCGCTGTACTCGAAGTCTGCGCCGAGGGTCTTTAGCTTGTCTAGGAAGTGCTCGTAGCCACGAGAAATCAGCTGAACGTTGGTCACGTTCGAAACACCTTCTGCCGCGAGAGCTGCAACCATGTGGCTGAATCCGCCGCGAAGGTCTGGAACGCGAACGTCTGCGCCGGTTAGCTTGGCAGGACCATTGATTACTGCCGAGTGGTAGAAGTTACGCTGGCCAAAGCGGCAAGGGTTTCCGCCGAGGCACTCGCGATAGATCTGAATCTGCGCACCCATCTGAACCAGGGCGTCGGTGAAGCCGAAACGGTTTTCATATACGGTTTCGTGAACAATCGAAAGACCTTTGGCCTGGGTTAGAGCCACTACTAGAGGCTGTTGCCAGTCGGTCATGAACCCAGGGTGAACATCGGTCTCGATTACTACCGGGTTTAGTTCTCCACCAGGGTGGTAGAAACGGATGCCGTCGTCCTCGATTTCGAACGCTCCACCAACTTTGCGGAACACGTTCAGGAAGGTCATCATCTGCTCCTGCTGTGCGCCGCCAACAAAGATGTCGCCCTTGGTGGCAAGTGCTGCGGCAGCCCAGCTGGCAGCCTCGTTACGGTCAAACAGAGCACGGTGGGTGTAACCCTGCATGCTCTTGACACCCTCGATTCGAATCACGCGGTCCGTGTCAACCGAGATGATTGCGCCCATCTTTTGAAGGATCGCAATTAGGTCGATAATCTCAGGCTCAATTGCGGCACCGGTCAGTTCGGTCAAGCCTTCGGAGCGGGTAGCGGTAAGCAGAACCTGCTCGGTCGCCCCGACGCTTGGGTAAGGAAGAGAAATCTTGGTGCCCTTTAGGCCGTTTGGAGCGCTCAGACGAATACCGTTTGCCTGCTTCTCAATAACGGCACCGAATTCACGAAGAACGTCAAGGTGGAAATCGATCGGACGGTCGCCGATGTGGCAGCCACCTAGGTCTGGGATGAACGCCTCACCAAGCTGGTGAAGCAGTGGACCACAGAAGAGAATTGGGATGCGCGATGAACCCGCGTGGGCGTCGATGTCTACCATGCGAGCAGACTTCACGTTGCTCGGGTCCATGGACATGACACCATCGTCAGTGAAATTAATCTCGACACCGTGAACGCTCAGAAGACCCATAACCACATCAACGTCGCTGATGTGCGGTACGTCCTTCAGGACGCTTGGGGTGTCGCCTAGTAGGGCTGCGACCATGGCTTTGGTGACCAGGTTCTTTGCACCTTTGAGTTCGATGCGACCCTTCAGCGGTTTACCACCACGTACCGTGATCTGGCTCATTAGGCTCCTTTGACCGGCAGAGTCTTAGGACGCCAAGACTCGCGGCGAGCCTCAAAGTCACTAATCGACTGCTCATCTCGAAGGGTCAGACCGATGTCGTCCAAGCCTTCTAGTAGACGCCACCTAGTGTATTCGTCAATGTCGAACTTTACGGTTAGGCTGCCGATGCTGACCTCGCGGTGAACCAGGTCAACCTTGGCTTCGATACCTGGGTTGGCCTCGATGGCCTGCCAGAGCTGTTCGATTTCGTCATCCGAGATGACACCGGTGACTAGACCCTGCTTGCCAGAATTACCGCGGAAGATGTCGCCAAACTTCGACGAGAAGACCGCCTTAAATCCGTAGTCGCGAAGCGCCCAAACGGCGTGTTCACGGCTGGAACCGGTTCCAAAGTCTGGGCCTGCGATTAGCACCGAACCGGCAGCATAAGCAGGCTGGTTCAGTACGAATTCCGAGTCGCTGCGCCAAGAAGCGAATAGTGCGTCGTCGTAGCCAGTCTTGGTGATGCGCTTTAGGTAGACCGCTGGGATGATTTGGTCGGTGTCTACGTTGCTGCGACGCAGTGGTACGGCAACACCCGAATAGACTTCAAACATTTCCATTAGTTGGCCTCCAAGTCGGCAGGGCTGGAAAGGGTTCCGCGAACCGCGGTGGCGGCGGCAACCAGTGGGGAAACCAGGTGGGTTCTGGCACCCTTGCCCTGGCGGCCCTCGAAGTTACGGTTCGAGGTTGACGCCGAACGCTC
>JBEGRZ010000047.1:0-5969 GCA_041180115.1 Actinomycetota bacterium
CCGCGAGGCTTACCGGTGTCACGGCTCTCGGTGTCGGCTAGTTCCTCGGCGCGGGCCTCGAAGGCATCGGCAATCTTGAGTAGCGCTAGCTGACGCTCGGCCGGGGTCGAAAGTCGCCACGAGTCAAATGCCTTGCCGGCCGACTGGAATGCTGCGTCTACATCTTTCTCTGAAGAGATCGGAGCATGGGCGTAAACCTTGCCATCGGCAGGGTTGTAGATGTCCATAGTCTGATCCGTGGACGCATCGCGGTACTCGCCGTCGATGAAATTTTTGAATTCGATGGTCATTAGTGGCCTGGGCGTCCTTGGCTCATGAGGTGCATGCCGATTGCTAGTTGCGCACGGTGTAGGCGGGTAACCAGTTCGCTCTGGCGAATGCCGAGGTCTTGCGAAACATCGCTCATGGTGCGCTTCTCGTAAAGCACGCCCATGGCAACGTCGCGTAGCGATTCGGGTAGGGTTTCGATCGCAGCCTTCAGCTTCTCGGCTGGAATCTTCGAAGGGTCTGGCAGTTCGCCGTCGTCTTCAAACGAAATATCTAGGTCAAAGAATGATGACATCGGTTTTCCTTATCCTTCAAAAATCTTTCGGTAGCCCATGACGACCGAACGCAGGCCAATTCCGGCCGCTCCAACGAGCTGACCCTCTCGGTAATACTCAAACACGCAGTCGCCGTCGATGCTTCCTTCAACCAACTTGTTGCTGTCTGCGATCGTGAGCAGACCGTAGGCGAGGATGTGAACGTCGAACTGGTCTGACCAGAATGATGGCACCGGACGGAACGTGGCTGAGATGTCGCCGGTAGCAATCGCGTTACCTACGTACTTCGCACATTCGCTCGGGATGTTCCAGTGCTCTACTCGGCGTTCGACGTCGTCGTAGAGCGGGTTCGGGAAGCGAACCACATCGCCTACGCCCCAAACGTTTGGCCAAATATCGCCGGTGCCCTTGCGGGCACGAAGGGTGCTGTCGCACAGTAGACCGTCGACGATGTCGATGTCGTTGCCCTCTAGCCACTCGGTGTTCGGGTGGGAACCGATGGCTTCAATGAATACGTCGCACTCAAGTTCGGTGCCGTCATCAAGTGCAACAGCGGTGATGTGAGCCTCGCCAACCAGATCTTTGACCGTGCGCTTCATCAGGAACTTCACGCCCTGCGCCTCGTTGCGTCGCTGGAGTTCGCTGGCAAGTTCCTCGCCAAGCGGGCGAAGCATCGGCACGGTTCCAGGAGCAACTACCGTTACGTCGCAGCCGAGTTTGCGGGCAGTTGCCGCAGTCTCACAACCGATAAACCCTGCGCCCAAAACCACAACCTTCTTGCCCGGCTGAAGCGCTGAGCGAAGGCCCATTGCGTCGTCCAGGGTGCGAATGATGTGGCGTCCGGCGTGAATGTTGTTTGGGTAGACCTGCTTTTTAGGGCGAAGACCGGTGGCAATGATGAGGTGCGAATACTCGAACACCTCGCCGTCGTCGATGGTCACGGTGTTATTGGCAAGGTCTGCCGAAACCACACTGTGACCGAGCACCCAGCCGACGTCTGCCGTGGCAGGTCGCTGTGGGAAGGCAACGGTCTCGTGACTCACGGTCTCGCCGGCCAATACCTCTTTGGAAAGTGGTGGACGGTTGTAGGGAGCCCAGGTCTCATCGCCAATGGCCGTAATCGCGCCGGTGTAACCGAAGCGGCGAAGCGCCTCAGCTGCACGAAGACCTCCCATGGAGGCCCCAACGATTACGACTGGTTTCGACATGATTAGTCGACGATGAAGATTGCCTGCATTGGGCAAACGTCGATCGCTGCCTCAACGTTGCCGCGCTCAGAGTCATCTGCGGTGGCGGTGTACTCAAGCTTGTCGTCGGCGTTCAACTTGAACACGTCTGGAGCCTCGAAAACGCACATGCCGTAGTGCTGGCACTTGGTCATGTCTACGTTGATTTTGATCATTTACTTTTCCTCTACGGTCGATGGATAAAGGTCTTTGGACGGGGTGCGGATTCCGCGGAACTCCCAGTCGCCACCCATGGCGGTGGAAACCACTTCTTCACTCTCGGTTGGCTGTGCCCCGCAGTCTTCACGAATGCCGGTTGGGCCGTGAACCACGGTGTTGGTTAGCTTGCCTAGGCCTTCAACCTCTACCTCAACAACGTCGCCAGGGAACACCGGACGACTGTTGGCAGGGGTGCCCGAGTAAAGCATGTCGCCAGGCATCAGGGTGATGGTACGAGCGATGTCGGCAACCAGGTAGTGCATGTCCCACTCCATGTTGTCGGTGTTGTCGTCCTGGACGACCTTACCGTTCACGTAGGTGCGGATGCGCTTGTTACGGAAGTCCCAGTCGGTGACCATTCCAGGGCCAACCGGAGCCAGGGTGTCCGAGCCCTTTACGCGCAGCATTGAGCCGGCGTCGGTGTCGCGGAAGTCGTGCAGACCGAAGTCGTTACCAACCGAGTAACCGGCGATGTACTCGCCAGCTTCCTCAGGGGAGACGTTGCGACAAACCTTGCCGATGATGATCACAATCTCACCCTCGTAGTTGAGCCACTTACATCCGTCCGGACGAACGACGTCGCCCTTGTGGGAGTTCAGTGCGGTCGGCGGCTTTAGGAAGTAGGTAGGAGCAGGAGGGAGTTTGGTCATGAACTCCTTGGTGCGGCTGTCGTAGTTCAGGTGAACGGCAACGATCTTGGTTGGCTCGCTAGGAGGCAGGTGGTTTGCGTCCTCGACGGCGATGCGGCGGCCGTCTGGGGCAACCAACTCTTCGCCAACGCGCTCTACCTGAACCGGGTAGCCGTTCAGCAGGATTCTTCTAAATTCAGTCACGCGAAAGCACTACATCCTTAGGGTTAGGGAAACCGCCCTCTTGGGCAGGGAACCAAACGTGAACCTGACCGGTACCGATCGAGTTCTCATACTCGCTGTAAAGCTCACCCTTCGACTTCCAGGCTTCCTCACCGATGGCACCGGCCATGGCTAGGTAGTGGAAGAAGCCGGCCTCAGGCTTGAACTTCTTGAAGTTGTCGAAGTCATCAAGAATTGCCTTGTGGTCTCCGGCCTTCATCCATTCCAGAACCTGTAGGTCGTAAGCGTATGCTTCAGGCGAGTAAATGTGCTTAGGGTCGCTGGCCTCGTGCTTACGTAGGTCGCGAAGCTTGTGGAAGGTGTGCGATAGGGCGCCCGATGCAACCAGCAGAACCTTGCGGTCCGAGTCGCGGATGGCTTCGCCAAGAGCACGACCGGCACGAATGAAGTCTTCCGGGGTTCCGGTCTGGCAAACCGACATCGAGATCCACGCCTTGTCGTCGAGGCCGCGTCCTAGGTAGTGCCAAAGGTTTACGGTCGCGTAGAAGATCGGTAGGTGTGGGTCCGAGATCGGGGTAACCCAGGTACCGTTCTTTTCGTCGTAGTTGGCCACTGCCTTGGCAAGTTCAGGGTCGCCCTTGATTGCGTAAGGAATCTGGGTCATTCCGCGAGGAAGTTCCTCGGAGGTGAACAGGCCCGAACGCTCGGCAGCCGAGGTAATTACGAACTCAACCGTGGTTGCCCAGTGGGAGTCTAGAACCACGACGGTGTCGTAGTCGAGAGTCTCGAAGATGTCTTTGCGAAGCTTCTTCAAACCAGGGACGAGGGTGATTTCCTCGCCGTTGTTTAGGTCCTTGCGAACCGCTTCAGGCAGCATGATGGTTGGCACGTGTGCCAGGAGAGCTGCTCCTACTACTTCACCCATTTTTCTTATTCCTTCCATCCGTTTGGAGAAAATACTGTGTTCTTTACGTCGGCGTAGAAGTCGAATGACCAAACGCCACCCTCGCGGCCAATACCGCTCTTCTTCGAGCCGCCGAACGGTGCTCGTAGGTCGCGCACGAAGAAGCAGTTGACCCAGATGGTTCCGGCAACTAGCTCTTCGGTGACTCGGTCGGCGCGCTCGCGGGAGCCAGTGACCACGGTTGCGGCTAGGCCGAACTCGGTGTCGTTGGCCATCTGTACGGCTTCTTCGTCGGTGGCAAAGGTCTGCATGCATAGCACCGGACCAAAGATTTCAGCGGTGACGATCTCCGAGCCCTTGGCCGGGTTCATCACCAGGGTCGGGTTGAAGTAGAGGCCGCCGAGGTCATCGTTCGGGGTTCCACCCATGACGATGTTGGCACCTTCTTCGCGGGCGCGGTCAACGAATCCCTTGACGCGCTCGAAGTGGGTTGCGTGAATCTGTGGACCGATGTCGGTGGTCTCATCGCGAGGGTCGCCCTGCTTTACGAGCGCCGCCTTTTCGCGGAACTTCTCGGCGAAGGCATCGGCGATCGACTCGTGGACGAGCAGGCGGGTGCCCGATAGGCAAACCTGACCGGCGTTGTCGTACTGCTCAACGGCAATGGTGGCAGCTAGGTCTAGGTCTGAGTCGCCGAAGATGATTAGCGGGCTCTTGCCGCCAAGTTCGAACGAGCAAGGTACTAGGTTCTCGGCTGCTGCCTTGGCAATGGTTTTGGCGGTTGGAACCGATCCGGTGAAGGCAATTCGGGCGAGGTCTTTGTGGCTGGTTAGTGCAGCACCCGCGGTGCGTCCGAAGCCCTGGACCACGTTGAATACGCCGTCTGGGATTCCAGCCTGCTTGGTGAGGTCGGCGAAGAAGCTAGCCGACAGCGGGGTCCACTCGGCTGGCTTTAGAACTACGGTGTCACCGGCGGCAAGCGCTGGGCCGATTCGCCAGGTGGCAAGCATCAGTGGGGCGTTCCACGGGGTGATGATTGCGGTAACACCCGATGGGTCCCATGACACTTTGTTGGTGTGGCCGCGGGTTTCAAAGTCTTCGTGCTTCAAATCGTTCATCGCGTACTCGGCGAAGAAGCGGATGTTCATGGCAACGCGAGGCATTACACCCCTGCGGTGTGAGCGAAGTAGTGAACCGTTGTCCATGGTCTCGAGCTGGGCGAGGGTCTCAACGTTGGCTTCCACTAGCTCGGCAAGCTTGAGCAGCTTCTCGCCACGGCCCTTCGGCCCCAGCTTCCACCAGCCAGGGAAGGCTGCCTTGGCAGCTGCCACGGCCTGGTTCACTTCGGCTTCACCTGCGGATGAAATCTCACCGAGGAAGGTGCCATCAATTGGCGAGGTGTTAGTAAAGGTCTCTGCGGAGGCTACTCGCTGGCCACCAATGTAGTGTCTGGTGTCGATCTTGGCACCGGCAACTTCAATGAAAGTCATCGACCTGGCTCCTTTGTCAGATTGGAATCCAACCGAAATATTCGTTCGGTTACTAATGATTTACTTTATGGCATAGTTGAGGCAAGGTAAAACCAACTTTTATAACAATTTGGAAGTAGCTAATGACTGAAAACCGCAGACCACGCATCGCGATCCTCGGCCGCTTCGCGGAATCAACTTCGGTGACCCGCTTCGCGGGAGTGGTGAACGCTCGTCGCTTGCTTGAACTGGTTTGGGCTGCCGGTGGAGAACCGCTGACCCTGCTGCCTGTAGCGGGTTCCAACTGGGACGAACGCCTCGCCGGAATCGATGGAGTGCTGATGCCTGGCGGTTCCGATGTGAGCCCACGCGCCTATGGCGAAGAGCCAACCACCGATGAGATCTATGGCGTGGACGACCTGCAGGATGAAGTGGATCTTTCGCTGGTTCAGTACGTGTTCGAAAAGGGGATTCCGTTACTAACCGTTTGCCGCGGAACGCAGGTCACCAACGTGGCCCTTGGCGGAAGCCTTTTGCAGCACATGGACGAACCACACCGTCATCACGTGGCGCCCGTCACCATCGAGTCAAACCTTGCGGAGCTGGGCCTAACTAGCGGAACAGTTCAGGCCTCTTGCTACCACCACCAGATCCTAAAGAAGCTTGGTGTTGGTGTGACTCCGATCGCGAGAGCTGCCGAAGGGCACGTGGAAGCGGTTCGCTACGACGCAGCGAAAAACTGGGCTTTCGGCTTGCAGTGGCACCCGGAAGATAACTTCGACTCAGATGCCAGCCAG
>JBEGRZ010000048.1:0-5781 GCA_041180115.1 Actinomycetota bacterium
GTGATGCGCAAGCACCGCCTTGCCGAGCGCCTGCTTGCGGATGTGATCGGACTCGAGTGGGAGTTCGTGCATGAAGAGGCTTGCCGATGGGAGCACGTGATCAGCGAGCAGGTTGAACGCAAGATTCTGAACCTGATTTCTTCACCTGACGTCTCGCCTTACGGCAACCCGATTCCAGGGCTTGAAGAGCTTGGCCTCTCCTCGACCAGCATCACTGCCAGTGAAAGCCAAAACCTGATTGCTGCACTTGGCGCAGATGGCTCGGCGAAAAATCTGACCGTGGTTCGCATCGGCGAACCGGTGCAGATCGATCCTGAATTCTTGGCGCAATTGAAGTCTCTTGGCGTAGTCCCTGGCGCCAAGATTGACGTCGAACACGCCGCAAAACGACTATTTATTTCAACGGTTGGTTCGTCCGATGGCGTGGCTATAGACCACGATTTGGCTGTGCACTTCTTCGTAAAGTAGTCATTTTCAGCAAGCTCTAAGGTTTGCAAAATCGCTTTACGCGGCGTTCTCAGGTAAAATTATTAGTCCGACGACCGTAAACACGGAGGTTAACTTTGGCCGATAAGCCGAGTGGACGACGACGTGCAGCTGGCAAGGTGAACATCCTTGAGCAGTTGGAACTACGTAACCAAAAGAACGTCGCTGAGAAGAGCGCTGCCAAACTGGCCAGGGCCCAGGCGAAAGCCGCTGCGAGCGCCGAACGCATCGCTCGCATGCTCGAAGTTGAGCAGTCGGTTGCCGAAGGCAGAACCCGTTCGTTCTCTTCTCGAATCGTCACCGGAGTTTCCAAGCAGACCTTCCGTCGCAATGTGATCAGCAGCGTGACATTCAGTGTTGCCGCCGGTCTTTTTGCAACCTTTGCCCTACCTGCATATGCCTTCAGCCCGGAAGTTACCGCTCTCGCCGGTATCGACCAGGCCGATGCCATCGCTATTGCCAAGGAAACCCAGGGCCTTACCGTGGTTCAGCTGAAGTCAGAGATCATCACATCGCGTGGTGGTGCCAAGACGGTTGGTGCAGCTACTCTACGAACCTCCCTTCTGGGCAGTTACCGAAGCTGGTCTGGTTTCTCGGCCGAGGACTACCTGAAGAACCCTCCTTACGACTCGGTTACCAGCGCGGGCATCGTCAAGGTTGCCGCCAAATACATCGGTGTTCCTTACGTGTTCGGTGGCTCAACCCCAGCCGGCTTCGACTGCTCAGGTTACTCTCGCTACGTCTTCGCTCAGTTCGGTATCAAGCTTGAGCACTCGGTTACAGCACAGCTGCGTCGCGGTAAATTGATTCGCCAAAAGGACGCACAGCCGGGTGACATCGTCATCGCCAAGGACCGCGGTCACCTCGGTATCTATGCCGGAGGTTGGAACTGGTTCCACGCACCGCAGCCTGGCGACTCGGTAAAGCTCGCCGAAATCTACCTAGACCCAAGCCAGGTCGTTTTCGTGCGCATCTACAAATAACCAAATCGTTACCGTTGCGTTTCCAAAGCGGTCGGTAATTCAGGTCTACTCTGAGAGCAATTAGCTTGAAGGAGTGGCAATGTTCGAGAGGCAACATCGGATACAACTTCAAGCCTGCTTAGGTATCTAAACGCGTCATCATTCGTGATGGCGCGTTTTTTGTTAGGAGAAACATGCGAACGCTGGTCTTGAATGCGGGTTATGAACCACTAGGTGTGGTGTCGTTCAAGCGAGCGTTGATCCTGGTGCTAAATGAGAAGGCGACTGTCCTAGCCGGTGCCGGTGGTCTCGAGGTCCACAGCGCCAAGGCACATTTCACGCTACCTTCGGTTATTTTGCTAACTCGCTATGTTCGCGTACCGACCGCCCGGATCGTCCCGGTTACCAGGCGTGGTGTGCTTCGACGTGACGGCTGGAAGTGTGCCTACTGCGCAAAATCGGCTAACACCGTTGACCATGTTCAGCCGAAGTCAAAGGGAGGTGCGGATAGTTGGGAGAACCTGGTTGCCTGCTGCCTTAAGTGCAACAACCTCAAGGGCGACAAAACGCTCAGCGAAATTGGCTGGCAGTTGAACTGGACCCCGAAAATGCCAACGGGAGCCGGATGGTTAATCAGGGGAGCGGATCGCGTGGAGCCGGAATGGGATGACTTCCTAAACATCCCCGTAGCCGCGTAAACCTAAGTGCCCCCGAGAAGAATCGAACTTCCGCACAAGGTTTAGGAAACCTCTGCTCTATCCACTGAGCTACGGGGGCTCATGCTTCAACCAAATATACCCAAGTGGAAGTTAGCCTATGAAGGTGGATACGAACTCTTTACCTTCGCGCATTAACTGGGACGCCTGGATCAGAGAAATCCGCGACATTGGAAAAACCAATCCGCTCACCAACTTTGAGGTGAACGAGTACGGTCAGATTGATCTCGACCGCGCCCACCCGAACGGCATCGCCCAGTTCACCTCAGCCGGAGCTGCCCTTCTTTCAAACCTGGTTCGTGAACCACTCGCGTTTTCTAGGGCACTTTCAACGGCTCGCCGCATAAAGGCTCAGCTCACCGTTCACGAGCGTGATTTTGGCATTCACTCGGGCTACTTGGCCGGAGGTCTGGCGGGTCTAGAGCAAGACGGCTTCGACTACAACCTGCCGATCATCCTGTGGCCGATTGACCTGATTCGCAAGACCGATGACTTCGAGTTGGTGCGTTCCGGCAAAGCCTTTGTAAACCCTGCGCTGGTTGCCGCTCTAGTCAACACCTATGGTGTGCACCTCGACACCGCGAAGATTATCGAACTGGTTGAATCTGCGATTGACCTGATGCCAATCGCAGTGATTGACTACATTGCCCAGCAGCTTGACGCGGAGACCCGAGTTCAATTCCAGCGGGCCCTAATTGTAGGAAACTTCGCCATCGAACCGACCCTGATCGAACAGGTTATCGATGTAGATGGAAACACCCTGCTGCGTCAGTTGGCCGAGGTTTCTGATGTGCCTGAACTTCCCGCAGACGTTCTAATGGAACCGAGGCTGGTTGCCGATGCCGATCAGACCCAGAAGCGCATCCTTTCTAGAGCAATTCGCGGAGATAGCTTTGCGGTTGAAACACTACCTGGCGCGGGTTACACCCAAACCGTGGTGAACACCCTGGCCGCACTGGTTCACGACGGCAAGAAGGTGCTCGTGGTCACACCGCGACGCCAAACCTTAAACGAATTAGCCGAGCGACTCGCCACTTTGGGGTTGACCGGCCTAGCCGTGCGTTCGTCCTCGTTCTGGCTTGACGTGGTTGGTGCAATTGCTCGCTACGAGAAGGCTGGCGAGGTTGACCTCGTTGCCGCTGGCGTAAAGCGCGAGTCTGCAGCCAAACACCTTAATGACTACCTAGATCTACTTCACGCTAAGAACGAAGCACTGGGTTTCACGCCGATGGAGATTCTGGAGGCGCTCGCAGGCTTGGCGGCAATGCCGAACGCTCCAACCAGCACGGCACGAATCTCGTTCAACACCCTGCTTGCCACCAAAGAACGCTCAGGCGTGCTCTCGTTGCTAGAGAAAGCCGAGGCGAAGGGCATGTATCGTGTGGGTCCGGCGGACAGCTTCTGGTTTGATGCCGGCGTGCAAAATGCCGATCAGGCTTCAGAACTTCTGCTACTGGCATCCGAACTTGCCAAAGCTCAGTATCCTGCGCTCGACTCGAAAATGACTGACCTACTGGTTCGTTCAAACTTCAAGACTCCGAGCAACTTTGCCGAACTTGGCGAAGCACTGAAGCTCATGGTTGGGGTTTCGGCAACTCTCGATCGATTCGTTTCCGAGGTGTTCGAACGCGACGTTACCGAACTCATCGAAGCAACCGGTCCGCGTAAGTTTGGTGGAAAGGTTTCCGGCTCGAATCGTCGGCGCCTAAAGAAGCTAGCCAAAGAGTACCTACGTCCGGGTGTTTCAGTCAGCGACTTACACGCAGCACTTATTGAGATTAAGGCGCAGCGTGAGGCGTGGAGGCGTCTCTCCAACGACGACGCCACTCCGGTATCTATTTCGGGTGCTAGTGACGCCCAGGTGCTTTACCGTAATCTCGCTACCGATCTCGCGCGCATCCAAGTTCAGCTATCTCCGAAGCTGAGCGAAAAGTTGATGCAACTCTCGTTGGTGGATTTCGAGAAGGCTCTGAACAACCTAGCCGACACCGGTGCGACCCTCGACGACATCGAATCCAAGTGCGCAATTCGAATGGAACTGCGCGAAGCTGGCCTCGATGAAGTTTTCGAAGATTTCGCGCGTCTCCACGTTATTCGCGACCACCTAGCTCCGCAGTTTGATCAGGTTTGGTGGCAGTCGGCATTCGAAATCACCCTGATGGACACTCCGAGCTTGGCCAGCTACTCATCAGAACAACTTGACGCACTCGAGGAAGATTTCGTTTCGGCAGACCGTGACCTAATTGGCAAGGGTGCCAGCGCCTTCAATCAGCTTCAGGCGCATCACTGGCACGAATCACTCGAGGCAGTGCCTGCCGAAGGTGCGGCACTCAAAGACGTTTTGAAGTCTCGAAACGCTACGGTTCGTTCAGTATTCGCTGCGGCTCCTCGCTTGAGTGGTTACCTACTTGCCGCCATTGCTGCTTCACCATACGAACTACCGGCACTTCTGGCGACCGGTCAGCAATTCGACACCGCCCTGATCCTTGACGCTGCCGGAACCACCCTTGGTGAGAACCTTGCCGCACTTGGCCGCGTTTCGCAGGTTGTGGCATTCGGCGACAGCGCGATTGCCGCACCAACAGGTTTCGAGCTTGAGGCAAATGAGGTTCCGACCAAGCTCGAAGCCACCTCGGAGTCGGTCTTCGAGAAGGTGGCTCGAATCTTCGGTGTTGAATCCATGCGCAAGAACTGGCGCCCCACCGGTCAGACCCTGGGCACCCTGATCAACCGTGAGTTCTACCAGAACCGAATCATCTTCGAACCAACCGCAGGTGAATACGCGGGCAAGAGTAACTTCGAACTTCACCAGGTTCGCACTCAGAAGGCAGGCACCGACACATCTCCAGAAAGTCCTGAACAGGAGCTTGAAGAAACGATCAAGTCGGTTCTGCGCCATGCAACCAAACACCCGGAAGACTCGCTAATGGTTGTGACTGCTTCCGAGCTTCACTCTGAACGTCTACAAGCAGCTCTGAACGAAAAGGTATTGGAGCTTCCAGACCTGAAGCAGTTCTTTGATGCTCACGGTGATGAAAAGTTCGAGGTTTCAACACTGAACCAGCTCTCTCACCGCGTCGCCGACCGAGTAATCTTCAGCCCTGGATATGGTGTATCGGCGAGCGGCTTTGCACCAAACGAGCTGGGACAGTTGAGCGAAACCAGTGGCAGAAGAACCCTCGCAAATCTATTGGTCAGCGCTCGCAAGTCGCTCACCGTGGTGACCGCAATTGCCGCCGACAAACTTCCAGAGGAGCCGGTCGGAGCTGCCAAACAGTTTGCCAAGCTATTCAAATACGCTACGGCGAAGGTGCCAGTTGACTCAGAGATCGACAGCGATCCGATGCTCAGTGACCTCGCACTGCGACTGCGTAAACTCGGCGCCCATGTAACCATCGGCTACACTGCACGAATCCCAATGGCTGTTTCGTTCGGTGTGAAGTCGGCAATCATCCTGCCCGACTGGAACCTGATCGGCGATGACCTTTCCGAGAAGGTCCGCCTGCGCCCCGCCCTGCTTGCGGGCATGGGTTGGCAGACGATTCGCATTCACGCACTAGACGTTTTCTCAGACCCTCAGGGCTTAGCGGTACGAATCGGGGACGCGCTGGGGATGC
>JBEGRZ010000049.1:0-5600 GCA_041180115.1 Actinomycetota bacterium
CAGACCGAAGACGATCTGCCACAGCGTTTGGCTCGCGTTTTGATTGAGGTCAAAGAGAAGGTACGTTTCTGCGATGTGTGTGGAAACGTATCTGAACAAGAACGTTGCAACATCTGCCGTGACGAACGCCGTGACAAGTCATCCATTTGCGTAGTCGAAGAATCTAAAGATGTGCAGGCAATTGAGCGAACTCGAGAGTTCCGAGGTTTGTATCACGTACTTGGCGGGGCAATCAGCCCAATCCAAGGCATCGGCCCTGATCAGCTACGCATCAAAGAGCTGATGACCAGACTTTCCAACACCGAAATCCAAGAAGTGATTTTGGCAACCAACCCGAACCTTGAGGGAGAGGCAACTGCCACGTACCTGGTTCGTATGTTGAGCAGTCTTGGTATTTCGGTGACGCGTTTGGCGTCTGGTTTGCCGGTTGGTGGAGACCTCGAATATGCGGATGAAGTTACTTTGGGCCGCGCATTTTCCGGTCGCCGTTCTGCGAACTAGTCATTTGGGCTAAACTTTAAGAAATCCCCTGTTGTTTCCTACCCTTAACGGAGTTACGCCTTGGCTCTAATCGTGCAAAAGTATGGTGGTTCATCGGTTGGCGATGCCGACAAGATTAAGCACGTAGCCAAGCGCGTCATTGAAACCCAGGCTGCTGGCAACCAGGTTGTGGTTGTGGTTTCAGCCATGGGTGACACCACCGATGAGTTGATGGATCTGGCCAATCAGGTCACCGACAACCCAAACCCACGTGAACTAGACATGCTGCTTACAGCTGGTGAGCGCATCTCGATGGCGCTACTCGCTCTAGCGATTGACTCTGCGGGAGCGCAGTCGCGTTCTTTCACTGGTTCTCAGGCCGGTATCGTCACCGACTCAAAGCACGGTAACGCACGTATCGCCGAAGTTACTCCAGACCGTATTCGTGAGGCACTGAACGATGGTGACATCGCAATCGTTGCCGGCTTCCAGGGATTCAACCGCGAGACCCGCGACATCACCACCCTCGGCCGTGGTGGTTCCGATACCACCGCTGTGGCTTTGGCAGCGGCTTTGGACGCAGATGTCTGTGAGATTTACTCCGACGTGGACGGCGTTTACACCGCTGACCCACGCCAGATTCCGGCTGCTAAGAAGCTTGACTACATCGATGTTGAGTCGATGCTTGAGTTGGCTGCGGCGGGAGCCAAGATTCTGCACATTCGTGCGGTTGAGTTTGCGCGACGTCACAACGTTGACCTTCGCGTGCGATCCACTTTTAGCACCGACCCTGGAACCAGGGTCATCTCAGGAAACCGAGGAGAGAACATGGAAGAGTCAGTAGTTTCGGGTGTAGCAACCGATAAGAGCCAGACCAAGATCATCGTTGTTGGTATTCCTGACCTCCCTGGTAAGGCTGCCGAGCTTTTCAACGTGGTTGCCGAAGCTGGTGCAAACATCGACATGATCGTTCAGAACACCGCAACCGGTGTTGACGTGGACGACAAGGTTTCTGACATCTCGTTCACCCTTCCAAAGGGTGACTCAGCGAAGGTTGTTGCTGCTCTGGAGAACAACCAGGCTTCGCTTGGTTACCGCGAGCTTGAGGTTGACCACGAGATTGGAAAGATCTCGGTGGTTGGCGCCGGCATGCGCACCCACTCGGGTGTCTCGGCAACCCTTTTCAACGCTTTGGCTAAGGCCGGAATCAACATCGAGATGATTTCCACCTCTGAGATCCGCATCTCGGTTGTTACCGACCTAAAGGAAGCCGACGACGCAGCCCGTGCGATTCACACCGCATTCGGCCTCGACAGCGAAATCGAAGCTGTTGTTTACGCTGGCACCGGTCGCTAATTACAAATTTTTAGAAAACACAGAGAGAGAAAAATGAGCAGAAAGCCTAACCTCGCCCTCGTCGGTGCAACCGGTGCTGTTGGTACCGTGATGATCGACATCATCAACAACCGTGAAAACATCTGGGGCGAAATCCGCCTGATTGCCAGCCCTCGTTCGGCCGGCAAGAAGATTCAGGTTCACGGCGAAGACCTAACTGTGGTTGCTCTTTCCCCTGAGGCTTTCGATGGCATCGACATCGCGATGTTCGATGTTCCAGATGAGGTTTCGGAAGTGTGGGCTCCAATCGCTGCAGAACGTGGCGCTGTTGCGGTAGACAATTCGGGTGCTTTCCGCATGAACGACCAGGTGCCACTTGTGGTTCCTGAGGTCAACCCTGAACAGGCTAAGAACCGCCCTCTGGGAATCATCTCGAACCCTAACTGCACCACCCTGACCATGATGGCTGCCATGGGTGCGCTGCACCGCAAGTGGACCCTGAAGGAACTTGTGGTTTCGAGCTACCAGGCTGTTTCTGGTGCCGGTGCCGCAGGCATCGACGAACTAGCAGGTGAGCTTGCAGCCATCGGTGGCCAGCTGTCGCTTGGCACCAAGACCAACGACGTCCGTGACGCGCTTGCCGCGGCTGGAAACGACCTTTCGAACTCGCCTTGGTCACACCCGATCGCCCTGAACGTGATTCCTTTTGCGGGCTCACTAAAGGCTGGCGGCCACACCTCGGAGGAGATGAAGGTTCGCGACGAATCGCGCAAGATCCTTGGAATTGCAGACCTCAAGGTTGCTGCTTCGTGTGTTCGCGTGCCAGTGCAGGTGAGCCACTCGCTAACCGTTCACGCAACCTTCGCGAACGACCTTACCGCAGACGAGGTTCGCGATGTTCTAAGCCAGCAGCCAACCATCCGTGTTCTCGATGACCCAGCAAACGGTGTCTTCCCAACCCCTAACCAGGTTGCCGGTCAGGACCCAACCTTTGTTGGTCGCATTCGTCAGTCGCTTGACTTCACCAACAGCATTGAGCTGTTCGTGGTTGGCGATAATCTGCGCAAGGGAGCCGCTCTAAACACCTACGAGATTGCAGAGCTCGTAGCGAAAGAGTTTTAGTAGCGAAACACCTGCGAACTAGCAGGTTCTAGCTTCCATCAGGATTTATTCTTTTTCTGTGGGCCGCAAATCTTTACTCGTAACAGCTGTGGCTCTTTCGTCCCTATTTTTGGGCGGCTGCGCGGTAACGCCAACCACAGACCCGATTTCTACTGACATCCCGCTGCAGACTTTTGATCCAGCGCTCATTCCAACCGTCCCTGCCGAAGATGCATTGGCGCTAGAGCCGTATATCTTCGATAGTGGCTACGGAGACTACATTTTCCGCGTCGGCACCGGCCCTGCCTGGTGTTCAATCAACCCGGACGAACAGTTTGTGGTCTGTGAGCAGAACGAAGCGGATGCCGTCTACGACCAGGTTCCAGCTCCTACCGAGTGCAAGCTTTCCTACGGCTACCAGATTCGCTTGAACGCGAACGCTGCAGGCGGCAAGGACGCCCTGTTCAACTGTGCATCTGGCCTCTACGCAGATCCTTCAAATGCCCAGACGCTAAACACCGGTGAGACACTCACGGTAGGAGACCTTACCTGTTTCGTAGTTGATGCAACGGTTCGCTGTGACAACAACAACGAGCATTACATCGTACTTGGCCCAGAGGTTTGGGCACTCGGCTAGTTAGCCGCGGTTAATGTAAGCAGTCGCACTTCCGGTGCGCAAAAAGTTCGAATTGGCGCGAAGATTGACGTGCCTAGACCAGCACACACATTCAGCCATACGTTAGCGTTTCCAGACTCGATGTTGTGGAGTCCTTTTGCGAAACGGGATGGTAGATCGCAGTTGGTGATGATTGCTCGTTCGCCTGGCAGACAGACCTGACCACCGTGGGTGTGGCCAGCGAAAACCAGCTGGCACCCACGCGACTGGAACTCTGAAATCACTCGCAGGTACGGAGCATGCGCAACGCCGAGTAGTACGTCGTCGCGAGTAAGGGCGCCAACCTGAGCGTTTAGGCTCTCGTAACGGGCAAGTTCGTCGTGTGGATCATCGAGCCCGAGAAAGCCGAGCCTACTTCCTTGAATGTTCAGGCTTCCCGAGCGGTTATTGAGATTTAGCCATCCAGCTGCCTCGAAGGCGCCAAAAAGAGTGGAAGTTTCTAAGAGTTTTCGGCGACCCGGAGTTGATGGCTTGTTCAGGTAGGAGAGCGGGTTGCGGATTTCTGGTGCGTGGTAATCGTTTGAGCCGCCAACGAAAACGCCAGGTATCTCCAATAGCGGTTTCATAGAATCCAGCGCCGACCGAATGGCATCTATGTGCCCTAGATTGTCACCGGTGTTCACAATCAAGTCTGGCTTTAGTTCAGCCAGTCCACTGATCCAAGCAAGTTTCTTTTTCTGCCAAGGAGCAATGTGGAAATCACTGATGTGCAGAACGCGAATCGGCTTCGAACCCTTAGGCAGAATGGCCAGCTCGTCATGGCGAACGGTGAAGCGAACACGTTCGATGAATATTCCCCAGAGCGCCACAACAAGACCTACTGAAAACGCAAGTAACAGTAGCCAGTAGAGGAGCTCCATTAGCCGCCGCAGAAGAGTTCGATGGAGGTGGCAGGCTGGGTAAACGATCCAGGGGTAGGAGCAGCTCTGGTAACGGTATCGGTTGGACCACAGTTACCGGTTTGGCGCCCGGAAGAGCCGAATGCGGTCAATCCGCCAGGCAGCGTAGAGAGATAACTGTTGATGTCATTCACGGTTGGTCCATGGCTCAAAAGATCGGTCGGTACTTGTACGGCTCCACCGCTCGAAATGTAAACCTTGATGATGGTTCCACGAGTGACCCGGCTACCCGCAGCTGGCACTGTGTAAGCAACAGTTCCAGCTGGCTTGTCTGAAAGCACTTGCGATGTCTTGACGTCATAGTAGAGGTCGGCCAACTGGATCTGGCTGCTAGCCGAGGTTGGGTCCATGGTGGTTACGTCTGGAACGGTCGCGCCGCCTGCGCCAGCGAAGATGCTTGGAACACTGGCCATCGGACCTGGCTTGTAGATCTTGTTGGCTAGCTTCATTACAGTGCGCCAAATGTCGTGTCGAGCGTAGTAAGCGCTCTGGCCGCCAGTTGACACGCCACTTAGGCGTACGTCACCGGAGACGTTTCCTACCCACACCGAGGTTGAAACCTTGCTCGAGAAGCCGGTCATCCAGGTTTGCACCGAGTGGTCGGTAGTTCCAGTCTTACCAGCGATGTCTACTCCGTCGCCAGTGTTAGAAAGCCCCGCGGTACCACCCCTGATTACTCCGCGCATGGCGTGCAGGGTGGCGGCAGCAACATCCGGGGTGGTTGCCTGGGTGCAAGCTGACTTTGGAACTTCCATCTCCTTGCCGGTAGCACGCACTACTACTCGGTCAATTGCAATCGGGCTGCAAACTACACCCTTATTTGGAAGTGCGGCATTGGCAATGGCCATAGTGATTGGCGCAATTTCATTGACACCGAGCACGGAGGCTGGGATGTACTCAAGTTCGTTTCCATCGGCGCGGTGAACTCCGAATGCTAGAGCCGTGTCGCGGATGTCACAGAGATCAAGCTGGGAAGCCATGCTCATGAATGCGGTGTTGATAGACATCGCCATGGCGGTGTTGATGTTCGGGTTGGTTGGTTCCTTTGCAGCCGAGTTCTTTGGCTTGTAGGTTCCAGCCCAGGCGCCACAGCGAGATGGGATCTCGTC
>JBEGRZ010000050.1:0-5383 GCA_041180115.1 Actinomycetota bacterium
AAGAGCCCACCTCCGGTTTTGGCTCCAAGACGCAAGAGCCGCAAGATTATGGTTGGCAAGGTTGCAGTTGGTGGCGATGCCCCAATCTCGGTTCAGTCGATGTGCACCACACCAACAACGGATGTCAACGCAACCCTTCAGCAAATTGCCGAGCTAACCGCTTCCGGTTGCGACATCGTTCGTGTGGCAGTTCCCTCGCAGGACGACGCAGACCGACTTCACCTAATCGCTCGTAAGTCACCGATCCCAGTTATCGCAGATATTCACTTTCAGCCAAAGTATGTTTTCCAGGCCATCGATGCTGGTTGCGGTGCGGTTCGTGTGAACCCAGGCAACATTCGTCAGTTCGATGACCAGGTTGGTGCGATTGCTAAGGCAGCCAAAGACGCCGGCATCTCGATCCGAATCGGTGTCAACGCCGGTTCGCTAGATCCACGCTTGCTTCAGAAGTACGGCAAGGCAACCCCTGAGGCTCTGGTTGAGTCGGCTGTTTGGGAAGCATCGCTTTTCGAAGAGCACGACTTCCACGATTTCAAGATTTCCGTAAAACACAACGACCCCGTGGTCATGGTTAAGGCCTACGAACTTCTTGCCGAGCGCGGCGACTGGCCGCTACACCTTGGTGTTACCGAAGCTGGTCCTGCTTTCCAGGGCACCATCAAGTCTGCGGTTGCTTTTGGCTCCCTGCTCTCGAAGGGTATTGGCGACACCATCCGTGTTTCACTTTCGGCACCTCCAGTTGAAGAGATCAAGGTTGGCAGCCAGATCCTGGAATCGCTGAACCTTCGTCCTCGCAAGCTTGAAATCGTTTCCTGCCCAAGCTGTGGTCGCGCTCAGGTGGACGTTTACACTTTGGCCAACGACGTAACCAAGGGTCTCGAGAAGATGACCGTGCCCCTGCGTGTTGCCGTAATGGGCTGTGTTGTAAACGGTCCAGGTGAAGCACGTGAGGCAGACCTAGGTGTGGCATCGGGTAACGGCAAGGGCCAGATCTTTGTGAAGGGTGAGGTCATCAAGACCGTGCCTGAGAGCGAAATCGTGGCCACCCTGATCGAAGAGGCAAACCGTTTGGCTGCCGAAATGGATCCAACCCTCGTGGGTTCACCACAGGTAGTGGTTGCCAAGAAGTAAAGTTGGCTTATGCCTATCAGACTTTCGAGCCTATTCCTGCGCACTTTGCGCGAAGACCCTAGCGATGCCGAGGTAGAGAGCCACAAGCTGCTCATCCGTGCCGGCTACATTCGCCGCGCTGCACCTGGTGTTTACACCTGGTTACCGCTGGGTCTTGCAGTGAAGGCTAAGGTCGAGCAGGTTGTTCGCGAAGAGATGGCTGCCGCCGGTGCCCAAGAAGTGTTCTTCCCAGCTCTGCTTCCACGCGAGCCTTACGAGGCCACCGGTCGCTGGACCGAATACGGGGACAACCTGTTCCGTCTGCAGGACCGCAAGAAGGCTGATTACCTATTGGCTCCAACCCACGAGGAAATGTTCACCCTCTTGGTGAAGGATCTCTACTCGAGCTACAAGGACCTACCGGTAACTCTTTACCAAATTCAAAACAAGTACCGCGATGAGGCGCGCCCACGTGCCGGTCTGCTTCGTGGCCGCGAGTTTGTGATGAAGGATGCCTACTCGTTCGACGTCACCGACGAAGGTTTGGTTGATTCCTATCAGGCACAGCGTGCTGCCTACGAGCGCATCTTCACCCGTCTCGGAGTTGACTACGTGATCGTGAAAGCAGACGCCGGTGCCATGGGTGGTTCGGCTTCGGAAGAGTTCTTAAGCCCTAGCCCAATCGGCGAAGACACCTTTGTTCGTTCGCCTGGTGGTTACGCTGCCAACGTCGAGGCTGTGGCAACTCCTGCACCTGCCGCCAAGTCGGTCGATGGGTTGCCAGCTGCCGAGGTGCGAGACACTCCAAACACCCCGACGATTGCCTCGCTAGCCGAGCACGCTGGCATCACCGCAGCCGACACCTTGAAGAACGTCGTCCTAGCTTTGATTTCGCCGGAGGGCAAGCGCTCGCTGGTGATGGTTGGTGTGCCTGGAGACCGCGAGGTTGATGCCAAGCGTGCCGAAGCAGCGTTCGCGCCAAACGAGGTTGAGGCTGCCACCGAGGAAGACTTCAAGAAGTACCCAGAACTAGTAAAGGGTTACATCGGCCCGAAGGCCGGCGGATTCACCGGCATCAAGTATTTCGTTGACCCACGCGTGGTCACCGGTACCGCGTGGGTGACCGGCGCCAACCAAGCAGGTAAGCATGTTTTCGGTTTGGTTTACGGCCGTGACTTTGAGGCGGATGGCATCAAGGACATCGCCGAGGTTCGCGCGGGTGACCCAGCACCGGATGGTTCTGGCCCGCTGGAGCTTGCCCGCGGTATTGAGATCGGTCACGTTTTCCAGCTCGGTCGCAAGTATGCCGAGGCTCTAGGCCTCAAGGTTTTGGACGAGAACGGCAAGCTGGTCACAGTGACCATGGGTTCTTACGGAATCGGTGTGACTCGTTTGGTCGCCGTCCTAGCCGAAGCTAACCGCGACGAGAAGGGTCTAATCTGGCCTGAAGCCGTGGCTCCTGCCGATGTTCACATTGTGGCTGCTGGTAAGGAAGCCGAGATTTTCCAGGCTGCCGAAGACCTTGCCAAGGAATTTGAAATCACTGGCAAGTCCGTCATTTTGGATGACCGTAAGGTTAGCCCTGGCATTAAGTTTGCAGACGCCGAACTAATTGGCGTTCCGAAGGTAATCATCGTTGGACGAGGGCTTGCGAACGGCGAAGTGGACCTCTGGGACCGCCGCTCAGGCGAGCGTCGTAGTGTGCCGCTAGAATTGGCTTTACTACAACTCTAAATACACGCCCTAGGAGGCCTTCATGGACATCGACCTGAGAGTTCTGAAAGCCATCGAGAGTGACCGCGGTATCGCCTTCACCGAACTCGTTGAGATTATCGAGGCCGCACTTCTCGCTGCTTACTACAAGTCAGAGGGGATTCACCTAAAGCGTGATGAGCAAGACTTTTCCCGTGCCGAACTAGACCGCAAGACCGGTCAGGTTCGCATCTTCACCCGCGACAAGGACGAAGATGGCGAGCCAGTTGGCGACGAAAAGGATGTCACTCCGGAAAACTTCGGACGCATTGCAGCGCTCTCGGCAAAGCAGGTAATCACCCAGCGTCTACGTGCCATCAATGACGAAAACCTTCTCGGTGAATTTACCGGCAAAGTCGGCGACGTGGTCATCGGTACCATCCAGCAGGATTCCAAGCCTTACCTGATCAAGATTGACCTAGGCGCGCTAGAAGCTGTGCTCCCTCCTGAGGAGCAGGTTGTTGGCGAAGACTACGGTCACGGCAAGCGCATCCGTGTGATCATCACCAAGGTTGACCGTGCTCGTAATGGTGGAACCGTAGTTACCGTTTCGCGCCGTCACAAGATGCTGGTTCGCAAGTTGTTCGCTCTTGAAGTTCCAGAGATTGCCTCGAATCAGGTTGAAATCATGCAGGTGGCTCGCGAAGCCGGTCACCGCACCAAGATTGCTGTCCGTTCGAACGTTGATGGCCTAAACGCCAAGGGCGCCTGCATTGGCCCACTAGGTGCTCGTGTTCGTGCGGTATCGGCCGAGTTGAACGAAGAGAAGATCGACATCGTTGACTACGACGAAAACATCAACAAGTTCGTGGCTTCGGCTCTTTCGCCAGCCAAGATCTCGTCGACCTTCACTATTCCTTCGAAGGATCCAGACGGCCGCCCACACGTGCGCGCGCTCGTCCCTGATTACCAGCTTTCACTTGCAATCGGTAAGGAAGGCCAGAACGCAAAACTAGCAGCCGACCTAACCGGTGCGAAGATCGACATTCAGCCAGAAAGCATCCTGGACGAAGACTAGTTCTAGACCGATGGCAGCTAAGACGGGTAAGATGGAACCAGTTAGAACCTGTGTTGGCTGTAAAAAGCTCGGCACCAGAACTTCCCTGATTCGTATCGTTTCGAAACAAAACCGTCTCGTCATAGATTCAGAGAAGAAGCTTCCTGGCCGCGGAGCCTGGTTACATGCCAGTCCAGATTGTTTGAAACTAGCTTTAGATCGCAAGTCCTTCGGCAGAGCGCTAAAGGGCGAGTTTCAGCTAACCCAGTTGATAGAACAGGCAGAAACAATGTTGGCTAAAAATGAGTAACTCGAAATGAGTAACCCAAAGCTTTAACGGCCTGCCCTGCCTGGGTTGGCCCAGACAGGAGAAAAAGTGGCGGCACTACCGCGCGTATACGACATAGCTAAAGAGCTAGGCATTGACACCAATGAAGCCTTAGCTAAGTTGAAAGAACTTGGCGAATACGTCAAGGGTGGATCATCCACAGTAACCCCACCGGTTGCAAAGAAACTTCGCGATGCGTTCCCTAACGCAAAGCCAAAGCCAGAAGTGAAGAAGCCAGAACCCAAGGCAGAGGCTGCTCCTGCGGCAGCACCTGTGGCCGCTGCTCCAACGCCTCCGGCTCCAACCCCTGCTGCCCTAAAGACTCCTGAGGCTCCGGCCGCACCGGCTGCACCAGCAGCGGCAGCGCCTGCAGCACCAGCCGCTCCTTCGGCTCCAGCGGGCATCCCTCGACCAGGCAACAACCCTTTTGCTGCCAGCCAGGGCATGGGAATCCCACGTCCAATGGCTCGTCCAGGTGGAAATAACCCATTCTCTCCAAGCCAGGGTGGTGGCCGTCCAGGTCAGCGTCCGGGCGGTCCTCGTCCGGCTGGTGCCGGTGGCGCACGTCCGGGCGGTCCTCGTCCGGCTGGTGCTGGCGGTCCTCGTCCAGGGTTCGGTGGCGGTGCTCCGCGTCCGGGCTTCGGTGGTGGCGCTGGTGCCGGTGCTCCTGGTGCAGGTGGCTTCGCCGCACCTCGTCCGGGTGGTGGCCCAGGTGGTCGCGGCCGCGGTAACGGCGGTGGAACCGCTGGTGCGTTCGGTAAGGGTGGAAGCAAGGGAGCCTCGAAGGCCCGTAAGTCGAAGCGCGCGAAACGCGAAGAGTTCGAACAGAGAATGGCACCGAGCCTCGGTGGCGCGATCATTCCACGCGGTAACGGCTCAACCGTTATCCGTCTACGTCGTGGTTCCAGCATTCAGGACTTCGCCGACAAGATCGAAACCACTCCGGCTCAGCTGATTACCGTGCTTTTCGCACTAGGTCAGATGGCTACCGCAACTGCTTCGCTAGACGAAGAGACCTTCCAGATCCTCGGTGAGGAGCTTGGCTACAAGGTTGAGCTAGTTTCGCCTGAGGACGAAGAGCGTGAGCTATTCGACAGCTTTGGTCTAGACCTAGACGACGAAGACGATGAAGAGGACCTACTACCTAGACCTCCAGTGGTCACCGTTATGGGTCACGTTGACCACGGTAAGACTCG
>JBEGRZ010000051.1:0-5269 GCA_041180115.1 Actinomycetota bacterium
GAGTCGCGTTCGCGCACCTTCGAGGGTGCTCGCAAGGCTAACGGCGGTAAGAAGTCGTTCGTTGAAGACACCGTTCTTGAGCGTATGGTCTCGGTTTCTGATGCTGAAGTTATGGAAACTTTTGAGGAGATGGGCCTTCACGAGAAGGTAATCGCAGCTCTTCAGGGCATGGGTGCTGAGAAGCCGTTCCCAATCCAGGCTGCAACCATTCCGGCTGCAATGACCGGCGTTGACGTTCTAGGTCGCGGAAAGACCGGTTCGGGTAAGACCGTATCGTTCACCGTTCCTATGGTTCAGAAGCTGATCAAGGCCGGTTCGGTTCCACGCAAGCCAGGTAAGCCTCGCGCGCTAATTCTTGCTCCAACTCGTGAGCTTGCAGACCAGATTGACCGCACCGTAAACGGCATCGCCCGTCCGGTTGGTTTCTACACCACCTGCATCTACGGAGGTGTTCCTCAGCGCAAGCAGGAGAACGCAATGAGCCGTGGCGTTGACATTGTTGTGGCAACCCCTGGCCGTTTGGAAGACCTTATGGCTCAGCGCATCATCGACCTTTCTGAGGTTGAGACCTTGATCGTAGACGAGGCTGACCACATGTCTGAGCTTGGCTTCATTGAGCCGGTTCGCCGCATCATGGCTGCCGTCTCGGATGAATGCCAGAAGCTTCTGTTCTCGGCAACTCTAGACAAGGCTGTGCAGTCGCTCGTGGACGCCTACCTTCCAGCACCTTTCGTTTACGAAGTGCCTGAAGAGGAAGAAGACCACTCGAACATCACTCACCGCGTGCTTGTTTGCGATGACGAAGACCGTTCGGCAGTGCTACTGCGTTTGGTTCAGGGCTTTGGTAAGTCGTTGATCTTCACCCGCACCAAGATGACCGCGGAGCGTCTATCGGAGTCTCTAACCGAGGCCGGTGTTCCAGCTGCTCGTTTGCACGGAGATCTGAACCAGGGTCAGCGTAACCGCAACCTCGAGCGCTTCACCAACGGTTCTTGCCGTGTTCTTGTTGCTACCGACGTTGCCGCTCGCGGTATTCACGTGGACGACGTCACCCTAGTTATCCAGGTTGACCCTCCTCAGGAATACAAGACCTACCTACACCGTGCCGGCCGTACCGGTCGTGCCGGCAAGGAAGGTACCGTGGTTACCCTGATTCACCGCAGCAAGCGTCGCCGTTTGGAAGACCTACTTCGCCGTGCTGACCGCGACGGAATCTTCTCGGACGTTCGCCCGTCGAACGCACTGCTTGAAGAGCTTGCCGGTCCAATTGCACCTCCTCCTGCGGCTCAGTCGCTGGACTTCGGTGACTCTGGTCGTGGTGGTTCTGGGGGCGGCGACCGCAGAGGTCGCCGATTCAGTGATGGTGACCGTGATGGCGACCGTGGTGGCCGTGGTGGTCGCTCGGGTGGCCGTGGCGGAGACCGCAGTGGCTATGGTCGCTCGGAAGCTAACGGTGGCCGTGGTCGCCGTGACTTCGGTGACCGTCCTCGTCGTCGTGACTAATTTCTAGACTTTTCGTCTTATCTTTACAGTGTCAAGGTATGGGTAAAATTTACCCATGAACGAGATTGTGAAGACTAGAAAGCGCCGTGCGTCGATTGATGATCTGCTGCTAGCTGGCATATCCGCAATCTCTACGCAGGGGCTCGATCACGTCAGCGTTTCCGACGTTGCGAAAATGTCAGGTGTCTCACGCCCAACCTTTTACACGTACTTTGGTGACCTGCCAGGTTTCTTTGCCGAAATCTGGCTTCACCACGGTCGTGACTGGCTGGAGGCGCAGGTTAGCGAGCGTTCAAACTTAGACCCTGCGATTGATCAAGCCGTCCTGGAAATCTTTGCTGCCAGCCGCAGAATCCCTGAGGTGAGCGAAGTCGTTCAACCGGATTTTGAGAAATGGTGGCACGAAAAGGTTGGGGTCGATGAGCTTCAGGCATCCAAGTTGGTTTGGCGCCTAGGTTTTCACCTCGGTCACCGGTTGGCCTCCAAGGTCTCGGCCAAAGCAGATCTAGGGCTGCCAATTCTCGATTTCCTCGACTACCCAGACGACATCATGTCATCTCCGATCATGGCCGGGCTCACACCATTCGAATCAATCAAGTTTCCGAAGATGCCGGGACTCAAGCCAACCGATGATTCGGTTGAAGCGGTACTGACCAACGCGGCGATTGAGGTAATCGCCAGCGCCGGTGTTGCCTCAGCCTCGATGACCCGAGTGGCACGAAGGGCCCGAGTTTCGACCGGCTCGCTCTACCCAAGATTCAAATCGGCCGAACAGCTAGTTGAGCATTCCTTCGCAGTTGCCATCGACGATATCGTGGCCAAAAATGTGGAAAAGGTTATCGCCGAAGGCATTGGACCTGATAAATACGCGCTAACCATCAACTCGGGATTCGGTGACAACCGAAAGACTTGGCGAAACTTCCGTGCCGAGATGCACCTCGAAGCCGTGCACAACAAGGGTTTGGCGGGTTACATGGAATCTGGGTTTGAGAAGTCGGCAAAATTCCTCGAAGACAGCTTCGTAAGCTTTGGAGCACCGCGAGCATTTGGCACCGCGATGGCATGGTTCCTGCACTCGCAGGCGATCGGGATCTCCCTCATTCATAACCAACTACCGGAAATTGCGGGCTACGATAATCGCATCATGACCAGGTGGATAGTTTCCCAGTTGCCAAACCACTAGGGCATCGCCTAAACTGGAAGAAGCCAAAGACCGTCGGTTTTGGAAATCCGAAAGGAAATCCAACGAAGGCCCGCATGAAGCGGCATCCCACGCAGGTGTATGAAGAAACTTTTCACTTTGTGAATTTTTGCTCCGTGCCATCTGCGCATGGAGCTTTTTTATTTGGGCTTGGGGCTACCGACAAAAGAAAACAAGGAGTGCCATGGCGAACAAGGAAGCTAACGTCGCCGAGCTTACTGAACTATTCAAGAGCTCGTCTGCCGTATTGCTAACCGAGTACCGCGGACTCACTGTTGCTCAGCTCAAAGAGCTACGCAAGAGCATCAGCGGGAACGCAACCTACGCCGTGGCAAAGAACACGCTAATCAAGATCGCAGCTGCAAACGCTGGCGTGACCGCATTTGACGGTCAGCTTGCCGGACCAACCGCGATGACTTTCGTTTCCGGTGACGTTGTTACCGTTGCGAAGGCACTGCGTGACTTTGCCAAGGCAAATCCTCTACTAGTGGTCAAGAGCGGTGTCATGGATGGCGTTGCACTTACTGCTGATGAGGTTAAGAAGCTTGCTGACCTCGAAACCCGTGAAGTTCTACTGGCAAAGGCCGCTGGAATGTTCAAGGCTTCGATGTACAAGGCTGCTTACGTATTCAACGCTCCTCTTGCCCAGGCGGTACGTACCGTCGACGCACTTCGTGCGAAGCAAGACGCGTAAGAACACACAAAAAACCAAAAGCTTATAAAGCAAAAACACAAGGAGAAACAAAATGGCAAAGCTGACCACTGACCAGCTCATTGATGCATTCAAGGAGCTTTCACTAATCGAGCTAAGCGACTTCGTTAAGAAGTTCGAAGAAGTATTCGAAGTTACCGCTGCAGCTCCTGTTGCAGTTGCCGCTGCTGCAGCTCCTGCTGCTGCTGAGGCTGCAGAAGAGAAGGACTCGTTCGACGTAGTTCTAGAGTCTGCTGGCGACCAGAAGATCGCAGTTATCAAGGAAGTTCGCGCACTGACCAACCTAGGTCTAGGCGAGGCTAAGGCTGTTGTTGACGGCGCTCCTGCAACCGTTCTAGAGGGTGCAAACAAGGAGACCGCTGAGAAGGCAAAGGCTGCTCTTGAGGGCGCTGGTGCAAAGGTTACCCTTAAGTAATCTCTGTAACATTCGGAAACCCGCTCAGATTCTGGGCGGGTTTTCGCTTTAATAAAGCCATGGGTAAACAGGTAATCATCCTTCACGGCTGGCGCAACCGCAGGTGGGAGGGTCACTGGCAGCGACTAGCAGCGGCTGCCTTGCGCAAGCAGGGGCACCAGGTGTTTTACCCGCAACTGCCCTCGACCGATGAACCGAACTTCGGTGATTGGGCCGAAGTAGCCCTCGGTGAGTTGGCTTTGGCTCAGGAAGCCAACCAAGGGGAAGAAGTTGTGGTGATTGGTCACTCGCTTGGCTCGGTTACCTGGCTGAAGCTGGTTTCGGCAGGGCTAATCCAGAACCGCGTATCGCGAGTTCTCTTGGTAGCCCCAGCCGATCCGGAGTTGGTTGGAGATTTAGCCGGGTTCAATCTCGTCCTTGATGGCTTGGGAGGCGAACTGGCTAAGGTCGCCTCGTCCACGGCCCTGGTTGGCAGCGATGGCGACGAGTGGCTTCCGAAGGGTTTGAACGAAACCTTTGGAACGCTCGGGCTTCCATCGGTAATCGTGCCAGGGGCCAAGCACTTCTCGCTGGCCGATGGTTGGGGCGAGTGGGCAGGTGTTGTGAATTGGGTGAATGACCCTACTAGCGACCTTTCAATTCGATAGGTAGGCTGTAACTACACTCCCGATTTGCCCCACGGAGTAAACCTAGGTTAGGTATAAACCATCATGAGGATCCTTCTTGTAGGAGCCGGAGGCGTAGGAAACGCCATCGCAAAAATCGCAGCAACCCGTAATTTCTTTGAGCAGATTGTCGTCGCCGACTATAACCAACAGCGCGCCGACGACGTGATCGAATGGATTCGTAACCGTCATGGAGACGAGGTGGCGTCCAAGTTCGTATCCACCAAGATTGATGCATCGAGCGCAGCCGCAATCACCGATGCGTGTCGCGAGCACGGAATCACCCACGTACTGAACGCGGTTGAGCCGAAGTTCGTGCCAACCATTTTCTCGGGAGCGTTCTCGGCCGGTGTTCACTACATGGACATGGCGATGAGCCTTTCGGAAGCACACCCAACCGATCCGTTCCACAAGCCAGGCATCAAACTAGGCGATGCTCAGTTCGATTTGGGCGAGCAGTGGGAGCGCGCTGGGCTTCTAGCCCTGGTTGGCGTTGGTGTTGAGCCCGGTCTTTCAAACGTCTTTGCTCGTTACGCGCAGGATCACCTGTTCTCTGAGATCGATGAGGTTTCGGTCAAGGACGGCAGCAACCTGGTTGTGACCGACGAAGCAGGAAACGAGATCTTCGCCCCTTCGTTCTCGATTTGGACCACCATCGAGGAATGCTTGAACCCTCCTGTGCTGTGGAGTAAAGACAAGGGTTTCTACACCACCAAGCCGTTCAGTGAACCTGAGATTTTCGAGTTCCCTGAAGGCATTGGCGCGGTTGAGTG
>JBEGRZ010000052.1:0-5134 GCA_041180115.1 Actinomycetota bacterium
AACCTGCTGAAGAGCTTCGAAGACCTCTGGGAGGTTGCGAAGAATTGTCCTCGTGATTGCAGCCACCTTGAGGGTTCTCCTGACTGTGACCTCGACGACGCTGTTGCCGCGGGAACCTTGAAGGACAACCGTGTCGATTCACTGCGTCGCCTTCTGGCTTCGCTGGCAGGTTAATCTGGACTCGTGACTTACTCAGAAGATCTCAAACTCGCCCTCAAGCTCGCCGATGCTGCCGATGCCATTTCGCTTGCTCGCTACCGCGCACTAGACCTAACGGTTGAGACCAAGCCAGATCGCTCACCGGTCACCGATGCCGACCGCGCAGTTGAGTTGGCCCTAAAGGAGATTTTGGCTGCCGAACGCCCGGAAGATGGCATCGTTGGCGAGGAGTTTGGTAACTCCGGTTCAACCACTCGCAAGTGGATCATCGACCCAATCGATGGCACCGCCAACTATATGCGCGGCGTTCCGGTTTGGGCGTCTTTGATTGCACTCTCGATCGACGGCCACGCAGTGGTTTCGGTGGTATCGGCACCTGCACTCGGGCGACGTTGGTGGGCAGCACCGGGCGTCGCTCAAACTTCAGACATCGACGGTTCGGTCCGTGATCTGAAGGTGAGCGGTATTGCCGACCTAGAACACGCTTCCTTGAGTTACAACAACCTACAGCTCTGGGATAGCTACGGCTACTTGGAAAAGTTGATTGACCTAAGCCGCAAGGTTTGGCGCACACGTGCCTATGGTGATTTCTACAGTTACATGCTTTTGGCCGAAGGCGCACTGGAAATTGTTGGCGAACACGATCTCAAGCTCTACGACATTGCAGCTCTCGTGCCGATTGTTGAACAGGCCGGGGGTCGTTTCACAGCGATCAATGGCCCGCTGACTGAGGAATCGTCCAGCGTTTTGGCAACTAATGGACCTTTACACGACACACTCTTGGATTTATTGACATAGTGCATTAATCCGCTTCCGGTGCTAATGTCTTAACAAAGAATCAAACCCTTGTACGTGTAAGCATGCCCGGAGAGTAAATTGAACCAAGCAGAGACAGTTCTTCCGCTGAGCGAGTTCATCGACCTCGACCGCAATGGGCCGATTCCCCTTTACTTTCAGCTTTCGCAGCGCATCGAAGCAGCCATCACCGAGGGTCGCCTGGCAGCGGGTTCGCGTCTGGAGAACGAAGTATCGCTAGGTGAACGCCTCGGACTTAGCCGTCCTACCGTGCGTCGTGCAATCCAGGAACTGGTAGACAAGGGTCTCCTAGTTCGCCGCCGCGGCATTGGCACCCAGGTGGTTCACGGCCAGATCAACCGCAAGGTTGAGCTCACCTCCCTCTACGACGACCTTGTGAACTCAGGCCAGCACCCAACCAGCAAAGTTCTTGAAGTTCGCCGCACGAACGCTGATGCCAAGATCGCTTCGAATCTCGGAGTGAAGGTTGGCTCCCCTGTTCTACTAATCAAACGTCTTCGCTTTGCCGAGAACGTGCCGGTTTCGATACTGGAGAACTGGCTACCTGAAGATTATGTAGATCTCGCAGAGGAAAACTTCTCGACTCACGGTTTGTACCAGCTACTCAAGGCTCGTGGCGTGACCATGAAGGTAGCCAAGCAAAAAATCGGCGCCCGCAAGGCTAACCAGAGCGAAAGCGACTTGCTGATGGTTGAAAAGGGCTCTGCACTGCTAACCATGGAGCGTACCGCCTTCGATTCGAACGGCAAGGCCGTTGAGTGGGGTCACCACTGCTACCGCCCAGACCTCTATTCGTTCGAGATAACGCTCGTCGAAAAATAATAACGAATTCGCAATATTACGGAACGTTCCAAATTCTTTGTTCTAACATTAGAGAAACACTGATGGAGGAACAATGTCAGGAAAAGTTCGCGTCGGCCTAATCGGCGCAGGTCGTATTGGCCAGGTACACGCAGCCAGCATCGCTGAAAACCGCGATGTGGAATTCACCTACATTGCAGACGTATTTGTAGAGGGCGCTCAGAAGCTAGCCGACAAGTACGGCACCAAGGTGACCCCAGACCCAATGGAATTAATTAACGCCGATGACGTTGACGCCGTAGTGGTCTGCTCCCCTACCTCCACTCACGTTGACCTAATTTCAGCCTCGATCGACGCCGGTGTTCACGTGATGTGTGAAAAACCAATTGATCTAGACATCGAACGCGTTAACGCCCTGCTTCCAAAGGCTCGCGCTGCAAAGACTCAGATTGCTCTCGGTTTCAACCGCCGATTCGACCCAAACTTCGCCTCGATTCAGAACCGCGTAGTCGCGGGTGAAATTGGAAACCTCGAACAGCTGATCATAATCAGCCGTGACCCCGCTCCAGCGCCTAAGGAATACATCGCGGTTTCCGGTGGAATCTTCCGAGACATGACCATCCACGATTTCGATATGGCTCGCTTTTTCGTGCCTGAGATTGTTGAAGTCACCGCTCGCGGTGCCAACAGTTTCAGCGACTACATTGCCGAGTGCGACGACTTCGACTCGGTGAACGTTGTAATGCGCGGTTCGAATAACGAACTGATCACCATCATCAACTCACGCCACGCTTCGTTTGGTTACGACCAGCGAATCGAAGCCTTTGGCTCGCTAGGAATGCTGACCGCGAGTAACCAGCTTCCGAACACCGTGCGCGCATACAGTGCAACCCAGACCGAAGTAGCTGACCCGTACCAGAACTTCTTCCTGGAGCGCTACGCAACCGCCTACCGTCAGGAACTGGCTGACTTCGTTACCGGAATCCAGACTGGTAAGTTGACTAACCCAAGCTACGAGGACGGACGCCAGGCTTTGATTCTCGCCGACGCCGCACTCGAATCCGCAAAGACTGGTAAGAGCGTCTCCCTCTAAACAGTTAAACGAAAACGCCCCTCTATTCAGGAAGAGGGGCGTTTACGCTTTGCTTCTAGATCTCAGCGATAACCGAGCGCAGGAATTCAACGCTGGCTTTGGCGTCGGCGTATGGGCCACTAGCTTCACTTGGCTCACCGGTAATCACGTTGTCTTGTTCGAGAACGAACCAGCCGTTGTATCCCTGGGTAAGCAGGTTACGAACAATCGCGCGAATATCTACATCACCCTGGCCGAGTGGACGATACATACCCTTCACCACGGCGTCGTAGTAGGTTACCGAACCATCCTGAACCTTGGCAGCCCAGGATAGGTCTACATCCTTGAGGTGAGAGTGTGCAACACGGGCGGCGTTTTCCTCAGAGAACTTCACCGGGTCTGCGCCACCGATGACCATGTGACCGGTGTCAAGGCAGAACGAAATCGAACTTCCGCTAACCACCTTCTGCACATCGTCGCCGGTCTCGATGATGGTTCCAACGTGTGGGTGAAGCACAGCACGAACTCCAACCGAATTTGCAAGCTCCGAGATTCGGTTGAGGTTCTCGAACACGGTCGCCCACTGCGCTTCGCTAAGTTCGGCACGCTTCTCGTCGTAGCCAGCTTTTCCGCTGTCTGCCGCAAGCACCAGAGTGGTTGCTCCGGTAGCGGTGTAACTCTCTAGCTCGGCAGTCACCATGGGAATTGGATCGTGGTCTGGATCGTGAAGCAATACCGGGAAGAAACCACCGGTGGCGTGCATGTCTAAATCACTTAGGACTCTGGCGCGCTCCGAAGCCTCGGTAGGCAAGAAGCCAAGCGGCCCGAACTCGGTGGCCTTCAATCCTAAAGAAGCCATCTCGCGCAGTACGCGCTCAGGACCCATCTGGTGACCCCAACCTGGAACTTCGCAGACACCCCAGGAAATCGGTGCACCGGCGATCTTGTCGTACTGCATAAATGCCTCTCTAAAAAGTGGAACGTTCCCAAATAGTAACAAATCAGCAACGGCATTTACATAATTTCGATTTGGTAACGACATGCTTAAATTCGTGGAACGTTCCGTTTTGTTAGGACATACTGACTTTGTTAGGCAATTCGGCTTGACGGAAAACTCATTGACGAGAGGAAACAAATGTCGCTAAAGATGAAAGTTGCTGCACTAGCTGCAGTAGCCGCATTGACGCTATCAGGTTGTTCCGCCGCAAACACCAACACCGATGACAACGCTGCTTCGGCAGTAAAGATCTGTGTTTACACTCACGGTGACGGTGGATCGTTCTGGAGCGTAGCTCAGAAGGGTGCAGAGCAGGCCGGTAAGGACCTAGGAATCACCGTTGACTACCAGGGTTCAACCAACGACGCTGCAAAGCAGGCTTCGACCATCGAAGCTGGTATCGCTGCTGGATGTAACGCAATCGCTGCGTCTGCTCCAGACCCAGGTGCAATCAAGGACGCAATGCTAAAGGCTCAGGCTGCTGGCATTCCAACCGTAACCATGAACTCGGGTTCGGCTGTATTCAGCGAGCTTGGTGCATTCACACACGTTGGTCAGGATGAAATCATCGCTGGTCAGCAGGCTGGTCTAAAGTTCAACGCTATGGGTGTAAAGCACGTTCTTTGCCCAATCCAGGAAGCCAACAACGTTGGTCTTGCTGACCGTTGCAAGGGTCTTGCTGAGACCTTCAACGGCAAGGCTGAGAACTTCAACCTTGACGGCGGTCTACAGGACCTAACCGCAGCTAGCGCAAAGATCAAGGCAGCCCTTCAGGCTGACTCGAGCATTGACGCTGTATTCGCTCTAAACGCAGACATCGCTGCCAAGGCTGTACTTCCTGCAGCTGAGGAGCTAGGTCTAGCTCTAAAGATCGGTACCGTTGACATGTCCCCTGAGGCTCTAGACGCTATTGCAGCCGGCAAGATGGAATTCGCCATCGACCAGCAGCAGTACGCACAGGGCTACATGTCTGTAGTGCTTCTATACCTAAACCTAACCAACGGACACTCTCTAGGTGGCGGCCAGCCTGTTTACTCGGGCCCTGGCTTCGTAACCAAGGACAACGTTGCTAAGGTCAAAGATCTAGTAGCAGCAGGCACCCGCTAATCATTAGCAAATAAAGTTTGGGGGTGGGTTGATTACTCAGCTCACCCCCAAATTTTTCTTAAAGTTTCAAACTGTTTTAAACCATCGAAAGGTCGTCAAATGTCTACAGCGACAACCGATGAAAGAGTCAAGAAAGCCTCTTTCATAACCAAGGCTCTACGCCGCACCGAAGTTGGATCACT
>JBEGRZ010000053.1:0-4935 GCA_041180115.1 Actinomycetota bacterium
CTAGAGCAAACCCAAAAAGCTCAAGATGCCGGAGTGGCCAAAAAGAACATCATCATCGACCCAGGACTGGGTTTTGCCAAGGATGCCGACCAAAATTGGCAGCTGCTTGATGAATTACAAGAACTTGAAGTTCTTGGCTACCCGATCCTGATCGGTGCCTCACGCAAGCGCTTCATTGCCGCGAGGCTCACAGAGCCAGACACCGTGGAAGCCAGAGACCGAGCGACCGCCAAGCTCATGAACGAACTCACCCAGAAATACAGCATCTGGGGAATCCGAGTTCACAATGTGAAAGCCCTGCAGTTACGGCAGAATTGAAGCATGTCGCACAAAATCAAAATCAAGGGCTTGCGTGTTTACGCACACCACGGTGTATTCGATTTTGAGCGACAGAACGGTCAAGACTTCTACATCGACGTCACCGTTTGGGTGGCTGGAAAGTCAACGCTCACCGACGACCTAAACCACACTGTTCACTATGGCGACCTAGCCAAGGCTCTGGTTGAAGCAGCAAAGAGTCAGCCAGTTGACCTTATCGAAACCCTAGCCCAGCGCCTGCTCGACCTCACCCTGAACTTCGGTGGCGGCTCGCTCTCTGGCTTGGTCAAGAAGGCCAAGGTCACCGTTCACAAGCCAAACGCTCCAATTCCTTATGACTTCGAAGACGTCTCGGTAACTCTCAAGGGCAAGCATGACTGAACGAGCCATTCTGGCTCTCGGCGGTAATTTGGGGGACCGCAAGGCCACCATCAAATCGGCGATCAAAAGCATCAAAGGCCTAGACGGCGTTACCGTCCTTCGCAAATCGGAACTCTTTGAGAGCTTCGCCGCAACCGAAGAAGGCATCGACGAATCGGCGCCGCGCTACCTAAACGGCGTCATCGAAATCGAAACCGACCTAAAGCCGGGCAAACTGCTGGACGAACTAAACCGCATCGAATCGGAACACGGACGCGTTCGTCTAGAACGTTGGGGTTCACGCACTTTAGACATCGACATCATCACCTTCGGCTCCGAAATCAAAGACGGCAAGCGCCTGACCTTGCCTCACCCGCGCGCTCACTGTCGCGCCTTCGTGATGGTGCCATGGGCCCAGATGGACCCTAGTGCTAAATTGCTCGGTCACGGTTCGGTGGCTGCGCTAGCCGAAGAACTCAAGTCGCAGGTTTGGGTTGTGAAGTGAAGCAAACCAGAATCTCTAACCTCGTGGTTGCTCTAGCTATAACAGCCCTAGCCGGCTACTTCATCGTTCAGCAGCTGACTGGAAATGGGATGCCAACCCCTAATGCCGATCTGAGCATGCTAATCATTCAGCCGGTAGCCGCTATCGCTCTAGGCTTGATGGCAATCCCAATTTTCAAGTACCGTTCAGCGCTAAAGAAGTTCATGGACGAAAAGGGGAAGCGTCCTGCGCTGGTTGACTCGCGCTACGCCATTCGCACCCTAGCCCTAGCCAAGTCGCTCTCGCTCACCGGCAGCATCTTCGCCGGCTGGCACATCGCGCTCATCGTTTATCGCGTCGTCGAGGTTGGAGCAGAGGGAATCACCATGGCCATCCTGGGCGTTACCGGTTCGGTGATCATGGCGACCGTCGGATTTGTTGTGGAAAATCTCTTCCGCATTCCACCGGACCGCGACGGAGAAGCCGCGTGAAGCCAAACCGACTCACGTTCAACGTGATCGGCGACAACTCGGTCGCCGAATCGATGCGTCTGGCATTAGCCGCAGCTCAGCACATCCCGCAAAACAACAACGACGCCGACCTGCTGTTCTTCTGCCTCGAAAAAGACGAACTGCCACTGAGAATCGCAACCTACCTCCAAACCAGCCAAATCAAACCTGGTCAACTGGTTGCCCACTCCTGCGCCGAATACGGTTACTCGGTTTTCGCCGACGTGGCAAAGTTAGGCGCGATTCCACTCGCGATTCACCCAGCTATGCGCTTCACCGGAACAAGCATTGACTTAGCCAGGCTTCACGATTCACGTATCGCGGTGGCCGCCCCGAACATCGCATTACCAATCGCTCAGGCGCTCGCCATTGAACTTGGCGGAGAACCGGTGGTCATCTCCGAGGATGCCAGAGCAGCCTATGCCGAGGCAATCTCGGTTGCCCTCGACTTCTCGGCGCTGGTCACCAGCCAAGCCATCGGCCTACTCGAAGACGCCGGCGTGGAGAATGCTAGAGCCATCATTGGACCCGTAATCCGCTCCTCGATTGACCGCGCCCTGGCAGACGGCCACCAGCCACTAGACCCAGAGGGCGCCATCGGAGGCTTTGAGTGAAGCTAATCCACAGCGCTCGCGAACTAAGTGCCGCCCTCGAGGAATTACAAGAATCCGGCAACACCGTTGGCTTCGTGCCAACCATGGGCGCGCTTCACGAAGGTCACCTCTCGCTCGTTGAACTTGCCAAGGAAAATGCAGACATCACAGTCGTCAGCGTGTTCGTGAACCCACTCCAGTTCTCACCTGGCGAAGACTTCGACAAATACCCACGAACCCTCCCACAAGACCAAGCCCTGCTCGAGCAACACAATGTCGATTTCCTCTACGCCCCAGACGTGGAAGACATCTACCCAAACCGCAAAGAAATCACCCAGCGAGCTGGCGTGGTTGGCTCCACTTTCGAAGGCGCCAGCCGCGCGGGTCACTTCGACGGAATGCTCACGGTCGTAAACCGCCTCATGGAAATCGTGCGCCCAGACGTCGTGGTCTTTGGTGAAAAAGATGCCCAGCAAGTATTCCTGGTGCGAAAGTTGGTCGGAGCCCGCTTCCCAGACTGCAAATTCATCGAAGGCCCAACCCTGCGCGAAGCCAGCGGCCTAGCCATGAGTAGTCGCAACCGATATCTCGCCGAAGACCAGCGAGCCGAGGCCGAACGCCTCTACCAAAACCTGATTCACCTAAAGACCAACCTCGAAAACCACAAGACAGTAAGCGAAGCCATCGCCGCACAATCACAGGCCATCGAGTCCACGGGCAAGACTAAACTTGAATACCTAGCGGTAATTGATCCGCAAATCTTCCGACCGGTAGACAACTCCTTCCGAGGCGCAGCGAAAATCATCGTGGCCGTCAAAGTGGGCGAAGTTCGACTGATCGACACCATGAACGTACAACTGTAGGAGCGGCCACACATGACCGACGTGCAAGACACCACACCTGAACAGGAAGTCGACCTTCCGGAGCAGATCGAGGTTCGCCTTGCCAAGCGCGACAAGCTCAACCAGCTAAACGACGCCTACCCGGTCAGCCTTCCAATCACCACAACGATCGAAGCCGTGCGTGCCAAGTACCCAAACCTCGAGATCGACACCGCAACCGGCGAAACCGTAGGCATTGCCGGCCGTGTGATGTTCCAGCGCAACACCGGAAAGCTTTGCTTTGCCAGCCTTCAAGCCGGCTCTGGCGAGCGCATCCAGGCCATGCTCAGCCTCGACAAGGTTGGCGAAGAGCAGCTTGAAAACTACAAGGAACTGGTTGACCTAGGCGACCACCTGTTCGTTGAGGGTGAAGTAATCACCTCGAAGCGTGGCGAGCTCAGCATCATGGTCACCAGCTGGAAGATGGCCGCCAAGACCATCCGCCCACTACCTAACCTTCACAACGAACTCGGTGAAGAGTTCCGAGTTCGTCACCGCTACATCGACCTAATCGTTCGCGACCGCGCTCGCGACGTAGTGAAGACTCGCTCGGCAGTAATGCAGAGTCTTCGCAAGACCTTCACCGAAGACAACTACATCGAGGTGGAGACCCCGATGCTCCAGACCATCCACGGTGGAGCATCAGCCCGCCCGTTCAAGACCCACTCGAACGCCTTCGACACCGAACTCTTCCTACGAATCGCTCCTGAGTTATTCCTCAAGCGCGCAGTAGTTGGCGGCATCGACCGCGTCTACGAAATCAACCGCAACTTCCGCAACGAAGGTGCTGACCGCACTCACAGCCCTGAATTCGCAATGCTCGAGGCCTACCAGGCCTACGGCGACTACAACTCGATTGCAGACCTCACCCAGAAGTTGATCCAGAACGCAGCCATGGATGTCTTCGGCACCCACGAGGTCACCCTCGACGACGGAACCATCAATGACCTATCCGGTAACTGGGACCGCATCTCGATGTTCGAAAGCCTTTCCGAGGCAGCCGGCGAAGAGATCACCCCGGAGACCCCAATCGAGAAGCTAAAGAAGCTTGCCGAAAAGGTAGAGATCGAAATCGACCACCCGCTTCACGGCAAGTACGTTGAAGAGCTTTGGGAACACTTCGTGAAGGGCGACCTTCAGAAGCCAACCTTCGTTATCGACTTCCCGGTTGACACTTCACCACTGACCCGCGACCACCGCTCAAAGGCTGGCGTCGTTGAGAAGTGGGACCTCTACATCCGCGGCTACGAGCAGGCCACCGGCTACTCCGAACTAGTTGACCCAGTAATCCAGCGAGCACGTTTCATCGAGCAGGTAACCCTGGCAGCAGCCGGCGATCCTGAAGCCATGAAGCTAGACGAAGACTTCCTTAAGGCTCTCGAGTTCGGTATGCCACCTTCGGGCGGTATGGGAATGGGTATTGACCGCCTACTAATGAGCCTCACCGGCCTCGGCATTCGCGAGACCATCATGTTCCCGTTGGTGAAGTAATGGACCTCTTTCTAGAAATCCTAGGCTCGCTAGTACCACCGATCTTCATCGGCCTGCTCTTCTGGTTCATCATGCGTTCGATCCTTCGCGCCGACTCCAAAGAGCGCGACGTATACGCCAAGATTGAAGCCGAAGAGCGAGCCAAGCTCGAGGCTGAGTCCAAGCCAAAAAAGGGCTAACGCTCACGGCGAACAAGCCTATTTTGTGTCAGGATGCCTCGCTAACCTGATTACATGTTCGAGAAATTTACTGACAAAGCCCGTCGCGTAGTCGTCCTTGCCCAAGAAGAGGCAAAGATG
>JBEGRZ010000054.1:0-4880 GCA_041180115.1 Actinomycetota bacterium
CACGGTGTACCTCAGGCGCACATCATCGACGGCCGCACTCCGCACAGCATCTTGCTAGAGATTTTCACCAAGTCCGGTTTCGGTACTATGGTTCTTCCCTAATTAGAGAGAAAAGTAATGGTTCGCCACTTCCTAAAAGACGACGACATTTCGCCTAAAGAGCAGGCTGCGATTTTGCAGTTGGCTCGTGAAGTGAAGGCCGAACCATACAAGTACCGCACCTTCGAAGGCCCTAAGACCGTTGCTCTAATCTTCGACAAGACCTCAACCCGTACTCGCGTTTCGTTCACCGTTGGCGTAGCGGACCTTGGCGGTAACCCGATGGTTATCGACACCGGTTCGTCACAGATGGGCGGCAAGGAGTCAATCGCGGACACCGCTCGTGTACTTGATCGCCAGGTGGCAGCCATTGTGTGGCGCACCTACGCGCAGGCAGGCCTCGAGGAGATGGCGGCTAACTCCAAGGTTCCAGTAATCAACTCGCTCAGCGACGATTACCACCCGTGCCAGATTCTGGCCGACCTGCTGACCATCCAGGAACACAAGGGAGAGCTGGCAGGCCTCTCGATTGCCTACGTTGGCGATGCCGCAAACAACATGGCCAACTCCTACCTAATCGGTTGCGCTATGGCCGGCATGCACGTTCGAATCGCAGCTCCTGCCGCCTATGCACCGGCTCACCACATCGTTCGTCGCGCGGAAGAAATCGCTGCCGAGACCGGCGGTTCGGTTTCCGTCTACGGCACCCCTGAGGAAGCCGTGATCGACGCCGACGTGATCACCACCGACACCTGGATTTCGATGGGGCAGGAATCAGAGAAGCAGGCTCGCATCGACGCTTTCGCTGGTTACACCGTTGACACCGAGCTTATGGCCAAGGCCAAGAACGATGCCATCTTCCTGCACTGCCTACCTGCCTACCGCGGCTACGAGGTCAGCGCCGATGTTCTAGACGGACCGCAGTCGGTCATCTGGGACGAAGCCGAGAATCGTCTACACGCGCAAAAGGCGTTGATGATTTGGCTCGCTAAGCATGCTTCTTGAAACGGAGCGCCTGCAGCTTCGATTCCTGAATCGGCTTGATGTCGACGATGTCTTCATCTATCAGAGCGACCCAGAAAGCGTTCGATACATTCCGTGGGAAGAAAGAGATCGCAATCAGGTACTAGAGGGGCTCATCAAGGCCGAGTCCTGCCTTGGTTTGGGTGCGGATAATCAGTCCCTCATGCTTGCCGTTGTCCTAAAAGAAACCGGTCAGGTTATCGGACAGTTGAACTCCAAGATTGTTGATGAAGCGAACAACACAGCCAACATCGGATATGTGATCAACCAGAATTTCCGTGGACAGGGTTATTGCGCGGAAGCGGTCTCGCGGCTACTCGATGATATTTTCACCGTGCAAAATGTCCACCGCGTTGTTGCCGATATCGACATTCGTAACGATCCGTCCGTCCGTGTGGTCGAACACCTAGGTTTCCGAAGAGAAGCAACTTACATCGAAAATGATTATCTAAAAGGGGAGTGGTGTTCGATGCACCTATACGCCCTACTGAGCCGAGAGTGGCGCTCAAACTAGAATTGACCTAATTGTCTTTGCAATAAGGAGATCCATGTCAAACCGTGCCGGTGATGCAGGCGCCCTCTGGGGTGGCCGTTTCGAGGGTGGCCCAGCCGAATCAGTTGCTGCGTTGTCACGTTCGGTTCATTTCGACTGGAGACTGGCACGCTTTGACATCGCTGGCACTCGCGCCCACATCAAGGCTTTGCACTCGGCAGGTTATCTGACCGTTCCAGAACTCGAAAAGCTAGATAAGTCTTTGGCCCAGCTACTTAGCCGAATCGAAGACGGAAGTTTCCAGCCAAAGCCTCATGACGAGGACGTGCACTCGGCTCTCGAGCGTGGACTAATTGAAATCGCCGGTGTTGAGCTTGGCGGCAAGGTTCGCGCTGGCCGCTCGCGCAACGACCAGATCGCAACCTTAATTCGCACCTACCTATTGGACGAGTCAAACCACCTAGAGTCGCTAGTGCTTCAGCTGATCGAGGTTCTCACCAATCGTGCCGAAGAGAACATTGCCGTGGCCATGCCTGGACGTACGCACTTCCAGCACGCCCAGCCGGTTTCGCTTGCTCACCACCTGCTTGCTCACGCTTGGCCGCTGACTCGCGACCTCGAACGCCTAAACCAGTGGCGCGGACGTGCCAGCCTTTCGCCTTATGGCGCAGGTGCCCTTGCTGGAAACACCCTTGGCCTTGACCCAAACTTGGTTGCTCGTGAGCTTGGTCTATCCGGTCCCACGCAGAATTCCATGGACGCGACCGCTTCGCGCGATGTCGTCGCTGAATTTGCTTTCATCTGCACCCTGATCGGCATCAACCTCTCGCGCTTCAGTGAAGAGATCATTGCCTGGGCTACCGCAGAGTTCGACTTCATCAAGTTGGACGACGCCTACTCAACCGGTTCGTCGATTATGCCGCAGAAAAAGAACCCAGATGTGGCGGAACTTGCCCGAGGTAAGTCTGGCCGCCTAATCGGTGACCTGACCGGACTATTGGCAACCCTCAAGGGTCTACCACTGAGCTACAACCGCGACCTTCAGGAAGACAAGGAGCCGGTCTTTGACATGGTTGACACCCTGTTCATCCTGCTTCCTGCCTTCACTGGAATGGTTGAGACCATGAACTTCAACAAGAACCGTATGGAGATGTTGGCACCGGCTGGCTTCTCGCTGGCAACCGATGTTGCCGAATGGCTCGTGAAGCAGAAGGTCTCTTTCCGCGACGCCCACGAGATCACCGGCCAGCTGGTTTCCTACTGTGAGAAGAATGGCCTCGAACTACACCAGGTTCCAGACGCTGAGATGGCTGCCATCTCTAAGGCTCTGACCCCTGAGGTTCGCGACGTTCTTTCGGTGACCGGCTCCATCAAGGCCCGTTCCGGTGCCGGCGGTACCGCGCTACCTCGAGTAATCGAGCAGATTTCTGCCCTTCGCAAACTAGTAGCAAGGACCTCAAACTAATGAGCGATCCAAAGGCTTTGCAAGCTCAGAGTAACGATTCCAGCTTCGGTCACATCCTCGATGAGCTGAAGTGGCGTGGTCTAGTGGCTCTGTCCACCGACGAACAAGAACTTCGCGCCGCGCTAGACGGCCAGATCACCTACTACTGTGGCTTCGACCCAACCGCACCGAGCCTGCACCTGGGAAACCTGGTTCAGCTACTGACCATGCGTCGCCTACAGCTGGCCGGCCACAAGCCACTGGCTCTCATCGGTGGCTCCACCGGTCTCATCGGTGACCCAAAACCAACCGCAGAGCGTGTTCTAAACGATAAGAACACCGTGGCCGAGTGGGTTCACAAGCTCGGCCTTCAGGCCTCTCGTTTCCTTTCATTCCAGGGTGATAACGCCGCGCGACTCGTAAACAACCTCGACTGGACCGAGCCGATGAGCGCACTTGACTTCCTTCGAGACGTTGGTAAGCACTACCGCGTTGGAAAGATGCTTTCCAAGGATGCCGTATCTGCTCGCCTAAACAGCGACGCCGGCATATCGTTCACCGAGTTCAGCTACCAGATCCTCCAGGGACTCGACTTCCTGGAGCTGTACCGTCGCTACGACTGCGTTCTGCAGACCGGAGGCAGTGACCAGTGGGGTAACCTCACCAGCGGCACCGACCTAATCCACCGCGTCGAGGGTAAGAGCGCCCACATCATCGCGACTCCGCTTATCACCAACAGCGACGGCAAGAAGTTCGGAAAGTCTGAAGGCAATGCAATCTGGCTCGACACCGAGTTCACCAGCCCTTATGCCTTCTATCAGTTTTGGCTAAACGCCGAGGACGCTGATGTGGTCGATCGCCTAAAGGTTTTCACGTTCCTATCCCGCGAAGAAATCGAAGACTACGCTCGACAGACCGCCGAAAGCCCGTTCCTTCGTGCTGCCCAGAAGCGTTTGGCGCTAGAGGTAACCACTTTGGTTCACGGCGCAGAGGCTACCGAAGCCGTTATTGCCGCCTCTGCCGCACTATTTGGTCAGGGTGAACTCGAGGGTTTGGACTCCGAAACCCTGCGTGCAGCTCTTGGTGAGCTACCGAATATCACTGTTCCAACCGACACCGCAATCACTCAGGCCCTGGTTGAAACTGGTTTGGTCGACAGCGTTTCGGCTGGCCGCCGTGCCATCAAGGAGGGTGGCGTCTACTGGAACAACGTGAAGGTAGAAGACGAATTGGCCACGATCAGCTCGTGGTTACCTGGTGGTTTCGCTGTTTTACGCCGCGGCAAGAAGACTCTGGCAGGCGTATTTCAGGCGTAAATCCAAGGTTTTTAAAAAAACTTAAAGAAATATCCCAAATGGATTTGACAGAAGCCGTTACCTTCTCGTAATGTTTTATCTGTTGCCCAAAGCTTGGAAGACCTGATTAGGAAACCGGCTCAAGTGCACAAAATCCAAACTTCCCGCAAGGATAAAAATTTCTTGTCAAACGTGTTTGACAAGTGTTTGAATTGTGATAAGTTAGAAAAGTTGCTCTTCAGGTCCAAAGAGATTTGAACCCGGAGACGCATCCGATCCTTGAGAACTCAACAGTGTGCACAATGTCGATGCCATTTATTTTGATGGCTGAACTTGTTTCAGCTATCGCAACTAATTGGTTAGACAGATTGTCAGACAATCTGAATAGCTAGATCAAATTGAATGCCACATTATTCCGTGGCTTTCGTATAGTTTGGCGAGAACTTGTTCTCGCCTGCATAACTTTTACGGAGAGTTTGATCCTGGCTCAGGACGAACGCTGGCGGCGTGCTTAACACATGCAAGTCGAACGATGAAGCTGGAGCTTGCTCCGGTGGATTAGTGGCGAACGGGTGAGTAACACGTG
>JBEGRZ010000055.1:0-4553 GCA_041180115.1 Actinomycetota bacterium
GTTGGTGTTGCTTTCGAGGGCACTGCCTTAGCCGGTGCAAAAGTTGTTGGAATGCCTATTCGCGCCGAGATTGAATCCGCAATTTCGCAAGTTAATAGGCAAGCCGCCAGGCTTCATTTTGGGCTTGACCCACAGCTCCCTACTCTGTTGGTAACCGGCGGTTCGCTTGGTGCCAAGCGGATCAACGAGCAGGTTGCGGCGGCGTATGCGGCACTCGATGCTGCAGGGGTTCAGGTGCTACACATCGTTGGGGGAAACTCCGAGTTGGAAGAACTGAAGTCTCCACTCTTAACGCGGATTAAATACTGTGACCGCATGGACCTAGCAATTTCGGCGGCCAACCTGGCTATTGCTCGTTCTGGTTCGTCGACAGTGAGCGAGTTTGGCGCATTCGGGTTACCAACTGTCTTTGTGCCCTATCCGGTTGGTAACGGCGAACAGCGTTTTAACGCGGCTCACCTTGTGAAGGCTGGGGCGGCTATTTTGGTCGATGACGCTAAATTCGATGCCGCATTTGTGCGCGACCAAGTGATTCCATTGATTTCCAATACTAAAAAGCTGAAAGAAATGTCGGCTTCTGCTAAGGCTGCCAGCATTGCCGATGGCACCAGTCGTCTCTACCGAATGGTTCAGGGAGTGTTGCCAAAGAAAGGCGAGTAGCGCCAATAATCTTGAGGCGAGGAAATATTTATGATCAAGCCAGACTTTTCACAGCCAGTCCCCGATGACCTAGGAACAGTACACTTCGTTGGTATCGGCGGTTCGGGCATGAGCGGCATTGCGCGCATCCTTCTTGGTATGGGCCACAAGGTCACCGGATCCGACCTACGCGATACCTCCAACGTTGCAGCCCTTCGCGAGCTCGGTGCAGAAATCTTCATCGGTCACGATGCATCACACTTGGGGAACCCTGACACCGTTGTGGTCACCAGCGCCCTTTGGCCAACCAACCCTGAATACCTTCTCGCGAAGGAAAAGGGGATTCCAGTTATTCACCGCTCTGCAGCTCTTGCCTACCTGACCACCAAACACCGTCTAGTTGCGGTTGCCGGTGCCCACGGCAAGACCACCAGCACCGGCATGGTGATCACCGGTCTGCTTTCGCTCGGCGTGAGCCCAAGCTTCGTAAACGGTGGCGTGATTGCCGCGCTAGGCACTTCGAGTGCAGCCGGTAAGGATGAATTGTTCGTGATCGAGGCCGACGAGTCAGACGGCTCGTTCCTGCACTACGACACCGCGGTTGCTCTAATCACCAACGTTGATCCGGATCACTTAGATCACTACGGTTCTTTGGAAGCCTTCGAGGCGGAGTTTGGCAAGTTCGCTGGTGGTGCCAAGGAGTTTGTTGCGATTAGCTCGGATGACCCAGGTGCCGTCCGTGTTACCAAGTTGCTCGATGGTAAACGCCTAATTACTTTTGGACAGGCCGAGAGCGCCAATGTCCGCCTGGTTGACGTCGATGCATCAGGTGCTCAAGTTTCATTCGCGATTGTTTACGAGGGCTCTCGCTACGAGGCGACCCTACTCATCCCTGGTGTTCACAACGCTATCAATGCCGCCGGTGCTTTTGCCGTTTTGGTTGGGCTTGGTTTTGACCCAGCTAAGGCTATGGCTGGCATTGCCACTTTCCGTGGAACCGAGCGACGCTTTGAGCTTCATGGAGAGCGTCGCGGAGTCAAGGTCTACGACGACTTCGCACACCATCCAACCGAGGTCGCAGCGGCACTTACCGCGGCCAGGGCAGTGGTTGGCAATGGCAAGCTGATCACCGTGTTCCAGCCGCATCTCTATAGCCGCACCCAGTTAATGCGCAAGGAGTTCGCCGAGGCGCTCGATTTGAGCGATCAGGTTGTTGTTCTCGATATCTATGCCGCTCGTGAAGATCCGGTGCCGGGTGTAACCGGTGCACTGGTTTCAGAAAGTTTTGCCGACCAGGACAAGGTTCACTACGTTCCACTTTGGGATGACGCTCCTGCGGTTGCTGCCAGTTTGGCAACCGATGGAGACTTCATTGTGACTATGGGCTGTGGCGATGTCTACCGTATGGTTCCCGACCTCCTGAAGGCTCTGGAGAGCTAGTTCATTGGCTAGACCACCATCTCGCACCGGGGGGAGCGGAAAGCCTGCTCCAAAGGCGCCTGCGCTACCCAAATCAAAGCCACAAAAACCGGCTGGTCGGGTCAAGCCGAAAAGGGTACAGTCGCCAAAGGTTGACCGCACCTTCCTGAAACGTCAGGAAAGGCGTCTAAAGGCGCATGAGGCAGGAGCCCGTTCGCGGGTCAGTCGAATCCGTCCTAGGTTCTCTCTAGCCAAGAAGCTTTGGCTCGCGGTGGGAATCTCGCTTGGATTACTGGTTGTCCTGGTCTTTGTCGCTGTCTATTCGCCACTTTTGGCAATTCAGAAGGTTGAAATTGTCGGCAACTCAAAGGTTTCTTCGAAAGACTTGGCTAAGGATTTGGCATTCCTCAAGGGGCTACCGCTTCCGCAGGTCTCAAACGATGCGATTGTTGCGAAGCTGTCCAAGTATCAACTGATTGATTCAGTGTCAGCGGTCAGCATGCCACCTTCGACCCTGCGCGTTGTGATCGTTGAACGAAAGGCACTAGCCAAGGTCAGCATCAATGGCATCGACTACCTTTACGACGCCGTTGGAGTGCAGCTCGGTAGGGCTCAGTCTTCCGACAAGCTCCCAACCATCCTCTCCGTGGGAGATCCTAAGAGTTCCGAAAGTTTCAAGCAGTCAATTGCGGTTTTGCTGAGTGTGCCGATTAAGCTACTGCCCAAGATTGCCGGAATCCAGGCGCTCTCGAAAGACAATGTCACCCTTTTCCTGCGTTCTTCGAATCAAAAGGTGCTCTGGGGTGATGACTCTAAACGAGCGCTGAAAGCCAAGGTTTTGTTTGCCCTGTTGGAACACTACGACGGTAAATACGGCCTCACCTTCGATGTTTCGTCGCCGAATAATCCAACCGTTCGCTAAGCATCGCGACACGCCACGCCACTTACGACCATTTGCCGACTTTTCGGCGTAATTTCTAGGCGCAGTAACTAAACATGGGTGAACCATAACGTTCAGCGTGAGGTTTAAGGTTCATCAACTGGAGGTAACCATGGCGCAACAGCGCAACTATCTGGCCGAGATCAAGGTCGTCGGAGTCGGCGGTGCCGGTGTAAACGCCGTCAACCGCATGATTGAAGCGGGGCTACGCGGTGTCGAATTCATCGCGGTCAACACCGATGCGCAGCAGCTAGCCATGAGTGCAGCCAACGTCAAGATCGATATCGGTCGCGAGACCACTCGTGGCCTCGGAGCCGGCGCTGACCCTGAGGTCGGACGTCGCGCTGCCGAAGAGCACGTTGAGGAACTAGAAGCCGCACTAAAGGGCGCCGACATGGTGTTCATCGCTGCCGGTGAGGGTGGAGGTACCGGAACCGGTGCCGCTCCAGTCGTTTCGCGTATCGCCAAGGAGGGCGGCGCACTTACCGTGGGTATTGTTTCGCGCCCATTCAACTGGGAAGGTGCACGCCGTGCCCAGCAGGCACAGAAGGGTATCGAAGAGCTTCAGGCCCAGGTAGACACCCTGATCGTTGTTCCGAACCAGCGACTACTAGACATCGAAGACAAGGTCATCAGCTTCAAGGACGCATTGAAGATAGCCGACGACGTTCTACGTTCGGGCGTTCAGGGCATCACCGATCTAATTGCTATTCCTGGCGAGATCAATGTTGACTTCGCAGACGTTCGCTCCGTTATGCAAGGTGCCGGAACCGCAATCATGGGAATCGGTACTGCCAAGGGTGAAGACAGAGCAATCAAGGCGGCCGAGAAGGCAATCAGCAACCCGCTGCTTGAGGCTGGCATCGACGGCGCTCACGGCGCTTTGATGCTCATTCAGGGCGCAAGCAACATGGGTCTACACGAAATCGACGAAGCTGCAGCGCTAATTCAGGAATCGGTAAGCCCGAATGCCAACGTGATCTTCGGTTTCTCGACCGACGACTCCCTTGGTGATGAGATCCGTGTAACCGTAATCGCGGCAGGCTTCGATGGTGGCACTCCGGTTCGTCGTCCGTACGCGCCGATCACCATGAAGACTGACACAGACCAGATCAAGGTTGTTGAGGTTGAAGAGCCAAAGTTCGAGCAGGTGCAGGTTGCACCACAGGTTGCTGCGGTCACCGCGGCAGATAGCGCCGAGGAGACCTTCGGTGGTTGGCTGGCGCCTCGTGAAGAGGTTGCACCACAGACCGAAGCAATTGACATCCCTACCGCTCCTCAGGGTTCCAACGGCCGCTTTGGCGACGACCTAGACATCCCAGACTTCCTGAAATAAATGTCTGATCTGGCCTCCCGTTTGAGGTCGGTTCAAGGCTTGATCGCAGACGAATGTCTACGGCTGAACCGGGCGGAACCGACCCTAATTGTGGTGACCAAGAATCACCCGGTGGAACTTGCGAGTCAACTTTTCGAGCTCGGTGTGCGCGAATTTGGCGAAAACCGCGTTCAGGAGGCTCTGCCTAAAGCCGAGAGCTTTGACGCGTTGCACCCAAAC
>JBEGRZ010000056.1:0-4344 GCA_041180115.1 Actinomycetota bacterium
CCGGCATAGCGTCCGCGGTCAAATGGTTCGAGCTCGGTAATCAACTGTTGCGCAGCAGCGCGTGGAGTTCCTGCCACCGCCGCGGTTGGGTGCAGGGCGCTGGCCAAATCTAGCGACGACGCCGATGACTTCAACACTCCGTGAACGTCGCTGGCTAGGTGCCAGAGGTTCGGAAGCGAAAGGCTGAATGGCTCAGTGTCGGCGTCTACGTGGTCGCAGTAAGGCTCAAGGGCAGAAACCAGCGACTGCACGGCAAAGCGGTGTTCGGCGACATTCTTGTGAGACTCGGCTAAGCCCTTCGAGATTGCCTGGTCAACCACCGGGTCGGTGCCGCGAGCCGCGGTACCAGCCAACACTCTGGCCGAAACCTGGCTGTGCGACACGCGAACCAGAAGTTCCGGCGAAGCTCCAAACATGCCGTCCACACTGTAAATCCAGCAGCTAGGGAAGCGCTTGCCCAGGCGACCAAGGGCTGGGCGAATGTCGAAGTCAGTTGCCACGGTTGCAACCAGGTCGCGAGCGAGAACGACTTTCTCCAGCTCTCCCCCCTGAATTCTTTCAACGGCCTGGTCAACCAAAGCAACGAAGTCGCCTCGGCCAAGCACGCCAGCGTGAAGGTCGATGGCCCCAGTCGATTCCCAAACGGTCGCGGCATCCAATCTCGCGTCGTCAACGCTGGTGATCCAGAAGCGATCGTCGCGGCGGCCAATCACCACGCGGGGCATGACCAGCACGCTCTCGATCTGCGAATCGTCGGCGAAGGCAATGGTTCCAAAGGCCACCGGCCCGGTTCCGGAAACTCGAACCTGGTCCACTACCTCGAGCTCGGCCGCGTACCTTTTCCAAGCCTCTGCAAGTTCGGCAATGCGGTTCGGCCCCTTGGCGGTAAATCGCTTGGCCTCACCCCAGCCAACCAGGCCCTGATCTCCGCGAACAAAAACCGAACCGTCTTTTGGAACCAGTTCCAAAAGGGTTTTACCTAGCGCCTCGGGAAGTGGTGTGCTGACTACTCGGGTCAAACCAAATCCCTTCTCTGAGTCTTTTCTGTGAAGTTACTCAATCCGCTTTTTTGTCTATCGGCGTCAACCTAAATTTGTATCTAGGGCAACTTTGAGTCTATTGGTTAGGAGGTGTGCCATGAACAAGCAGCTTTCTATCCCACTCGCAGGCGTGGTCCTGCTCACTCTTCTCGGCGCACCGATCTCCGCCTTGGCCGATGACCAGAACCAGCCCCCGATTTTCCCAAGTAACGTGCAGATACTTCAGGACGACGATGACGAGCTCGACGACGACGACGTCGACGATGACGAAGACGACGATGAAGATGAAGACGACGATGATCACAAGAAGGGCTGGATCCCTCCGGTTTTCGTAGTGCCAGGTAAGAAGCACGAACACCACAAGCCAAAGCCAGGCGTGCCATCGAGCATCACCCCATTCGACACCTCGGACGACGATGATGACGACACCACCGCGGGAACGGCCGGCACCACGAATATCGATGGTGTGGAGAGCAAAGATTTCGTGGTGGTTGGAGTAGACGACACCACTGCTACCAAGAGCCTGGAGAGCGTTGACCCTAGGCAAGCTCAGCCGGTTGCTATCGAACAGGTTCGAGTTACCTCACAGACCCCTGCCGATCGTTTCATGGACACCGCATACCTTGGCATCGGCATCATGGCCGTCTCAGCCCTTGGGCTTGGAGCCACCACCGCGATTAGAAGTTACCGTCTTCGCAAATCGGGCAAGTCAGACTACTTCTACGACAACTAAACTGATTTGGTGAGCAAAGCCAATCTCGACAAAAAACCTGCAGAAGTCGCAGCCATGTTTGATGAGGTTGCTCCTACCTACGACTTCAACAATGATCTACTCTCGCTAGGCATGACTCGTCGCTGGCGAGGCATCGTTGCCAAGGCGGTTGACCCTCAAAGTGGCCAGACCATTCTCGACCTAGCCGCAGGTACCGGTTCTTCGTCAATCGCTTTCGCGAAGCCAGGGGTTACCGTGATTGCCACCGACTTCTCGGAAGGCATGCTCGCCGAAGGACGCAAGCGTCACCCAGAACTTGACTTCCGCTTCGCCGATGCCACCAACCTTCCGTTCGAGAAACAGAGCGTAGACGCGGTAACCATCTCGTTTGGTCTTCGCAATGTCGTTGACGTTCCAAAAGCCCTCTCGGAGATGTTCCGCGTCGTGAAGCCTGGCGGCCGCGTGGTCATCTGCGAATTCAGCAAGGTCACCCTGCCGGTTTTCAAGCAGCTCTACGGTTTTTACCTCACCAAAGTTCTACCTAAGCTATCTGGCTTGGCCAGTAAAACTCCTGAGGCTTACAGCTACCTAGCCGAGTCGATTGTGGCCTGGCCATCCCAGGCAGGTCTGGCCCAGCAACTACAGGCTGCCGGCTTTGAAAACGTGACTTACAAGAATCTAATCTTTGGCGTGGTCGCCATCCACACCGGTTTCAAGGCGGCTAAGTAATGAAGATTCAACTCCCTAAGCAGCTGCGCAAGCTGACCGACGTAACCCTTATCAAGAAACTAGAAAGCGGTCTTGAGAAGGTTGAAACCGGTCTGGTCGAGGCAACCACCCACGCCGACCCTGTGGTCAAGGAGGCCGCCGCCCATCTAGTGAACGCCGGTGGTAAGCGCGTTCGTCCGGTCTTGGTCATGCTCGCCGCCGAACTCGGTGATGCCACCAAGCAAGAGGTCTTTGACGCCGCCGTTGTGGTTGAACTCACTCACCTCGCGACCCTCTATCACGACGACGTCATGGACGAAGCACCAACCCGTCGCGGCGTTCCAACCGCTCACCAGGTCTGGGGCAACAACATCGCCATCCTCACCGGCGACCTGCTATTCGCCCGCGCCTCGAAGCTGGCTTCTGGCCTAGGCGAGGAAATCATCAGACTTCAGTCGGTTACCTTCGAACGTCTCTGCCTCGGCCAGATGCACGAGACCGTTGGACCGCAAGCCCACGAGGATCCAACCGCGCACTACATTCAGGTGATGGCCGACAAGACCGGTTCGCTAATCGCTGCCTCTGCTCAAATTGGTTTGTTGATTTCCGGTGGTGACCGAAAGTATGAGCAAGCCCTCACCCAGTTTGGTGAGGCGATTGGTGTTGCCTTCCAACTGATCGACGACGTCATCGACATCGCCGAAGCCGGCAAGAGCGGTAAGACACCTGGCACCGATCTTCGCGCAGGTGTGCCAACCCTGCCTGTGCTTTTGCTTCGTGAGCAAGCCAAGACCGACCCTGAAGCCCAGAAGCTTGTCGATGAAATCGACGGCGACCTTTCCACCGATGAAGCACTAAACAACGTAGTTGCCAAACTTCGCGAACACGAGGTCACCGCCAAGGCAGAGGCTGAGGCCCGAACCTGGGCAGCTAAGGCAATCTCAGCAATCGACGTTCTACCCGAAGGCTCGGTGAAGAACGCCCTGGTTACTTTCGCAAACGCGGTAGTAGATAGAACCAACTAATGGCAGCAAACAAAATTTCCAAGGAACGTGCCGAACGTGTTCGCTTGGTTCTAGTAGCAACCTTCTTCGTACAGTCGATGGTTGTGACCGCAATCATCGTGCGAATCCCGGAAATCATCGAGAATCTCGGGTTATCCAACAACCTGGCCCTTTGGGGCACCATCACTGGCTTTTCTGGAATCGGTTCCATCTTCTCGCTTCTGTTCGCCCACAAAATCATTGAAAAACTGGGAACCACGAAAGTTGTTCTATTTGGAACCCTCACGTCCACAGTCATCGCTGGTTTGTTGCCGATCATCACCAACTACGTGGTCTACTTCTTCCTGATCCTGGCTTCGGCTTTCATCTTCAGCCTCTTCAACAACGCAGCTAACGAGCAGGCGTTGATGGTGCAACACCGTCTCAAGCGAGTCATCATCGGTGGCGTCCATGGCGCTTGGTCGCTCGGTGTGGGTGTGACCTCGCTGGTTTCTGGTCTCTTGGCCGCTTACGTTCCGCTTGCGATTCACATCGGAGTGCTCGCCGCGATCGGTTTCTGCATTCACCTTGCACTCAATACCCAATTGATGAACCGCGAGGAACAGCGACTAAGCAAGCCAACTCAAAAACTTGAGGCCAAGGTTTCCTGGCTCAAGACCCCTAAGTTTGTTTGGCTAGTCTCGCTAGGTATGTTCGTTGGTGTCTGGCCGGAATTGGTCATGGGTGACTGGATGCCGCTCTACTCCAAGACCATCCTCGATCTGGAGCCGGTTCAGCTAGCGGTTCCATTTGCAGCGTTTTCCGCTGCCATGATCATCGGTCGCTTCGGCACTGGCTGGATCTCGGAACGCATGCACGTAAACAAGGCAGCATCGATTGG
>JBEGRZ010000057.1:0-4197 GCA_041180115.1 Actinomycetota bacterium
CTTACCCGCACCAAGTTTGGAAACTGGGTCTTTGCTGCCGGTGGAGATGAAAACGCTGCTCGTAACGCTGGTGTACCGGTGAAGCGAACCAAGATCAGCCTGTTTGTGATCACCTCGCTGGCATCAGCCTTGGTTGGAACCATCTTCGTTCTGCGCCTACAGGGCATGCAGGCCGGTCAAGGTGTTGGTGTGGAGTTCTACTACATCATCGCTGCGGCGGTAGGTGGCACCCTACTAACCGGTGGTGCTGGTTCTGCGATTGGAGCATCGATCGGTGCCCTAATCATGGGCATGGCCTACATCGGTATCCCATTCTCGCTATGGAACTCTGACTGGACCTCGACCTTCCTAGGAATCATCCTGGTGGCCGCAGTTCTAATCAACACCTACATCGGACGCAAGGCTTCAGGAGGTAAGCGCTAATGTCATATTCGACACTCGAACTAGTCGACGTTGAGAAGAGCTTCGGAAGCGTAATTGCAAACTCCGGAATCAATGTCAAAGTGGACTCGGCTACCGTCACCTGTATCTTGGGTGACAACGGTGCTGGTAAGTCAACCCTGATCAAGACGCTATCGGGAGTTCACAAGCCATCGAAGGGTAAGTACCTCGTTGAAGGTGTTGAAGTCAATTTCAACTCCCCGCGTGATGCTCTCGATGCTGGAATCGCAACCGTTTTCCAGGACCTTGCAACTATCCCGTTGATGTCGATCTGGCGCAATTTCTTCATTGGTAACGAGATTGAAAAGGGTTTCGGCCCATTCAAGTGGCTCGATGTCAAGAAGATGAAGGAGATCACCCGTCAGGAACTTCTGGCCATGGGTATCGACCTCCGCGACCCGAACCAGAACATTGGAACTCTATCCGGTGGTGAACGTCAGGCAGTGGCTATCGCGCGTGCCGTTTACTTCGGTGCCAAGGTTCTAATCCTGGACGAGCCAACTTCGGCGCTTGGTGTTCGTCAGTCAGGAATCGTACTGAAGTACGTTCTTGCTGCTAAGGAGCGTGGAATCGCTGTGATCTTCATCACTCACAACCCGAACCACGCTTTCCTTGTTGGAGACCGCTTCTACCTTCTAAACCGTGGAAAGCTAGTTCAGAGCATGGAGCGCGCAACCGCCGACATCGACGAACTAACCAAGGCCATGGCCGGCGGTAAGGACCTGGAGGCACTGACCACCGAGATCGAATCGGTTCGCAAGACCAAGTAGTTCCCTCTCATCAAGAAAAGACCCCGAGATTCGTCTCGGGGTCTTTTCTCTTGGTTGGAAGTTACTTTACGGAAGCAACAAGTTCCTTGATCTTGTTCAACTGGTAGACCGCAACCTCGCTGGCACGCTCGTTCTCGGCGAAAACGCTCGAGCAAATGATGCTGTTCGGGTTGTCGATGAATCCGTTGGACTTTAGAGCCTTGAAAAGCTGCTCGAAGTTAACGTCGCCGTCGCCCACAGCGAGGTGCTGGTGCACGCGAACCGCGTTACCTGGAGGGTTGGTGATGTAGCGAAGACCGTGTGACGCAGTGTGGTCCATGGTGTCGCTCATATGAATGATTCCAACGCGCCCCTTGGCTGCTTCTAGAATCGCTTCCGGCTGGTTACCCATGTGGAAGGTGTGAGAAGCCACGTAGACCATACCGAAGTTCGCGGAATTGATTCCACGAATGACGCGCCAGGCGGCTAGACCGTTTTCAACGAAGTCGTCTGGGTGTGGGTCGATGAAGACCTTTACACCTGCCTTCTCGATTAGCGGAACCAATTCCTCCATCGAGCGGTAAAACGCGCGCTCAGATTCCTCAGCTTTTTCAGGGCGACCAGAGAACTCGGTTCCGATCGTGTCAACTCCAAGTTCAACGGTTAACTGCAGCACTCGTTTGAAGTAGCGAACCGCGGCCTCACGAGCGTCTGGGTCTGGGCTAGCCCAGCGAAGCACCGGCAGAGTCGATGCGATCTGGATTCCAGCATCCTTCACGGCCTTCTTTAAATCCTTGACCAACTGGTCGTCGGCCTTCGGGTGATTGAAGAACGGAATGAAGTCTGGGTGTGGGGTCAGCTGCAGGTACTCATACCCTAAGTTTGCAGCGAGTTTTGGAAACTCGAGCAGACTGTGGGTCGAGTGGAACGGGGTTGGATCTAGTGCGATCTTGACCATGGGTTGCTCCTAAATTTATGCGTAAAGTGCAGGCTTTTCGGTGTAGCTAACTTCTACTTTATTACCATTTTGGAGCGCTACAACACCGGCCTCAACCGCCGCCGCTGCGAGGTAACCATCCCAAGCGCTAGGGCCGTCGATCTTGCCTTGCTTGGTGGCGTTTACCCAACGCTGAATCTGTGCGTCGTAGGCGGCAGCGAAGCGGGTTTTGAACGACATGTGTTCTTCGGTGGCAACCTGACCTTCGAAGAAGGTGGTCATACCAGCGGTACGACCGATTTCGGCAATACCCTTCTGGAATACGGCCTCGGTCTTCACCTGATAACCGAACTGAACCGAAACGTTCATTTCTACTGTTGCCAGCACTCCGCTGTCGGTCTCAAGCAGAACCAGGATTGGCTCGTTTAGACGCTCCGGGCTCAGCGCGTTGCGCTTCATGTGCTTGACTTCGACCGATTTGATTGGCGAGTCAGTCAGGAAGCGAACTACGTCGATCTCGTGAACGACCGAGTCAAATATCAACATGTCGTTGTGGTAGGTGTCTGGCACGGCAGGATTGCGGTGTGCACAGTGCAGACCTAGCAGTTCGCCCTGCTTACCGCTGGAAATGAGAGCACGAAGGTTCTCGTATCCGGCGTCGAAGCGGCGCATGAAGCCAACTTGGATTAGCTGCTTGCCCTTGGCGACCTCGAGATCAACGATTGCTCGCGATGAGGTGGCGTCTGGGGTCAGTGGCTTCTCGCAAAGAATTGGCAGGTCTGCCTCAATTGCTGGACGTAGCACCGGCTCGTGGAACTGGCCAGGGGTCGCGATTAGCACCGCGTCCATGGCGCCTGCCTCAATGGCGGCTTCAATGTTCGGGAACCACTTGGCTTCAGGTGCGTTCTCGAGTGCGGACTTGGCACGGCCTTCGTCTGGTTCAACGACTGCGGTCACGTGAGCACCGACGATGCGGTTCTGGATGCGGATAATGTGATCCGCTCCCATTAGGCCGGCACCGACAACAGCAATTCTTAGTTCTGACATTTACTTTTCCTTTAGATGAATCGGGCTGCGTGGGTGCACGAAGCAATGTGGTCGCGAGTACGCTTGGCGATCGGGCCTGGGAAGTCAACGTCGCAGCCGTACATGTCCTGCTCAACAATTGCGAACATGTCGGCGTCGATCTTGGCAGCAAGTTCAAGAATTGGCGCGAATTCTGGCACACCAACGCCACCCGGCTCGGTCATAACACCCTTGGCTACAGCTTCAACGAACGGTAGGTCATTCTTCAGGGTTTCAGCCAGGATATCTGGGTGAACCTGCTTTAGGTGCAGGTAACCAATGCGGTCTGGGTACTGTTCCATAAGCTTCACGTTGTCGCCCAGGTAGTAGGCGAAGTGACCGGTGTCAAGGCAGAGGTTAGTGTATTCCTTCGAGGTCTCGGCCAGGAAGCGCTCAACCTCCTGGTAGGTTCCGATGTGGCTGTCTGCATGCGAGTGGAACTGCTGCTTGATGCCGTATTCCTCCCACAGCGCCTTGCCTAGACGGTCGTGACCGGCTGCCAGCTTCTTCCACTGCTCGTCAGAGAGCGTACGAGGCTCCAAGACGGCCGCAGTGGCGTCTGAACGCCATAGGTCAGGAATAACCACAAGGTGCTCGGCACCGAGCTTAGAAACGAGCCCAGCGACGTCTAGCGCCTGATCCCAAGCGCGCTTCCACTGGTCATCGCCCTTGTGAAAACCGGTGAATACGGTTCCAGCCGAAAGCTTTAGGTCGTGCTCAGCCAAAACATCGGCGAGCTGGTTTGGGTCGGTTGGCAGGTAGCCGTATGGACCTAGCTCGATCCAGTGGTAGCCAGAGGCCTGAACTTCATCTAGGAAGCGCTCCCATGGAACCTGCTTTGGGTCATTCGGGAACCATACTCCCCAAGAGTCAGGGGCGGTTCCTACGCGAATTTGGTCAGACATCGACGCTTCTTTCTAAATGTAATAACAAAGTACCTAAATGAAATTTACTCGCACGTGCTAGTAGCCACTAAATCCTATCGGTAACGAAACGATAAAGATT
>JBEGRZ010000058.1:0-4144 GCA_041180115.1 Actinomycetota bacterium
GCAACCTGGACTGCGAGCGCCTCGATTTGCTCATCAGAATTGTCAAGATCCAAAAGGCGATGACCGGCGCTTTCATGGAAGGCAACCACTTCATCAAGAGTTGGCCCGTACTTACGCATGGCTGCGGAAAGCTCTGCGCGGCGTTGCTGTACTCGCTCGAGTTCGACAACTCCTCCCGCGTCATAACTGGCCAGATAACCGCTCAGGGCAGCTGCGCTCTCACCCAACTGGTAGCCAAGTTCTTTTAGGGTTTCGGCCTGGCGACCCAACTCTGGGTCGTGTGCCGAGGCCTGTTCGAGAATTCTGCGCGCCTTGCCAACTAGGGAGATCGCATCAGACGAGTCGTCGAAACCTTCACTGGAGAGTAGGTCGTGTGCGTTGGAGGCTGCAATGCGAAGTTCCTCGCTGTGGGTTAGTCGCTCAGCAGTCTCAGCAAGTTCAAGATCTTCTCCGCTTACCGGCTGGAGGCGTTCCAGTTCCTCAATTGCGGCGCGAAGCCCTTCGGCCTCGAGTACCCGATTTGCCGAAAGGTTTCTAAGTTCTGTGAGCCTGGCTTGACCATCGCGCCATTGCGTCCAACAGGTTTTGTAGTCGGCGAGCGCATCACCAAGGCCAGCAAATCGGTCTAGTGCCTCTCGCTGTGCGGCAGCTGACTTCAAGCGAATCTGGTCGGCTTGACCGTGAACCACAACTAATTGCTCGCCGAGGGCAGCCAATACGCCAACCGGCACCGATGCGCCACCAACCGAGGCGCGGGCGCGACCATCACGGCCAACCGAGCGGTTTACCAGCAGTTCTCCGCCTTCAACGCTTCCACCGGCCGACTCCACGGTTTCAGTTACCTGCTTAGCTTCGGATAAGAACCAGCGGCCCTCAACAAAGGCTTGCTCTTGTCCCTGACGAATGGCTGTGCTGTCTGAACGCTCCCCAAGTAGAAGACCAAGCGCTGTCAGCACCATGGTCTTACCGGCACCGGTTTCACCGGTTAGAACATTGAGCCCAGGTCCAAAAGATAGAGTGGCGCTACTTATGACACCGAGGTCGCGGATCCTGATTTCTTCGATCAATTAGTTACCTCGAGCGGATCCGCGCCAGCCTTCAACTGGAAGTGAGAACTTCTTTACCAAACGGTCAGTGAATGGCCCCTGGCGGAAACGCGCCAGACGAACCGGAACATCAGAACGGCTGACTTCAACGCGAGCACCTGGTGGTAGGTGCCAGGTGCGGCGACCATCTGCCCAGAGCACTCCAGCTCCGGCACTGCGAGCTAATACCTCAACCGCAATCTCGGATCTTGGGCTAACGACAAGTGGACGCGCAAAGAGAGCATGTGCGCTAAGAGGAACAACGGTAAGGGCCTCGACGGATGGCCAAATAACCGGACCTCCAGCCGAGAAAGAGTAGGCGGTGGAGCCAGTCGGAGTGCCCAGGATGACTCCATCGCAACCAAAGCTGGTGAGCGGTTTGTGGTCGATTTCGATGACCACCTCTAGCATCTTCTCGGTAGTGCTCTTCTCAATGGTGGCTTCGTTCAATGCCCAGGTCTTGAAAACTTCGGAACCATCCACAAAGACGGCGACATCTAGAGTCAAACGCTCTTTAATGATGTAGTCCTTCGCAACCACTCGACGCACTGCGTCTTCGAGTCCGTCTGCTTCGCTTTCGGCCAGGAAACCAACGTGTCCTAAGTTGATTCCGAGCAGCGGAGTTGATGCTTCTCGAACCAATTCGGCCGCTTTAAGGATGGTGCCGTCGCCACCGAGAACCATAGCCAGCTCCAGATCAGCAACCTCTACACCCTTGCCCAAGGTCATGACCGAATCGGAGAGTTGCACTCCAGCTCCCTGCAATTCCGCAAGGTCGTGAGCCGGGAAGACCGGAGTAATTCCAGCACCAAGCAAACCGTTTACGGCTTGCACCGCTGCAACGCGGGCTTCATCGCGACGAGTGTGGGAAACAATCAGCACAAAACGGCTACTCATTTACTCTCCTTCGCTAATTCGGCAATCCTTTGCTTCCATTTTGATAGATATTCACCCTCTGTTGCACTCATCCACAGGACATATTCAACGTTTCCGTGAGTGCCAGGCAAGCTCGAGCGCAAGACATCTACAAGGCGAAGCCCAAGTTTTTCGGCAAATTCGGCAACCCCTTCAACCGCGGCTGAGCGCAGGCGGTGATCGGTGACGATACCGTGAGCGTTTAGCGACTCTTTGCCAGCCTCAAACTGCGGCTTCACCAGAAGCACGTAATCGGCGTTGGGAGCGACAGCAACCATCTGCTCGAGCACAAGTGTGAGCGAGATAAACGAGAGGTCGGCAACGACGATTTCAATTTCAGGAATGGTCTCGGTGCCAAGGGCGGCGCTCAGAGTTTCCCGTGATAATTCACGCGCATTGAAACCTTCGATGACCGAGACTCGAGGGTTACCGCGAAACTCTTCGGCGATCTGGTCATGTCCAACATCCAGCGCAATCACATGGCTGGCTCCGCGGCGAAGGCAGACATCGGTGAAGCCTCCGGTGGAAGCTCCAACATCAAGCGCCACCTTGCCAACTAGCTCCAGTGCACCAAATTCATCGAGTGCACCAGCCAACTTGTGACCGGCTCGCGATACATAATCAATGGCCTCAATGACCTTTAGCCTGGCGTCCTCGGCAACGTTTTGCGAAGCCTTTCTGGCAGGCTTTCCGTCAACCAGCACACGACCGGCGTCAACCAGGTTTGCAGCGTGGGATCTTGATCTAGCAAGGCCTCTGGCCGCGAGTTCGGAATCTATTCTGGCCAAGACTTACCATCGAGTACTTGCTGGAGGCGCTGCTGAAGGCCGGAATAGGCGGCAGGCTGTTCCTCTACTGGAAGTTCGGCGATTTGCGCTAGTTCGCGGGTTACCGATTCGATGATTTCTTGATTCATAACCCTTCTAGCCTATTCGTAAATCTCTGGCTGAACATCCAGCGCATGGATGGCTAGGCCACTGTTCCAAATAACCGCGCAAGCACAGCGCAGCACGTCGAGGCTCTTTGGATCGCCGTGAATCACCCGAACCTTACGTTCGAGCAACTCGACCTCGGCTTCGCGAAGCTTATAGCCGAACTTGGTTGGCTTCGGAGCCTGATAGGCAGTGAACAGCTCGCGTAGGTCACCCAAAATGTAGGTCGGGTGTGAATCCTTCGGTGAAGACAAAAGTTCCTTGGCATCGCTGACCCCGGTTAGCACCAGAGCACTATCAATGCCGGCACGATTGGCACCTAGGATGTCGGTGTCAATTCGATCTCCTACAAAAAGTGGACGCTTTACGCCAAAACGCTTGATTGCGGTTTGGAAGATTGCAACTTCAGGCTTGCCAGCAACCAGTGGAAGCTGACCTACAGCGGTGTGCACGGCAGAAACCAGGGTTCCATTGCCAGGTGCCAGGCCGCGTTCCTGAGGAATAGTCCAATCCTGGTTAGTAGCAACCCATCTGGCGCCATTCTGAATCGAATAGGCGGCCTCGGCTAGGTGCTTCCAGCTCACATCAGGCGCAAAACCCTGAATCACGGCGTCTGGTTTCTCGGTTGAATCACTGACGAGGACGAAACCGCCAGCCTCGGTATAGGTGCGAAGACCCTCGCCGCCAACCACCAGAACTTTGGAACCAGCAGGCACCAAAGTTGACAGCAATTCAACACCGGTTTGACCGCTGGAAACCACGTCTTCAGGTGATACAGCGATGCCGTAAGCGGCAATCTGAGCTGCAATGGTCTCCGGTTTACGAGAAGAATTGTTGGTTACGTAGCCGACCTTGAGACCCTGTTCGGCAAGCATGTTGATGCTGTCAACGGCGTGCACGATAGCCTTACCGCCCTCGTATATGACTCCGTCTAGATCGGCCAGAACCGAATCGAAACCGGAAACGAGTGACTTAGGCATCTGGAAGTTCAACCTCTTCGAGGATGGAAATGGCTTCTTGCTCGCCCTCCGGCTCAGCGAAGAAGTGAGCCTCGGCGCGCGTGGCCAGGTCTGCCCATTTCTTGGATTCCTGAGTTCGGCCGAGTTCTTCGAGTGTGTCTGAGTATGCCCAAAATAGTGGAACCGAGTACTCGAAAACGTTGGCTGGGTCGAGTTCCTTGATCTCAAGTTCAACCAGAGCAAGCTCGGTTTG
>JBEGRZ010000059.1:0-4014 GCA_041180115.1 Actinomycetota bacterium
GCCAAGGAAACCAGCCATTGCTCGTCTAGCCCTGGAGGGGTCAGGATGCCACGGTTGACGCCCCAAAGCCAGCTGAGCTCGGCGATCTGGAAATCGGTTGCCTTGTAGTCACGGTAGTTACGAACCGGGGTATCTGACCAGATGACCGCACCCTTGATACCGAAACCGATGGTGTGAGCCGGAAGCTGGTACTGAGCAATGATCTCGTCCATCTTCGCCAGCGCACGAAGGTTGCGCGCTTCTGCGGCATCCATCGCTTCGTCGGTGCAGAGTTCATCTACAGCCATGATGGCAGCCATCACTAGCGGGTTACCGTTGTAGGTTCCGTAGTGCGCCATGCGGCCATCAACAACTGCGTCCATGTACTTCTGCTTACCGCCGAAGGCTGCCACTGGCAGACCTCCACCGATCGACTTAGCCATGGTGATTAGGTCAGGCTTTACGCCCAGCTTGCCGGCGGCTCCGCGAGCACCTGCGGTAAGACCAGTCTTAACTTCATCGAAGATTAGACAGATGTCGTACTTGTCGCAGAGTTCGCGAACGCCCTCAAGGTAGCCCTCGTCTGGCAGAACGATCGAAAGGTTCTCAACCACAGGTTCGAGCACGAATGCTGCGATGTTCTCGTGGTGCTTCTCCATGATCTCGGCCAGGTAAGGAAGGTTGTTGTAAGGAACGACGTAGACGTCACCGGCCACGACCTCGGAAGGTACGTGTGGGGTTGGCGCCTCTGCGTCACCGATAGCGGAAAGCGGTGGCTTTACCGAAACCTGTAGTGGGTCATAACCACCGTGGTAACCACCCTCGAGCTTCACGATACCTGAGCGCCCGGTAACTGCGCGGGCGGTGCGAACCGCATACATCAGTGACTCGGTACCAGAGTTGGTGAAACGCAGCATGTCTAGACCAAAGCGCTTCTGGAAGGCTTCGGCCGCAACGGTTGCGGTAGGTGACGGGGTCACGAATAGGGTTCCCACGTTGTCTAATGCGTGCTTTACGCGCTCAACAACGGTTGGGTTTAGGTGACCGACCAACATAGCGCCGAAGCCCATCGATAGGTCGAGTAGTTCTCGGCCGTCAATATCGGTGACGTAGGCGCCCTTGGCGGAAACAACGGAAATTGGGTGTGGGTCCCAGTGCTGGAAGCTCGAGGTTACGCCTAACGGCAAAACTTTCGCGGCTTCTTTGTTGTGTTCCCCGGATCGTGGTGTGGCCTTTGCAAAGGTCTCCCACTCCTGAGCTAGGAGTTCTGCAACTCGCTCTGGATTGAGTGGCTGAGAAGTCTCTGGGACGTTTCTCCAGCCTGCTGGATTGTGTTTAGTTGTGTTCTTCGTTGGACAAATTTGAATCACTCCATTCAAGAATGATTCTCTCATGCCCTTTGAAAAACCTCTACTTTGTTATGTTTTGAGATTTTTCGCCTGAACGCTGAGCAAATACGATTCCGGCAATAACTAGGACGCCGCCGAGACTCTGGAGTAGGTTCATTGACTGCCCCAGCCAGAGCCAGCCGAAGATGAAAGCAAAGATCGGCTCTGCGGTTTGGGTGATTGAAACTTTGGCCGCGGTGGTGAGCTTCAGTGCCATGAACCCCATTGCCATCGGGGCGAACGAACCCATCACGGTAAGCCAAGCCAGTGGCATCCACAGTGGCAGGGTGATGCCTGAGAGGTTGCCGGTCAGGTTGGTGGCTGCATCGAGGTTGATGTTCCAGCCGCTTCCGCCACCGACGATCGCCCAAAAGATGGTGGCGATGAGCATGGTGTAAAACATCGTGGACATCGGGTCGCGGGTGAGGCCGGAGTGCTGACCCATTAGGAAGTAGAACGCGAGCAGGAAGGCCGCAAGGAAAGCGAAGAACACACCCTTTGGCTCGAGGCCTCCGGCCCAAATCTGACTCACAATCAGCAAACCAGCTAGAACCAACGCGACGCCGTACCAGAAGGTTCGGGTGGTCTTTTCCTTGAAGATCAGGCGCGCGGCAATCGGCACGATGATGATTGCGGTGTATTCAAAGAGCAGTGCGATGCCAACCGGCAGGATCGAGACCGCGTTCGAATAAGCCCACTGCATCATGGCCAGACCGATCACACCGAAGATAAGTAGCATGGGGATTTCTTTCAGGGTGACCCTGAAGGCCTTTGGATTTGTGAAAACTAGGACGGCACCGGCGAGTAGTGCCGAGACCAGCGAGCGCACGATTACCAACTTGTCTGCAGGCACGCCCGCATCCATCACGACCTTGGTAGTCGATGCGTTGAGACCAAACAGGATTGCGCTGATAAACGCTAGAACGATTCCGTAGGTGTTGCTTTTTGGTGAGCCGTAAATAATGAACGTCCTAGTTAGTTGCCTGAAGTTTGCCGGTGACCAGGTTTCCGCCGGTGACCTTTAGGGCGATCTTCTCGGTGAGGTCATCGTAGGTTTTCTGCTCGATTAGGCCGTGCTTGCGCAGCATATTGAGCGCTACCAGCGGTGCCGCACGGAGGTTGCCGTCGGCGATCTTGACCGCAACACCATAGCCCTCACGTGTTCCCACCACGAATATTCCTTCGGCGCCGAGTTTGGCTACAAAGCCAGCTTCCATGATCAAAGTGTCTGGAGCTCCGTGGCCGTCTACCGCCCACGCGTTTTGAAGCATGGCGTCGACGATCGCTGTGTCGTCCTTGGTGAAGCGGCCAATCGCGCGCGCCAAACCTTCAACCGTCAGGGTGTGTAGCGGCGCACCGCAGCCATCCGGGGTGGTGAACAAAATCTTTTCGCCGGCGTACTCTTCGATGACCTCGCGAACCTTCACCTGAAGCGGGTGCTTCGGGTCTAGGTAGTTTTCGGTGTCGAACCCAGCGGCAACACATGCAGCCAGGAATCCGGCGTGCTTACCGGAGCAGTTGAAGCATTCGCGAGTTTGGGCTGCGGCACGCTTACGAGCATCGGCGTCGCCTGGCCAGGCCACCGGGCACTGCAGTGCGTCGCCGGTTAGTCCGTTGGCTTCAAGAATTTCGGTGACCAGTTTCGCGTGGTCTTCGGTGCCCTGGTGAGAACCGCAGCTGATAGCCAGGTGAGCACCTTCGAGTTTTGCACCGAGCGCGGTGGTGGCAACTGCCTGGAGCGGCTTCACCGAACTGCGAGGGAAGACCAGGCGCTTGGCCTTGCCAACTTCGTCGATGAGCTTGCCATCTGGGCCAACCAGGGCCACGATTCCGTGGTGAATCGATTCCACGAGACCTGCACGAACCAACTGCGCAACAACGGCGAAGTCGCTTGGACGTGGCCATAGTGCGTCCAGGGTTTTCTGATTGGCGTTCATGGGTCTAAGTTTTCCATAAACGGCTCTGCTACCTTTGAACAAATGACTAAAAAGCCAGGCCTCGGATTGTGGTTCGCCGCAACCTCCATGATCTTTTTCACCAGAGCAGCCCTCTATTCAACTTGGCAGTCTCGCTCTCCCGAGGTTCAGGAAGCACTTCACTTAGATACCGCTCAAATGGGCTGGTTTGTGATGCTCTACCCGGTTGGCGGAATCCTCGGCGTTTTCTTTGCGAATTCCCTAACCAATCGCTTCGGCTCGAACAAACTAACCATCGTTGGGTTCTCGGTTTCAGCCGCCGCTCTCGCGGGTCTCGCCTTCACCGTCCCCGCCGGCGATGTTTTCGCGTCGTCGATGCTTTTGGTACTAATGGGCTTCCCTATGGCAATCGCCGACTTCACCGGAAACTTCGAGGGTTCCGAAGTTGATAAGCGCTCCAAGCGCAGCCTGTTCCCAGCGATCCACTCCACCTTCGGTATCGGTATGATTCTGGCCGCAACCTTCTGCGGTTTCGCGCTGAGCAACGGTATCTCACTGACCAACAACTACCTAATGATCGCCGCCTTGGTTGCCATCGGTTCAATCTGGGCTGGAACCGTCTTTCCTGAGAACGATGTCGCAAAACTCTCCGCCGCGGAAAAAACCGAACACAAGAAACTAGACAAACTGGTCTGGACTGAGCGTCGAACCCTCATCATTGCCATCATCGG
>JBEGRZ010000060.1:0-3898 GCA_041180115.1 Actinomycetota bacterium
AGAATCTCAGGTTGCTCGGCTGCGTGCAAGCGGTCTAGGTGGGAAATCGAAGCATCGCTCAAAACCTCGGCAAGGTTAACCAGTGTCAAAGCAGATGCCTTCGAACGCCCCTTTTCGGCAGCAGCATTCGTGAACAGGCGAACACCCTCGAGCATCATTAGGTCTTGGTCTACCGAGGCTGCGAGCTTAACCTCGGTGTTGTGGTGCCAGGTGCCGTATTCATCGCTAAATGCCTGAATCTTGAACTTCCAAATACCCTCGGAAGAAATCAGTGCCTTGGTGTGCCAGGATTCGCTACCGGCTGCGCCTTCGGCCATGCGAATTACCTGGGTCTTGCCATCTGGGGATGTTAGTAAAAGTTCGACGCCCAATGCGTCGTGGCCTTCGCGGAAAACCACCGCACTAAAAGCCAGCATTTCACCGGCAAAGGCTTTGGTTGGCCATCGACCACCATCTACCACTGGACTTACCGAAGTAATTGGCAAACGGCCTACAGGGGAAGCATGGCGATATTCAACGGTTTGGCTCACATAACAAACTTAGCGATTGTTATTTGGCGACAGCGCGGAAAAGTTTCACAGAACATTCCGAAATAGCAACATTTCGGCCAGCCTTGTAGGCAGTGGTGTGGTGGTTCGGAACTTCTTCGGCCGAATCCCAAAGCAATTCGTAGCTAGACACAGTTTCCCAAACCGGCAATCCGAGCTCCACCGATTCCTCTGAGCCGTTGATTACCAAGAGGGTCAAATTGTGAACACCATCTTCGGTGATATTCTCGCTCAGGCGCTGAATGACTCGAGTCTCCGAAGAATTCCAGTCGTCCTCGGTCATGAGACCGCCGTCCTTGTTATACCAGCGGATCAGGTCTGACCCAGGCTCTGCCTTTTCAAAGTTTCCAAAATTCACCGGACGCAATGACGCATTCTCTAAACGCAGCTTCGTCAAGTACGAGAAAGTGGTTTCGATGTTTTTCTCAAAGTCGGTAAGGTCCCACTTGACCCAACTCAGCACGTTGTCTTGGCAGTAGGCGTTGTTGTTTCCCTGTTGGGTCTTGGCGCGCTCATCACCAGCGGTAACCATTGGAATGCCACTCGAGAACAGCAGAGTAGCCATAAGGTTACGCATCATCTTGTGGCGTTCAAGCAAAATACTTTCGTCGGCTGGCAACCCTTCGGCACCAAAGTTGTATGAGTAGTTGTTGCCGCTGCCGTCGCGGTTAGATTCGCCATTCATGTTGTTGTGCTTGACGTTGTAGCTAACCAGGTCGTGGAGGTTAAAGCCATCGTGGGCGGTTATGAAGTTGACGGTACCGAGCGTTCCAGCCTGCCCATGGACGATGTCCTTCGAGCCGGCGAGGCGAGTAGCCAAATCGGCAACACCGTTCCCGTAGTGACCGCTGTTGCGGTGGTTCGCGATGTCCGAACACCAAAATCTGCGAACGCTGTCGCGGTAGCGGTCGTTCCACTCGCTAAAGCGGTCTGGGAAGTTTCCGGTTTGCCAGCCACCAAGGCCCACGTCCCAAGGTTCCATGATCAGCTTCGCGGTAGACACGATTGGGTCATGTTCCATCGCCTGAAGCAATGGGTGGTTCGGGTCGTACTGATTCGACGCATCACGAGCGAGGGTAGTGGCCAAATCGAAACGGTAACCGTCGATCTGCATTTCCTCGGTCCAGTAGCGAAGGCTATCCATCACCAAATCGACTACGCGCTGGTTTGAGAAGTCCAACGAGTTTCCGCAACCGGTGGTGTCGTGGTAGTTGCCCAGTTCGTCCACGCGGTAATAGGAAGCGTTGTCGATTCCGCGGAACGAGTGAGTCAGACCGCGGTTACCACCCTCTGCGGTGTGGTTATAGACGACGTCCAGGATGACTTCGATTCCGGCACGGTGAAGTTCACGAACCATGGTCTTGAATTCACGCAAGATAGCATCCGGCCCGGCCGCAATTGCAGCCGTCGTCGCGTAGCGCTGGTGCGGGGTAAAGAAGTTGATGGTGTTGTAACCCCAGTAGTTAATCAAACCCATGTTCATCAAACGTGGTTCGGAGATAAACAACTGAACCGGCAGCAGCTCAATCGCGGTAATGCCGATCTTCTTCAGGTGCGCGATCGTCGAAGGGTGAGCCAGAGCCGCGTAGGTTCCCTTGATCTCATCCGGAAGCTCGGTGTTGCCGCGGGTAAGCCCACGGGCGTGAGCCTCGTAAATGATGGTCTCAGCCAGCGGAGTAGCAGGCTTTGAAACGCCCTGCCAGTCAAATGAGCGATCTACTACAACGTTGTGAAAATCACGAGGACCCTCGCGAACCACGCCACGAGCGTAAGGGTCAATCAGGTCAACCGCAGGGTTGAAGCCGTGACGAACGCCTTCCGGCCCGTCAACCTGAATCGTGTAGTGAACGCCCTGAACAATCAGTTCGCTGGAGACTTCCCAAACATCACCGTTTCGAACAGCGTAGAGAGTCTTCAATTCCTTGGACGGCTCGGCCGCATCAACAATCGTGAATCGCACCGATGTGGCATTCGCCGAAAAGAGTCTGAATGTACCGCCCTGCTCGTTTAGCGTCACACCGAGCGCGGTAGACACTAGGGCAGGGGTTTCGGACATGAAGAAAATCCTACTCGCGATAGTGTTTTTAGGTGACCATTTACCTCGACCACGCCGCGACCACAGCCATCTACCCGCTGGTCGTGGAGCGCATGGCTGAGGACCTGCTGAAGCTCGGTAACCCAAGTTCGATTCACACCCCGGGCCAATCCGCAAGAGCCATGCTCGAAGGCGCCCGCGAAGACCTTGCCCGCATCTTGAACTGCGACCGCCAAGAAGTAATCTTCACCTCCGGCGGCACCGAGGCAGACAACCTAGCCATCAAAGGTCTCTACTGGGCTGCCACTGAAGCAGACCCGAACAAGAACATCATCGTCTCCGCCTACACCGAACACCACGCCGTCATCGACCCAATCGAATGGCTCGAAAAGCACCAGGGCGCAAGCGTCCACTGGCTAAACGTCAACGAGCAAGGCCAGATCGACGAACAAGAACTTGAAGAACTAATCCAAGCCAAGGGCGACCAAATCGCGCTCATCTCGTTGATGTGGGCCAATAACGAAACCGGCGTGCTAACTGACATCAGAAAAGTAGCAGAGCTAGCGAAACCAAAAAACATCCCCGTTCACACCGACGCCGTAGCCGCCTTCGCCCACACCGAAGTCACCTTCTTCCCAGGGCTAACCGCAATGACCGTCTCCGCCCACAAGGTTGGCGGCCCGGTTGGTGTTGGTGCCCTAATCGTTTCTAGAAGCGCCAAGCTCGTAAGCCTCCAGCAGGGTGGTGGCCAAGAGCGCGACCTCCGTGGCGGAACCATGAACGCAGCTGGCGCTAGAGCCTTCGCCACGGCAGCCCGTCTCTCCGCCTCGAAACTTGCCACCGACGGCTGGGCCAGACATGATCTACTTACCCACCTCATCAGCGGAATCACCGCAAGAGTCCCTGAAGCCAGATTCTCTAGAGGGTCAGCCCCAGGCCTCCCAGACCTTGCCCACTTCACCTTCCCTGGCTGCTCCGGCGACTCCATGCTCTACCTCTTCGACCAACACGATATCGCCGTCTCAACCGGCTCCGCCTGCACAGCCGGCGTTGCCAGAGCCTCCCACGTGCTTCTCGCCATGGGCAGAACCGAAGAAGAGGCAACCGGAACACTGAGAATCTCCCTAGGACGCGACACCACACGACAAGAAATCGATCGATTCCTCGAAGTGCTCCCAGAAGTTCATGCACAAGCCCTCAAGGCTGGTCTCAACGCCTAAAGGTAAAATCTTCCTATGAAGGTTTTGGTCGCGATGAGCGGTGGCGTAGACAGCGCAGTTGCCGCAGCCAGAGCCGTAGACGCAGGCCACGAAGT
>JBEGRZ010000061.1:0-3432 GCA_041180115.1 Actinomycetota bacterium
CTTGGCGTTACCAAGCGCGTTGGCACGATGTGGGCAGCGTACATCTTTTTGGCGATCTCTCTGGTTTCGCTGCCGGCGGCGTTAGCCAGTGGTGACACCCTGGTTATCGTGGCTTGGATTGCACAGACCTTCCTTCAGCTAGTTCTTCTTCCGGTGATCATCGTTGGGCAGAACCTGCAGGCAGCCGAATCAGAGAAGCGCGCGATTGCTACCTACAAGGACGCCACCGCGATTTTGGCTGAAGCTAAAGAAATTCAGCGCCACTTGGATGTACAGGACGAAGCGCTAAACCACCTGATCGATCGCTTAGCGAAGATCGAAAACGGCGGATTGAAGAAGAAGTAAGCAAAAATGCGTCTTGTTATTGCACGTTGTTCGGTTGACTACGCCGGTCGTCTTTCGGCCCACCTACCACTGGCAACTCGACTGCTGATGCTCAAGGGTGATGGCTCGATTCTGGTTCACAGCGACTCCGGTTCATACAAGCCGCTTAACTGGATGAACCCGCCCTGCACGATTTCGGTTCGCGAACCAGAGGAGGAACAGTCCGAGAAAGGCGTGGTCGAAGTTTGGCGAGTTAGCCAGGCCAAGACCGCCGACATCCTCTACATCTCGATTTACGAAATCCTGCACGAGCTTGAACACCACCTCGGTGAAGACCCGGGCCTAATCAAAGACGGTGTTGAGGCTCACCTACAGGAGTTGCTGGCCGAACATCTAGAAGTCTGGGACGAAGGCGCCAGCCTGATTCGTCGCGAATATTTCACCGCGATTGGTCCGGTCGATATTTTGGCTAAGGACTCCGAAGGCGTCACGGTTGCGATCGAGATTAAGCGTCGTGGAGAAATCGACGGCGTGGAACAGCTCACACGCTATTTGGAACTTCTAAACCGTGACCCACAGCTTCGCCCGGTTCGCGGGATCTTTGCCGCACAAGAAATCAAACCGCAGGCTCGAACGCTCGCGGAAGATCGCGGCATCGAGTGTCTGATTTTGAACTACGACGAACTTCGCGGCTTCGACACCGCGCACAACCGTCTTTTCTAGTTCACTTTGTGAACTAAGAATTCACTTACTTAAAAGCTAATTAAGCGGAGTTGAACAAGTTTTGAGTGTAAAGATTTTTTTATGACTACAACACCACGCAAGCCTGCTGCAGCTAAGCCTGCCCCAGCAGCCAAAACTCCAGTACGTAAGCCAGCCGTTGCAGCTAAGCCTGCCGCCGCACCTGAGGTCAAGGAAGCTCCTGTGTATGACTTCACCAAGCCGTACAAGATGCTGACCGGTATCGATGACTCGGCATTCTGCGACAAAGTTTCCGCTCACCTAAACGCCGGCTACAAGCTGGTTGGCGGAGCGGCCGTAACCACCAAGGGTGCCAACGTCATCGTTGCTCAAGCGGTCACCAAGGAGAGCAACATTGCGAAGCCAAAGGCGAAGGCCAAGGCTAAGAAGAAGAAGTAAAGCTTATAAGGAGAATGCCCCGCTGTTTTGCGGGGCATTCTTTCTTTAAGGTTGATCAGTGTTTGCGGGTAGCAAAATACGAACCTACGATGACCAGGGGAATGCCAACCATCATGCCGAGGGTTAGCGGTTCGTTTAGGAACAGCACGCCCAGCAAGATCGCGACTAGGGTGTTCACGTAGGTGATCAGGGTGGCTCGGGTTGAACCGATTTCCTTCATCAGAGCGAAGAACACGACGAACGCGATTGCCGAACAGACCACACCGAGCATGGCTAGAGATAACCAGCCATCAAGGCTCGGGGTAGTGACTCCAGCTGCTAGCGGGTTCATGAGAGCAGGGATTGCGTAGACGACTGCAACCAATGCCATCGAGATCGACATCACACCTTCGGATGGAACATCTGCCGCGTGCTTAGCGATGATCGTTGGGGCAACCGCGTAGCCAAGGGCGGCGATCATCACGATGCCGACCCAGACCAGCTCGACGTGGCCGGCGAAGGCGTCGATGCCAACTAGCAAAACTAGACCGACAAAGCCGACCACGAGGCCGAGGATGGTCTTCGGGTGAAAGACCGACTTATCGCCCATGTAGAAGTAGCCGAGGAAGATCGCGAAGAACGGAACGGTTGCGATTAAGAGCCCGGCTAACCCGGAGTTGATGTGAACCGGGGTACCGGCTTCGGCGGTGGAAAGGATCGACCACGGAATCATCATTTCGATGATGGCGAACAGTACGACGTACTTCCAGGCTTTTAGCGCTGGGCGAATTGAGTTTCGTTTGAATGCCAGAGGAAGTAGAACGGCGGCCCCGACGACGGTGCGAGCGAAGACGATCATTGGCGCGGAGAACTCTTCGGCTGCGATTCTGATGAAGAAGTAGGGAATACCCCAGGCAACACCTGCGATTAGAAAGAGTAGGAGTCCTTTGCGCGACATGAACCCAAGCCTACTGCGGTGGCGAGAGTTCTTCGTTCGTGCCCTAACAAACGAAAAGTAGAATTGAAACATGAAAAAGCCTGCAGTAACCAGCGCCCCAATTCTTGAGCCAATCGCTGAGCGTTGGAGCCCACGCGCCTACGACGCCACGTACGAGGTAACCGAGGCTGAGTTGACCGCGGTTCTGGAGGCTGGCCGCTGGGCGCCATCGGCTAACAACCTACAGCCTTGGCGATTCTCGATCGTCACCCGTGGCGAAGAACTGCACTCCAAGATTTGCAGCGAAGCCCTGAGTGGATTCAACGCTGCTTGGATTCCAAACGCGTCAAAGATTATTTTCATCTCGGTTCCAGCCCTGAAGGAAGATGGAAGTGACTACCAGATCGCCTGGTTCGATGCCGGCCTAGCCGCCCAGAACATGATGATCCAGGCGCAATCGATGGGTCTTGCCACCCACCCGGTCAGCGGCTACAAGCACGATGTTGCCGGCGCGCTTCTAGGTCTAGAAGAAGGACGCAACGCGATCGCGGCAATCGTCCTAGGAAAGAGCGCAGAGCCAGAGACCCTTGAAGGACCAGCTCACGAACGCGAGGTTGCACCACGCGTGCGCCTGGCCTTAGAGGAAATCACGTTCCGCCGCTAATGCACGTTCTTCACGCATCTATCAGCGACCAGATTCAGGGCTGGTCACCGGGTCTCGGACCTTGGCTTTTCTACCTCGTGGTCTGGGGTCTGGTTTTCGCCGGAACCGGTCTGTTCGTGGGTGCTTTCGTTCCATTCATTACCGGTGACTCGCTGGTTTTCGCAGCCGGTCTGGTTGCTGCTGGCATGGGTTCCGGTGTGAACATCTGGGTGATGGCCACTGGCGTTGGTATCGCCGCCTGGCTCGGGGACCAGGTTGGTTACGCACTAGGACGCCACTATGGAAGACCTTATCTCGATAGGCGCGAGGGCAAGTGGTTGCGCTCGGCAATCGAGAAGAGTGAGAACTTCTACCAGGCTTGGGGTTGGTGGGCTGTGGTGATCGCCCG
>JBEGRZ010000062.1:0-3188 GCA_041180115.1 Actinomycetota bacterium
CGCGAACTTGGCAGTACCGCAAACATCGTGATGACCACTGAAGAGTTGGTTCCGCTGCTGGATGGCATTAACGCCGAGATCATTCCGATTCAGCACATCATCGACATCAACGAGATCAGCGAAAAGTTGGAAAAGGCACTGCTCTAAGCGAGAAGTTGCTTCACTTCGCTCTTTAGCACCTCGAGGTTTTCCTCGCTGGTTTCAAGATAAGCCTTGAACTTCGGTTCAGTTCCAGACGGACGCAAAATCACCCAGTCTCCGTTTTCCAGATTGAGCTTCAGACCGCTCGTTGCTGGTAGGTTTCCGGTTGGCTTGGACAGGTCGGTCACGGATAGCGAGCGTCCCTGGATTTCCTTCGGAGGGTTTGCGGTCAGGCGCTCCAGAATTGCAGCAACCTGCGCCTTGCTCTCCACGCGAACACTAACTTGAGCGGTTGGGCGATAACCGTAACGGTGTTTGATTTCGCTCAGGTGGTCAGCCAAGGTGGCTCCGTTTTGGTGGAGACGATCGGCGATGGTGAGTGCCACTAGAGCGGCCGATATGCCGTCTTTGTCTGGGGTGTGGCTCGGGTCACAAGCGTAGCCGAGTGCTTCCTCGTATCCGAATAATAGGTCCGGAACCTGCATGATCCACTTGAAGCCAGTCAGGGTCTGAACGTATTCGAGACCGTGGGCGCTGGCCACTCGCGACAGCGCACTCGAGGATACGATCGAGTTTGCGAGAGCGCCCCTTGCACCTGGACGGCTGGCAAGCTCGTGACCAAGTAACAGACCGACCTCGTCGCCAGTTAGGCGGTAGAAGCCATTGTCACCACGAAGTCCGATTGCCAGACGGTCTGCATCTGGGTCGGTGGCGATGATTAGATCCGCGCCTACCTCCTCGGCTTTGGCGAATGCTAGGTCCATGGCGCCTGGTTCCTCTGGGTTGGGGAACGGCGTGGTAGGAAAGTTCGAGTCTGGTTGAACCTGCTCGGTCACGTGAATCAGCTCTGGCCCGATCACAAGCTTTAGAAGCTCGGTAAGGGTGGTAAGACCAACGCCGTGCATCGCGGTGTAAACCACTTTGAGCTTGTTTTCGAATTCGTGCCCAGCGGTGAGTTCTGCGGTTCTGTGAACATAGGCTTCACGAAGGCTTCCACCGCCAACCTTTGCAGGTTCGGCTTTAGGCATTTCGTCGAAAGTGAAATTGCTTGCTGCTTTCACAATCGCGGATTCAATTTCGGAATCGATCGGGGAGATGATCTGGCTGCCGCCGAAGTCTCCGCCAAGGTAAACCTTGTAGCCGTTGTCGTTGGGTGGGTTGTGAGATGCGGTGACCATGACACCAGCCGAGAATTTCCCGAACTTTACCGAGTGCGCCAAAACCGGGGTTGGAACCATTCCATCGAAGAGGGTGATGTCAACACCCGCACCGGCCATGATCTCTGCGGAGTCTCGCGCAAAGACATCGGAGTTCTTACGGCCGTCAAAACCAATGACCACCGAAGGCTTCTCCTCACGAGAAAGCAGGTAGTCTGCTAAGCCCCTGGCTGCTTGCGCAACGAGCACGCGGTTCATACGAGCCGCGCCGGCGCCTAGTTCACCGCGAAGACCGGCGGTTCCGAAAGTGATACGAGGTTCGAAGGATTTTTGTAATTCGTCGAGGTTTTCATCGTCGATGAGTTTTTGAAGCTGAGCGCGAGTCTCTGGGTCTGGATCCTGAGCGACCCAATCTTTCGCGGTTTGAAGCAAAGTCATTTAGATGCGACCGACGATTTCTGCCAATAGAGCGCTGATGCGACCCTCGGCTTCGCGTCCCGCCTCCAAAACCTCAAGGTGTGAGAGCGGGGTCTTCTGGATTCCAGCAGCAAGGTTGGTCATCAGTGAGAAGCCGAGCACCTCCATGCCCAGTTCACGAGCGGCGATGGTCTCCAGAGCGGTCGACATTCCAACCAGGTGAGCACCCATGCCCTTGGCCATCTGAACCTCAGCCGGAGTTTCGTAGTGAGGTCCGCGGAACTGCATGTAAACACCTTCGTCTAGGGAATCGTCAACGGTTCTGGCTAGGTCACGCAGACGCGGACTGTAGGCGTCGGTGAGGTCGATGAATTTGGCTCCCTCAATCGGCGACATTGAGGTGAAGTTGATGTGGTCACTGATTAGAACAGGGGTGCCAGGCTTCCAGCTTTCCTTGATTCCGCCAGCGCCGTTTGTGAGAACCATGGTGGTTACTCCGGCTGCGGCCGCAGTGCGAACACCATGAACCACACGACGTACGCCGTGACCCTCGTAGTAGTGGGTGCGGGCGCCCAAAACCAGTGCGTGCTTGCCGTTAGCAAGACGAATCGAACGAATGGTCGCGACGTGACCTTCAACGACCGGCTTCGAGAAGCCAGGCACCTCGGTGGCGTCGAAGGTTGCCACGGTATCGCCCAGTAGGTCTGCGGCTTTTGCCCAGCCTGAACCTAGGGTCAGAGCGATGTCGTGCTTAGCTACTCCGCTAAGTTCGGCGATCTTCGCTGCGGCAAGATTTGCAACGTCAAAAGGATTGGCTGTCGGGTCGTCTAAAAGATTGTCCATGGGATAGATTCTAGGTGTGTCTAATCAGCCAAAAAAGAAACACCACATTGTCATCATCGGCGGTGGCCCTGGTGGCTACGAAGCAGCCCTTGCCGGCATTCTGCTCGGAGCCGAGGTAACTCTTATCGAACGCCGCGGAATCGGTGGTTCGGCGGTGCTTACCGACGTGGTTCCTTCCAAAGCCCTGATTGCAACCGCAGATGCAGCCAAGGCAGTAAGTCGCGCTGCCGAACTTGGAATCCGTTTCCATGAAAACGGCAAAACCACTCACCCGCAGGTTGATCTTGATTTGGGCGCAATCAACCAGCGCCTGTTGGCTATCGCCGGTGAACAGTCTGAAGACATGCACAACACTTTGACCGCGCAGGGTGTTCGAGTTATCGAAGGTTCCGGCCGTCTAGACGGAAACCACTTCGTGATCGCTACCCACAATGACGGCAAGGAAGAGCGTCTCGAAGCTAAAACCATCATCGTGGCCGTTGGCGCCCACCCACGCACTCTAGAAACCGCAAAGCCAGATGGCGAGCGTATTCTGACCTGGCTAGATCTATACAACCTCACCGAACTTCCTGAACACATGATTGTGGTTGGTTCTGGTGTGACTGGTGCCGAGTTTGCGTCGGCGTTCCG